>NZ_JAWRXI010000008.1:0-315774 GCF_046535075.1 Brevibacillus sp. SIMBA_040
TAATAAAGAAAATTTAGCCTGGCAAGGCTATGCACAAAATGGTTGCCGAACTCTGCACTTTTTGCTTGCCAAATACATGCAAGGGCAGGGACGACATCATCGCAGTGAGTGGATATCGCTCCAGAGCAGAACAACAGGAGCTGTACGAAACCTCTGTACGGGAAAATGGAGCGGAATTTACCGCCAGCTTTGTCGCACGACCTGATGAAAGTGAGCACCAGACCGGCCTCGCAGTCGATGTAGGTGAAAACAAGGGTAATGTCGATTTTATTTGTCCGACTTTTCCAGATGAAGGTGTTTGTCAATCATTCAAGAATCGCGCGGCTGAGCACGGATTCATCCAAAGGTACAAATCGGGAAAAGAGCATCTGACGAACATTGCTTGTGAGCCATGGCATTTTCGATATGTCGGATTTCCGCATTCCGTGATTATGGAACAGCATGATTTTTGTTTAGAGGAGTACATCGCCTTTTTAAAAAGGTTTGAATATGCTAAGGAGCATTTATTTTTTCAGAGCGAGGACGCCACGATCGAAATTTATTATGTACAGGCAGCAGAGGAAAGCACAGTCGTGCCGATTACGAATCGCAGGAAGTATCATCTTTCTGGTAATAACGAGGATGGATTTATCGTGACGGTATTCCACGAGAAAGGCAGTGAATACTCTGGTGGAATCTACGAATAATTATGGCTTGATTGACCATTTTAAAGTGGTCGCAGCCATTCTCGTCATCGCGATTCATACAGGACCATTCACGTCCTACAGTGAGTATGCTGATTTTTTGTTTACTGGCATCGTAGCCCGACTCGCCGTCCCATTTTTCTTTATCGCATCGGGCTACCTCCTTTTTCAAAAGCTGAAAGGGGACCCGGCTCAGGACAAAGTAACGATACATCGCTACGTCTCGAAAATCGGCATGCTCTATGTGATAGCGATCTTGTTATATGTACCGATCAATGTATATGCAGGATACTTTACACATGATTTCAGCATGTACTCGCTGCTAAAGGATATCGTTTTTGATGGCACGATGTATCATCTGTGGTACTTCCCTGCATTAATCATCGGGGTCTATTTGGCTTATTTTTTGTATAGTAGATTTCCATTCCCATACGTGCTTGGTATAGCTGGAATCCTTTACATCCTTGGACTGTTAGGCGACAGCTACTACGGTTTCACAGAACAGAGTGAATGGTTGCAAGCATTTTATACCCGAATGTTCGCCTTGTTTGATTACACGCGAAATGGTTTCTTTTTTGCCCCTATCTATCTGATACTTGGCGCTTGGATAGCCAAAAGACCATCAGCACCAAAATCAAGAAATGTGGTGGCACTTTGTTTTGCGACCTCCTTTGTGCTGATGCTGGTAGAAGGGATGATATTGAGCGATAGCAAGCTGCCGAGACACGATAGCATGTATGTGTTTCTCGTCCCGGCTGTTTATTTCCTGTTTCAGCTTCTGCTCTTGCAAAAGGGAAAAGGCGGTCCCTATATCCGGCAGGTAACAACTTGGATCTACATTTGGCATCCGTTGTGCATCGTAGCAGTGAGAGGGATTGGAAAAGCAACTGGATCGAGCTCTGTCTTGGTATCGAACAGCTTCATTCATTTTGTTGCCGTTACCTTGCTTTCCGTTTTAGTTGCTCATGTCATCGCTCGGTTTCTCTCTCGTAAAAAAACAAAACAAGTAGCTATGCAAAGAGCCTGGGCTGAAATCAATTTGGCACATCTGGAGCAGATCCTGGTTGAGCTAAAAAGAGTACTTCCGCCAGCATGTCAGCTGATGGCGGTCGTCAAAGCGAATGCCTATGGTCATGGCAGTGTACCAATTGCAAAAGCGCTTAACCAACGAGGAGTCAGTCATTTTGCCGTGGCAGAATTGTTAGAAGGCATTGAACTGCGGAAGCAAGGGATAAAAGGAGAAATAGTAATCCTAGGGCTTACCCCCTTAAAACGAGTTAACGATCTCACCCGTTATCGCTTGACACAGACGGTTGTCAGTGAAGACTATGCTGCTTCTCTCAATGAGTGCGGCAAAAAGATACAAGTCCACATCAAAATCGATACGGGAATGGGCAGACTGGGGGAAGCTTATGAGAACATAGGGAAAATTTTGCGCATGTACCGGCACCCAAACCTGAAAGTAACCGGAAGCTATACCCATCTATCTGCTTCCGATAGCCATAAAAAAGAAGATATGGAATACACAAAGCAGCAAATCAATCGGTTCTATGAAGTGATGAGACAAGTAGAGGATCAAGGGATACATCCCGGAACTCTCCATATCCAGAGCAGCTATGGAATCTTGAATTATCCAGATGTAGAGTGCGGTCTGGCGCGTCCAGGAATTGCCCTATACGGTCTGCTTTCAAACGATGGTGACACGGTAAACAGCCAAGTCGACCTGCGCCCCGTTCTTTCTATATACGCTAGAGTAACTCTGGTCAAAACGATACAAGCAGGGGACTCAATCAGCTATGGTCGAAATTATGTGACAAACAAAGACAGCCTGATCGCGACGGTGTCGATCGGGTATGCAGATGGAATTCCTAGAAGATGGTCAGAGGTGGGAGGATACGTCCTGATCAAGGGTCAAAGGGCGAACATCGTAGGAAATGTGTGTATGGATCAAATGATGATTGACGTGACACATATCGGTGACGTCAAAGAAGGGGATGTGGTCACTCTGATCGGACAAGATGGAGTGGAGACAATTACAGCAGAACAGATGGCAAGTTGTTGCAGTACGATTACAAATGAAATTGTTAGCGGTATTGGAAAGAGGGTCGAACGGGTTTATCTCGTATAGTCTGACGCTTGTCGGTGGCTTTTGGAAATCAAAGCCGCCTTTTCTTTTTGCAGAGCTGAGCTTAAAAGTCAGAATATTATGGGAGGATTGAGAATCAGTGAACTGGATATGAATATTGGAAATCTGTAGGTATAATACATTTTCAAGAGCGCTCTTTAATTGAATGGAAAATGGTGATCAATATGTTAACAAATCAAGATTTGGTTTTGGATAATTTTGTGAATAAGGCATCCTCACTCCCATCATGGTTTTCAGGAGCGCATGTAGATGAAAATCAGTATTTTATCGCAGTTGATTCTGGTTTACCATCCGATACATTTAATGTACTTGTTCCGTTGTCAGTCTTACCCAAAGCTGCGCTAATAAATGTAGAGCAAGCCGTTCGTTCTTATTCAAACAAGGGATTTCCCGTAAGTGTTTGGACAGATCAGCGCTTTTTGACTGATGAGTTTGTTCGGTTGCTAGCTGATCTCGGGCTGGAGGAAGCTGAGCACAATGTTACCATGAAATTAGAAAGTGACGAGATCAAGTCAGCTGCACCGTTGTCTTCTGACCTTTTGGAAATAAAGAAGGTGCAGAATAATGAGGATGTTCGTAGGTACGCTACCATTTTTCAGTCTTTGTTTGAGGGTAGTCCTGAGAGAGAGGTCCTAAAACGGTTATTCGATCAAGCTGCGGTAAGCTTTTCTGCTCACCCGCACCAACAGTGGTTTATTGGATTCTTGAACGGCAAAGCAGTATCTACGGGCTGCTTGATTGAAACAGACAGCAGCTATGGAATTTACGATATAATGACAAGACAAGAATATAGAGGAAGAGGACTCGGCAGCACGATGTTTGGCTATCTTCTCCAGCGAATAAAGGAGGAAGACAGAGCAAAGCCTTGTGTGTTGCAAGCCTCTACGGATGGAATCAACATTTATCGGAAGGCAGGATTTCAAAACGTAGGAGAAATGGTTGTTTTTGAATAAGAGTGGGTAGAAAATAGTCGAGCATGCTTTGGTGGGAGTCTCAAAGCATGCTCTTTTTATTTGAAAGAGTTGATCGTGCTAGCTTACAGCCGTTTTAGCTTTGCTGTATTTTTTAAACACGGCTTTTAAAATGGGGGGCACGGCCAAGGAAATAAACAAGGCACGAAATAGTTGATAGCAGATCAAAATGGACAGGTCTGCATGTACTTCCTTCGCTATGATCGCCATCTGGTCCATTCCGCCAGGAGAGAGGCTTAAAAAGGCAGTAAGAAATGAAACGGGATGCAGCATGGTCAAAAGCAAACTCAGAGCGAGAGCACACAAAATCAATACAATCCCACTCAAAAAGGCTGTCGTGCTGATTCTCGCGGGCCTTTTTCATTATTTGAGAAAGATTTTCTTCCTTTCATTCATATTTTTAACAAGGAAGTGAGATCATATGAGGAGAAATCCACGAAATGGAATATCCAGGGTCCGGGAGCTCGAGTGATGAGACATACTTTTACGCGATTCGGCAAGAGGCTTCACATGCAAAAATGGCTGGACTCAGCTAATGGCGATCTCATAAGTACCGATCTTACTGTAAACATAAAGAAGCTGCATACTGTCTTTTGTGATGCGCCTGATCTGATCACAACCAAATTTATCATCAATCAGACGAATCATTCTGCTCTGCTCGTTTATTTGGATGGCATGGTGGACAAAACCTCGATCAATAACGATATTCTGCGACCGCTGCTATTTGAGAACAGATCGTTTCCAGGTATCACCAGTCTGGACCTTTCTGTAGGTTCTAGTGAGGCAGTCCAATCCTGGGGAATCATCGAAAAATCCATCCTGCGCGGTGAAAGTGCATTGTTCGTGGAAGGGGAGGATCACTGCCTGCTCCTGAACACACAAGGCTGGCCACAACGCGATATCAGTGAACCGCTCTCAGAATCAGTGCTAAAGGGCTCCAGGCAGAGCTTCGTTGAGTCGATCGGACAAAATATCTCCATGATCCGCAGGTACATTCCTGACCGAGAGCTAAAGATCAAGGAAATGCAGGTGGGTTTGAGGAGTCAGACAAAGGTAGGCTTGCTCTATCTCGGAGATGTAATCAACAGCGAAGCTCTTTCAGAGTTAGAAGGGAGAATCAAAGGAGTCAGCATCGACGGAATTATTAATATTGGAGAATTGGAGGAATTGATCGAGAGCAACGCGTTTACACCTTTTCCGCAATATTTAACGACCGAGCGCCCAGACTCAGCAGCTTCTCATATCCTCCAGGGAAGAATTGTCATCGTTATGGATCATTCGCCATGGGTAATGGTCGGGCCAATGACCTTAGCTTCATTCTTTCAGAGTGCTGACGATTACAGTATGCGCTGGATTATTGCATCTTTTATTAGGATGCTTCGGTTTGTCAGCTTTTTTGTCTCTATTTTTCTACCTGCCCTCTACATTGCTGCTCTTACGTTCCATTATGAAATCATCCCGCTTGGCTTGATACTCTCGATTGGGGAGTCCCGAGAGAGAGTACCGATCCCACCATTTTTGGAAGCGATTATTATGGAAATTACATTAGAAATGCTTAGAGAGGCAGGACTCAGACTGCCGTCGAAAATCGGACAAACTGTTGGTATTGTCGGAGGGATTGTCATCGGACAAGCGGCAGTTTCGGCCGGGATTGTGAGCAACATCATGGTAATAGTCGTAGCTGCAACTGCTATCGCATCCTTTATTTTGCCAAATGCGGATTTATCAGCAGCTGTGCGGATTTTGCGTTTTCCTATGATGATTGTGTCCTATATGTTCGGGATCGTAGGAATTGTCATTGGCTTGATGGTGATGATCGTTCATCTTCTGTCCATGGAATCCTTGGGGACACCTTATGGCAGTCCGTTTGCACCTTTACAAATAACGGCATGGAAGGACAACCTTGTACGCCTGCCGATTTGGAGCATGATGAAACGCCCGAAGTCGAATCATCCCAAACAAGAGATTCGACAGGGGAAAAATGGAATGCATGGCGATGAGAAATGAAGATAAATTCCTTCAATGATATCAGTTTATTTCAATATATCATGTTCATTTCACAGGTTCAGATTGGCATCGGAATTATGACGTTGCCATCTGATTTGGCTGAAGTCGCGAGTACAGATGGATGGATTTCGATCATATTAGGATGGATCGTGGCGAATGGAATCAGCTTATTCATTATCCAGATTATGAAGCGGCAGCCAAATGAAACCATATTCGATCTGCTGATCCGCTATTTCGGCAAATGGATAGGCGTAATTTGCTGTATCCTCTTCATTGTTTATTGCCTGTTTGTCTTTACTATCACGTTGTTTGCAGCTATTCACATCACACAAACGTGGGTTCTGCCACAAACAGCCAATTACTTCCTAATGATTCTTTTTATTATCCCGAAGCACATGCTTGCGAGGCAGGGAGTCAGGATGATAGGGCGGTATGCTGAGTTCGTAGGTATAAGCATGATTATAATGCTTCCTCTTTTTTTTATTGCGATGCAGGAAGGACATTTGATTCATTTGCTGCCTGTGCTAAAAGAAGGCTGGCTACCTGTTTTAAAGGGAGTCAAAACAACTGTTTTATCCTTCCTCGGCTTTGAGCTTGCGTTTATTTTGTATCCGTTTTTGAGGAAAAAACAACACGCTTCTGCCGGTATTCTCATCGCCAATACAATAACGATGTTTGTCTATTTGCTGGTAACGATTGCTTGTTACATACAATTTAACCCTTATCAGATTGGTACGTATATTTGGCCGACACTTGATTTGTTTGAGACTGTTGAATTTCCGTTTATTGAACGGATAGAAGTTGTTTTCGCAGCCTTTTACTTGTTTTTGATTTCCACTAGCGGCATACCATATTACTTCACAGCATCTTTTGGAATTAGTCAACTTTTGCATCTGAAGAACCATAAAAAAGTGATCATGATCTTCTCTGCTAGCTATATCGCCTTATCGTTTTTCTACAATCCAACCTATTTTCAAGTCAGCACGATTCAAAATTGGGGAGGTCATGTGGGGATGTTCATTTCGTACCTTTTTCCGATTTTTTTTGGGCTGTATGTCGTAATGGTTGACCGTTTCCAAGCGAGGCTGAACAGATGAAGAGACGTCTGTTACTTGTTTTGCTTTGCACAATGCTTATGACATCAGGATGCCTCGGACAAAATCGGTTGGAAGATTTGACGTTGGTTCTGACACTTGGAGTGGATGTGAGGAAAGACGGCGAGCTCGATCTTTACACGGCTGTCCCTGTCTTTCAACGGGAGGCAAAAAAGAAAACGGAAATCCTACATGTACACGCATCATCCTTTCGAGAGGGCAGGGATCGGTTTGATGATGAAGCGAATGGGCTTGTGGAAACGGGCAAGGTTCAAAACATTGTCATCTCCAAAAAAGTGCTGATGAAAAAAGGGCTATTCGATTTATTGGATGTCATTTATCGTGATCCAAAAAGCTCACTCAAGGCTGATCTCATCATGTCTAATGAATCCATCAATCAGGTGCTCAATGTTGACACGAGCGATAAGCCGCGTCTTCCGGTTTATTTACGTGAGCTGATTCGATCTGCACATACAAGTGAAGCTTCAGTCACCACAACAGCCCGCAAAGTGTATGATCAATTTTATGAGAAAGGAATCACCCCGTATCTACCCGAGATCAAGCTGAGTGAAAACAAGCTAAAGATTGTCGGTACCGCACTGATCGACAAACGCGGGTATTATGTGGACACGCTCAGTCCCGAGGAAAGCATTCAATTGCTGATCTTGCAGCGTGACACCAAGCATCCGATTTTTATGACTGTGCAAATTTCGGATAAGTCTTTTCGAGGAAAAGATGAAGAAAGCAAAAACATCAGTTACTCAATTGATTACACGCATTATTCCTACAAGACGAAAGCGGAGAACGGCAAATTCCAATTTGACTTACATATGAAATACTCCATTGTCCTGACAGAAATTCTTGTGCAAGTAAATCCGGTGAAAGACAAAAAAAAGCTGGAGAAAGCTATCATGGCTGAAATGAAAAGAAGGATGGAAGCGGTCGTTGCCAAATTCCAAAAAAACAGGATCGACCCTATCGGACTGGGAAAGTATGCTCGGGCATATGCCTACGATCAGTGGAAGCTGGTAGAGGATGATTGGGGTCAAGCCTTTTCGAAAGCAAAAGTGAATATTATACCTGAGGTCGAAATTATTAGCATCGGCTCACTAAAAAGATAATGCGATACGAGAGGAACAGCACTGGCTCATAAGAGATCCGGAGATGTTCCTTTTGTCCGTTACTTCAGAAATATTCAATGATAGCGAGCGTTTCGATGAACAGCATGAACTACCCAGTTCTGGCTTAGCGAAGTAGCATTTGCATCGATCGATCTGCCGCCTTCTTACGCTTACCTGATCATTACACTGAATGACATGCTGGCATTTCGCAAAAAAAGCTATGCGAGAAGCACGTGAGCAGGTCGTGCGGGTTGGCAGACGGGCGGAAAAATTGCAGGAAGTGGCGACTTTACCTGAAAACGGGATGATGGGACAACTAGTTAGAGCAGATCAAGGATCATAGGCTGGGTATCACTAACACTCCGTCATTTTAATCGAATTAGTAGACAGAATATTCATTTTTATGCAAAAATGAGTAGCGCATGCACTATTGAATAGGTGGGGGTGAGCGATCTTTTAAAAAACAACCGTGAAGCAGAGGAAAGGGGTATATGCCATGCGAAACGAACCTCCTTTTTATCAAATCGATTGGCATAGAAGATGCAAGATTTACAATCTCAAGCTTTCCTTTTCATCCAACGCTTATTTAGGAGGATTGATCCATGGAGCATTCTGCTTCCCCCACATTAAAACGTTCGCTTACTCTGAAGTATGTCGTCTTTTTTGGATTAGCTTTCATGGCGCCACAGACGTTTTTCTCGACGTACGGGGTCTCCGTACATAGTACTAATGGGATGATGCCGATTGCTTATACGATCGCGCTGATTGTCATGCTGTTTACTGCTTATAGCTATGCGCAACTAGTGAAAGCGTTCCCAAACGCGGGAGCAGCGTACACGTTTACCCAGCGGTCAATAAGCCCGCATGTCGGCTTCATCGTAGGCTGGACGATTATCATCGACTATTTGTTTAGTCCGATGATCAGTTCGCTCCTCATCGGGATATCATTGAGTGCCTTTTTTCCGTCAGTTCCTATGTTTGTATGGATTACTTCCTTTGTTCTGGTCATCACAACGGTCAACATTTTGGGTATAAAATTGGCGGCGAAGTTTAATACGTATATGCTTTCCCTGCAGATTTTGGTTTTTATTCTCTTTTTTGCATTAACGATTTATGGGCTTCTATCAGGGAAAGGAGCAGGGACTTTGTTTTCCACGGCACCCTTTTATGACTCAGAAATTAAAATTCCGACCTTGCTCTCCGTAGTCCCGCTCTTATGCTTCAGCTTTTTAGGCTTTGACGCAGTGACGACTCTTTCAGAAGAGACGAAGGACGCGACGAAGACGATGCCCAAGGCGATCTATCTCATCACGCTAATTGGTGGCTTCTTGTTTATTTCAGGCTCTTATTTTTCCCAGCTTATCTTTCCTGAGTTTCAGTCTTTTCAAAATCCTGACTCTGCCTATTTAGAGATTGCGATGGTTGTCGGCGGGAACATTTTCACCAGTATTGTTGTGGCAGTAGGGTTGACAGCCGGATTTGCCTCTGCCGTTGCTTCTGGAACGAGTGCTTCTCGCATTTTGTACGCGATGGGCAGGGAGAATGTCCTTCCGAAAAGAATCTTTGGCTATCTGTCTCCCAAATATCGAACACCCGTATTCAATATTTTGATCATTGGAGCGGTCGCTTTCAGTGCTCTGTTCATGGATCTGATGACAGCCGTATCGTTTATTAATTTTGGTGCATTGTTCGCGTTTTTCTTTGTCAATCTGGCAGTTGTTGCCCATTATTATGTTCGTCAGAAACAAAGGTCTGTGAAAGCAACGATTCAATATTTGATCATCCCGTTGGTCGGTGCTGCGCTCATCGGATTGTTTTTCATCAATTTGGATGAACATTCATTAATACTCGGCGGAGCCTGGCTGCTCATCGGTTTTATTTACTTGCTGAATTTGACCAAAATGTTCCGGCAACCGCCTCCGCAGCTTAGTATTGAAGAAGCCACATGACACATAAATTGACCCGTCAGAATCGGGCTTCCAACAAGTAACCTCACAAGCTTCAACTAAAAATATCAATGAGAGGATGATCATATCATGAGTAACCAAATCGCTGACTTGGTAGTATCGAGCAATGCCGTATTTACAGGACTTTCAGAGGTGCCAGTGCCTGCGTCCATCGCGATTGCTGATAACAGGATCATTGCAATTGGCTCAAAGGAAGAGATGATGGCGTTTACAGGGGAGACGACTAAGGTCTATTCCTTTGAGGACCAATTGATCATGCCTGGCTTTCACGATTTCCACCTGCATGTTATGGATGGGGCAGTTGCCATGGAAAGTGCCAATTTGTTCTCGGCTCGGTCGGAGGCTGAGGCGCTGGAAATCATTCGCGAGTTTGCCGAATCAAAACCGGATGAACCATGGGTAATCGGCTCTGTGTGGGATGCAGGGTACTGGGATACGAAGCAATTACCGAATCGGTATGCTTTGGACCGAGTCGTACCTGACCGTCCAGCGCTTATGTTTCACGCCGAAGGTCATTATGCTTGGGTGAATTCTAAAGCCCTGGAGATTGCAAGCATTGACCGGAATACAGAAAACCCTGCCTTTGGCATTATCGGAAAAGACGACAATGGAGAACCCGATGGCTTGTTGTACGAAAAAGCAATGGGGGCCGTGATCAAGCATGCCTACAATTTTACAAAAGACAAAAAGAGAGAGCTTTTCAAAAATTTCCTCGCATACGCAGCTAGCCTAGGCGTGACGGCTGTTCACGATTTATTTGCAACGGAATCTTTGGCTATCCTTACTGATTACGGTCTATTTAAAGAGTTTGAGGACAGAGGAGAGCTCACCACACGCATTCACCTCTGGCCAGCACTGGATGGCGACCTGGAACGTGCGAAGCAGTTAAGAGAAACCTATCAGACGGCCATGCTCCGTGTATCCGGGCTGAAGCAATTTATCGACGGCGTCATCACCGCTCGGACAGCTTATCTGTTGGAGCACTATGCAGATCAGGCTGACACTCGCGGGGAGACATCCTTTCCACCTGACACCATCAAGAAGTGGGTCGTAGATGCAGATAAAGCAGATTTTACCATTCGCTTCCATGCGATCGGGGATGGAGCGATTCGGCTTGCGTTCGATTCTTACGAGGGAGCGCAGAAGGCAAACGGCAAACGAGATTCCCGTCACTCCATCGAGCACGTAGAAGTGATTCATCCCGATGATATTCACAGATTTAAAGAGCTGGATGTGACAGCTTCGATGCAGCCCGATCATTTTGCCATGTCTGAGAGAGGCGTTTACACAGAGCGCATTGGGTCTGAACGGGAAAAATACGTATTTTCGATCAATACGTTGCAAAAAGCAGGGGCAAGATTGGCGTTTGGAACAGATTTTCCGATTGATATATTGAATCCACTCCTGCAAATTTATCGTGCAGTGACCAGAATCGATAGCAGCGGCGAGACGGTCTGGCATCCTCATGAGCGCATCACGCTTGCTGAAGCATTAAAAGCGTATACAGCAGGTTCCGCCTACGGCACGTTCAGAGAGCATGAGCTGGGAACAATCGAAGTAGGCAAGCTTGCGGATATTGCCGTTCTGGAACGCAATCTTTTTGAAATTCCAGTAGAAGAAATACCTGACACGAAGGTACAGCTGACGATTGTGGATGGCAAGGTCGTATTTGATCATACGGAGACTCTGATAGAAAAATAAGCATGCACCACTGATAAAATCCCGTATTCTCTGGCGATGATTGCGGAGAGAGCGGGATTTTTTCGTACACTTCGGCAGTAAGCGGAAATATTTGTTAGACTGTAACTACGTGGTGGGATAGTCACTTGCCAATCGGTATGTCAGTTGAAGATGGATATTCCTTCTATGTGATTGATTTAACAAATGATAAAGGTGTTACTCAATGCAACTCTCCAAATAATCAAAAAACTGATGCCATGTACAAAGGCATCAGTTTCGTTTTTTCACCTTTCAATCAAGATCATCATGCTTGAAGAGAGAAGAAAGTGCCTTTGTCAAAAAGCTCGATATGATGTCTACATCCTCTGCTTGGACTGCCAGCGACTGGACCCAGTTGTTTTCGTGTGCGAGATCATCGGAGGAGATCAGAGCTGCACGCATGTTTTGCAGTGACATGACAATGCTTTTACCATCAAAATGCTGAGAGTAAAAAAAGGCTAGATCATATCGATTGTGCTCTGTGGCAAACGTGACAAAGCGAGAAAGAAGATTTTCCGATTGATCGTACAAGTAGTCAAATTTCATATGAGATACCTCCTGAAAAATGAGTGTGGGTAGTCGTTAGATCGCTTCCTCAAAGTCGATAACAGGAGGCTTTTTGGTGAAAAATTTGGTGGATAAAAGCAAATAGCCTATGCCCACTAATGACCAAATAAGTCCGAGCGTTAGCGCGTGACCGTCCAGACTGTACCAGAGAAACATGACAAAGCTGGTCCCGAGCAGTGGCGAAATTAAATAATGAAACGTATCGATGAGAGATCGGCGCTTTTCACGAATATAGTAGTGAGCGATGACACAGGCATTGACGGCGGTAAAAGCAGTCAACGCGCCAAAATTGATGAAGGCAAGAGCTGTTTCCAAATCGAGGAACAGAGCAGCAAGTGAAACGACCCCGACAAAAAACACGTTGCGAGCGGGGATGCCTCTGGTTGGATGCAGGTGACCAAATAGCTTTTTCGGCAAAACGTTTTCCCTTCCCATCGCGTAGAGCAGACGGGAAGCGCTGGTATGAGAGGCGATTCCAGAGGCCAGGGCTGCTGTGATGCTACCTGCTACAAAGATGGCGTAAAACAGATCTCGTCCGAGAATCATTGACATCTCGGGAGACGGGGACTCTGGATTTTGAAATTGCTCTACTGCTGGAAAAGCGAGCTGGGTGAAATACGACGTGGTAATAAAAATGACGCCACCAATTAACGCGACCAGAAAAATACCACGCGGAATGGTCTTCATCGGATTTACTGCTTCTTCTGTATACGTGGTCACGGCATCAAAGCCCAGAAAGGAGAAACAGAGAATCGCTGCCCCGGTAAAAAGCGTAGGTAATGAGATTCCTTCCCCATAGAATGGTTGAGCGTCAAAGGAAGCGTTACCTGCTCCTGAGGTGATGTGCGAGATAGTCAAGCCGATGAAAATAGTAACGACGATGACCTGAAATACAACCAGGAGTGTGTTGAAATTTGCCGTTGACTGAATTCCGCGAAAATTGACAGCGGTAGTGATCGCTGCGAGCAGAAGTCCAAGAATCCATTCAGGGACCATCGGGAAAGCGGCGAACAGATAGATTTTGCCTAGCAAAACATTAATCACAGGCAAAAAGACGTAATCCAAAAGCGAAACCCATCCTACTAAAAAGCCCACATGCGGATTGAGCGATTTGCGGGCGTAGGAGTAGGCAGAGCCTGCAACAGGGAAAACCTTAACCATCTTGCCGTAGCTGGATGCAGTAAAAAGCATCGCCGTCAGAGCGAGGATATAAGCAGATGGGACATGCCCACCCGTTTCCTGCGTGACGATTCCATAGGTATCAAAAACGGTGAGGGGAGTGAGGTACCCGAGTCCTAATACGATAACTTGCCATAGCTTCAGACTTCTCTTTAATGCAGGTGTGCTCGGTTTTTCCATGCTTCTTTCCATGACCAATCCCCTTTGCATGTGGTGTGAAAGCGTTTTAGTTTTTTACGATCAAAAAACAACACGGCTTATATTCGAACTAGTCCTCCTGCAGCGCGGCTACGGCTTTTTGCTGTGGCAACTGTTTTTTCATACGCTTTGCCTCCTTTACGTCTGATATGCGTGTTGCGATTCTTGCTTCTTAAACGCTAAGCAATTGATGTGCCAAAGAAGAGGGGCGCGCTATAAAGAAGAGACGAATTGATCGTTAACACGCGTAGGAAAGACTCTATGCAAAAGCGGTTATTCAATAATGCATAAGTTATGAAAAAATGAATAGAAATCCTGCTAAAAAGCGGTGACTAACGCTAAGAATAATTGGCATAATATTTGCACTACTATTTTTACGATCGTGTATATCTCCGTCAAAAGCAGACACTTCGAGCATGAGAGCTTCTGACGGCTGTTTGTTACACGTAACACCTGCCGATCAGGTGGAGAGGAAACAAGGAGTGGACCAAAAGCGATGCGAAACAAGCTATTCCTTATTGCAGTCCTGCTATCGATGATCTTACTCCCGACCTGGATTCAGACAGCGTTGGGCAGGAGCTGAGCAATAAAGGGCAGAGGCTACCTTTGATACCGTAGTGCTGGATCAGGTGTACACGTTTTCTAAAGAAAGGTAGCGATTGCACGTCATTTTTCCCAATCGTCCAACGCTGTAGAAGAGAAGCTGACAAAAGCAAGTATAGACTACCTACAAACGGAGGACTTGATTGCATGCAATATCCACTTTCCCCAGACGTAAAACCAGAATTTTGTACGACAGGCACGTTCATGCGCCTGCCATCTGCTAGAGAAAATGCCAAGGTAGCGATTCTCGGACAGCCGTTTGACACGGCGGCTTCCTTTCGCGTAGGCGCGCGTTTTGCGCCACAAGCCATTCGCCAGGCTTCTATGACATTGTTTCCTTATCATCCGACGCATAAGGTGTACCCCTTTGAAGACACCAATGCGATCGACATCGGGGATGTGTCGGTGATTCCGCACAATATTCACCGGAGCTACGAGGTGATGGAGGAAGCCATGCTTGATCTGATGCAAAAAGGCATCGTTCCGATCGGGCTCGGTGGCGACCATTCGATCACATTGGCCTCGTTGCGTGCTGCTAAAAAAGTGTATGGGCAGGTCGCCATGATCCAGTTTGACTCGCATACAGATACGTGGGATACGTATTACGAAGAGAAATATTGGCATGGCTCTCCATTCATCCGTGCTCACGAAGAAGGGCTACTGAAGCCAGACAAGGTGTTTCAGGTCGGAATTCGCGGGACGCTGAACCACCCTGGAGATATCGAAGCAAGCTATGAGCTCGGGTACAACGTCATCACGACACAGGAGCTGCGGAGTCGCGGGTTTGAAGATGTGATCCAGCAAATCAAAATGAGAATCGGGGATACACCGTGCTTTTTGACATTTGATATCGACTTTGTCGATCCGGCATTTGCTCCAGGAACAGGCACGCTTGAGGTCGGGGGATTTACTAGCCATGAAGCACTGCAAATGGTTCGCTCTCTGCAAGGACTGAACTACATCGGGTTTGACCTGGTAGAGGTCCTTCCTCCCTATGATCCGGCACAGATCACATCGCTTCTGGCTGCTACGCTGATACACGATTTTGCTGCGTTGGTGGCCCTGCAGCAAAAGCAGGAAGTCAAAGAATAGTTCACTATTCATTTTTGCATAATCTATGAATTTTTGAATAGATACTTCGTGCTCCGCCCTGGAACTACATGTGAGAAAGGCAAGGTTCCGGGGATGGCACGAGAGTTGCTTACAGTATGAGATGTGAAAGGAAACCCCGGAAGGAGAGGATTCGTTGCATGTTAAACCTGAAGATGTACATCAATGGGGAGTGGGTAGATGCACAAAGCAGGAAAACCCGTGAGATCGTGAATCCCGCGAATGGGGAAGTGATTGCGCTCTGTGCAGAGGGAGATGTTGAGGACACCCGTCATGCCATCCAAATCGCCCGCGATACATTTGACAGCGGAATTTGGTCTGAGCTTCCGGCAGCAGAACGTGCACGTTATCTTTTGGCTATCGCCGACAAGCTGGAGGAGCGAGCAAACGAAATCGGCAGGCTGGAAACGTTAGACAACGGTAAACCACTACGCGAGACGGCTTTTGACGTAGCTGATGCAGCGGCTTGCTTTCGCTACTATGCAGGGCTGGTTACCAAGCCTGACGGTCAAACCTATCACGTAGCTGATCCTGTGCAGGCTATGGTGGTTCGCGAGCCAGTTGGTGTATGTGGATTGATTGTTCCATGGAACTATC
Organism: Brevibacillus sp. SIMBA_040; assembly: GCF_046535075.1. Classification (NCBI taxonomy): domain Bacteria; kingdom Bacillati; phylum Bacillota; class Bacilli; order Caryophanales; family Paenibacillaceae; genus Brevibacillus; species Brevibacillus sp. SIMBA_040. The sequence goes on from NZ_JAWRXI010000008.1 coordinate 15,963, forward strand.
CACTGCTGATGGGCGTGTGGAAAATTGCTCCTGCGCTTGCAGCCGGAAACACCATTGTATTCAAGCCTTCGGAAGTAACACCGGTCACTGCGCAAAAGCTGTTTGAAATTATAGAAGAAGTAGGCATTCCGAAAGGCGTGGCCAATATGGTGCTCGGACCAGGTCCTACGGTTGGAAACGAGCTTGCGGAGAGCCATCTCGTAGACAAAATTTCCTTTACTGGTGGTACGGCAACGGGTCGCAGTATCATGAGAGCAGCTGCCTGCAATATTAAAAAGATTTCGCTGGAGCTCGGTGGCAAATCACCCAATATCGTCTTTGCCGATGCCGACTTCGAGACAGCTGTTGACTACGCACTATTCGGAATTTTCGCTAATCAAGGACAGGTATGCTCAGCAGGCTCTCGTCTTCTCATTGAGGATAGTATCCACGACCGTTTCGTTGAGAGACTGGTCGAGCGAGCGAAAAAAATTCGTGTTGGCCCTGGAAACGATCCCGCCACCGAAATGGGGCCTGTCGTAAGCAGCGCTCATCTGGAAAAGGTTTTGCATTACATTGAGCTTGGTAAATCAGAGGGAGCGCACCTTCTGTGTGGCGGGAACCGAATTACGACAAACGGTTTTGAAAAGGGCTACTACGTAGAACCGACCATTTTCACCGATACGCTTCCATCCATGAAAATTGTTCAGGAAGAAATTTTTGGACCGGTGCTGGCTATCCAGCGATTTAAGGACGAGGCAGATGCCGTACGACTTGCCAACGATACGGTATACGGGCTGGCAGGCGGTGTTTTCACACAGGACGGTGCCAAGGCCATGCGCGTCATCAAGAAACTGCGGGCTGGCATTACGTGGATCAATTGCTATCACCCGACTTACAACGAGGCTCCTTGGGGTGGATACAAGCAAAGCGGCATCGGTCGCGGCTTGGGCACGTTTGGCTTCGACGAATATACCGAAGTGAAGCAAATCAACATCAACCTGCAAGTACAGCCATCAGGCTGGTTTGAAAACTAAACGAGATAACTGATCAGGAGGACTACGAGATGAGACCAACAGTGGAGAGTAAACAAGCCAATAACCAGGTACAGGAACAATATAAAGATGTGTATGCCTACACCCAGCAAATACTCGATCTGATTGCCAAAGACGAAATTACCAAGGATGAAGCGGCCTGGGTGACACGGCAGACCGTAGAAAATTTCCGCGACCACGTCAATCCAGGCTTCCTCGGATATCGCAAGTCTGTAACCAAAGATGGTCAATTCGCTGCTGTGGAATGGAAGGACGCAGGTCCGAACTCCTTTATGGATGTGAATGGTAAGGTCTACATTGACTGCTTGGGCGGATTCGGGATTTACAACGTGGGTCACCGGCATCCAAAGGTAGTCGAGGCTGTTATCAACCAGCTCAACCGTCAACCGCTGCACAGCCAGGACCTGCTCGATCCGCTGCGCGCGATGCTGGCCAAAATTTTAGCAGATGTAACTCCTGGAGATCTGAAGTACGCCTATTTTGCCAACAGCGGTACGGAGACCGTGGAAGCCGCAATTAAGCTGGCTAAAATGCACACGGGACGAACTACTTTTATCGCGACGACCAAAGCGTTCCACGGCAAGAGCCTGGGTGCTTTGTCTGCCACTGCAAAAGGAGTGTTTCGCAAGCCCTTCTTGCCGATGATTCCGGGATTTCGCCACGTGCATTTCGGGGATATCGACATGCTGCGCAAAACATTCGAAGCCTGCGCGCTCGTAGGCGAAGAGATTGCGGGTGTGATTCTGGAGCCAATACAAGGAGAAGGTGGGGTAAACCTGCCGCCAGATGGATATTTGAAACAGGTTCGTGAGCTCTGCGATCAGTATGGAGCGCTCCTCATTCTGGACGAAGTGCAAACTGGCATGGGACGTACGGGAAAAATGTTCTGCTGCGAGCATTACGATGTTACGCCGGATATTTTGTGCCTAGCCAAAGCGTTTGGCGGCGGAATTATGCCAGCAGGGGCGGTAGTTGCTACCGAGGAAGTGTTCAAAAGCTTTTTCCCTAATCCGTTCGTCCAAACGACAACATTCGGCGGCAATCCGCTGGCATGCGCGGCTGCGATTGCGACGTTTAACGTGCTGATCGAGGAAAATTTACTGGATCGCTGCGTGGAAATGGGCGAGTACATGCTGGAAGGATTGCGCGAGGCAGCTGCTGCCCATACCGACAAGGTTCAGGAAGTACGTGGGAAAGGCCTTTTGATCGGAATTGAATTCCATAATGATGAAATTGGATATGAGGTGTCCAAGGGCTTATTCGACAATGGCGTACTGGTCGCGGGTACCTTGATCAATGCGAAAACGATTCGAATCGAGCCGCCTCTCACCATCACCTGCGAAGAGGCCGATCAAGTCATCGCCACCTTCAAAAAAGTATTGCCGCTTGTAAACATATAAGAACAATGAGCAAAGAAGACTGCCCACCCCAGTCTTCTTTTGCCCTTTTTCTCCATGGGAGCCCCGGGTATAATAGATAGAAACAAACCAAGCAATATTGGGAGGACCTATGGTTTCAAATTGGTTCATTAAAAAAGTATATACAGTATCTTTGGAATCTTCAGCTAATGAAGTTTGGAACATGATGTCTAGGTACAATGAGCGCTACGTCTTTGTAACCGATCCCGAAAACACAGAGAATTTGATTGCCTACATTCGAAATACAGACATGATCCCGCTCCAGCATGATCGGGAGCAGATGAACAAAGCTGTTCGCGAGCTTCCCCTTCATACGAACCTATCGTTTGTTAAGCAGGAAGCGGACATGCTAGATTTTTTTCAATTATTCGGGGAAGAGGTCGTCGTTGTACAAAGCTCAGAGGGCAAACCAGAAGGCTATTTGCACCGCGAGGACATTCTTTACTCGCTATTAACCAATCAATCTGCGCACACAGACTGGATTCGCTCCTTGCTCAACTCTATACCGATGGGGATTATTATCGCCGATCTGGAAGGGAAGATTGAGGATTTCAGCTCGGAAGCACTTCGGATGGTCAGAGTCACCCCTGAGGAGCTGCGATTGCAACGGGTAGGAGAGCTGCTTGATCCTGATGTTTTTCTCAAGGTGATCGAACACGGGGAAACCGTATTGAACTATATCATCGTCAACGAGCGAATCGGCGTACTAGCGGATTTTTGTCCCATTCGCAATCAGCAGGGCGCCGTAACAGGAGCAACCATCGTACTTCAGGATTTGCCTTACATAGAGAAAATGGCGATGGAAATGGAGCACGTCAAAAATCTGAATACCGATCTTCAGGGAATCCTTTCGTCTATCTACGACGAGATTCTCGTTTTAGATGAGCATGGGATTTTGCTGCGCTACAGCGGGAATTTGATTAAAGATTTTTGGGAGATCAACAAAGAGCAATTAATTGGCCTTAACCTGATGGAGCTTGCGCACGAAGGTTTGTTTTTCTCTTCGATCGTCAGAATGGTACTTGAACGCAAGCGGAAGGTCTCTGTGACACAAGAAAGCCGATCAGGAAAAAATGTTCTGGCTGTAGGCAATCCGATCTTCGATGACAATGGAAAGCTGGAGCGGATCGTAATCGCCTTACGTGATATTACCGAAACCGTGTTGCTGAAGGAAGAGCTGCTCCAAGCGAAGAAAATGTCGGAAAAATACAAAAAAGAGCTGGAGCATCTTCGGGATCAGCAGCAATACTCTAAAAATCGGCAGTTGATTTATGCGAGCGAGCAGATGGAAAAAGTAATGAAATACATCCATAAAATCGCGAAAACCTCTTCGACGGTACTGCTTTCCGGTGAATCTGGCGTCGGAAAAGAAGTATTTGCCCGCACGATCTACGAATTGGGACCTCGCAACAACAATCCGTTCGTCAAAGTGAACTGTGGGGCGATTCCTGAGACACTGCTTGAAAGTGAATTATTCGGCTACGAAAAGGGCGCATTTACAGGGGCCAATGCGAACGGGAAGCCGGGGTATTTCCGGATGGCGCACAAAGGCGTGCTGTGTTTGGACGAGATCGGGGAGATGCCGCTGAATCTGCAGGTGAAGCTGCTGCGGGTCTTGCAGGAAAGGGAGATCATCCCGATTGGTGGTTCTGAGGTAGTTGAGGTCGATGTGCAGATTATCGCTGCCACGAACAAGAATCTCGAAAAAATGGTCGAGGAAGGCACGTTTCGTGAAGACCTGTACTATCGGTTAAATGTCATTCCTGTCGTAATCCCTCCACTGCGAGACCGTTCGGAGGATATCCCCCTAATTGGTCTGCACTTCCTGCAAACCTTTAATGATAAATACGACCGTTCCACGCAAATGTCCCAGGATGCTCTCGACCTGCTGGAATCTTATTCCTGGCCAGGCAATGTACGTGAGCTGCAAAATATTATCGAACGAATCGTAGTGACTGCCGATGAAGATTTAATTGAGGCCCATCATATTACTCCTCTATTGAAAAAGAGGAAGAAACAATTTTTTAAACAAAACATGAACAAGATTATGCCGCTAAAAGATGCGACGAGAGCGATAGAGGAGCAGCTCATCAAAATGGCTATGGACGAATTCAAGACAACCTCTATGGCAGCTAAGGTGCTAGGTGTGAGTCAATCGACGATAAGCCGCAAGTATCAGGAAATTCAAGAAAAGCTAAGTCGAGGTGAGCCGATTGGGTTTAAAGTATGACGTGATATCGCCATTTGCCGGTAAGATTGAACGCGTTTTATTTCGACCAGGCGACCGAGTCCAGGAAGGTGAAATCATCTTCACGCTGGTGGACGGACAAAAAAGCATCGATATTTTCTCTCCGGTCACTGGTTACATGGACGCAGTGGAGGTTGAACGGGGAGATCTTGTCATAGCCAGTATGATTCTGACATCGATCATCTTGAGCCACGATGAGACTCAAAAGCCGGAAGCAACTGAAGAATAACGAATTAGGGCAGCCATCTACTGGGGTGGCTGTTTTGCATGTGTTTGCGATTAGGGTGACAGTTCCGTTAAAATACGATTATAGATTATCCAAATTTTTGCTGTGTATTGCAACACGATTCGCACAAGTGAATTGGGCGCAAATGCCACAGCTTGATGGGTTTCCGTCACACGGATTAACCAGTTTCTTTGTGAAGCAGGATGATACGTTTGGACTGCTAGATCAAGCATACCATGTCCTGCATTTTGAGGATGTGAGCGATACAGGAGAGATCGATCCATTTCAGCCAGAAGATCCTGATTTGTACAGTCCGGTTCTAGGTGGTCCGTACAAACTGACTGGGAAGCTTGAGTCGAAGCTGATTCCTTATAAAAATTGCCTGTCAGAACATTTTCAACTGCCACCAGATCATGATGAGGTCGCCTACTCAAAATATTGGGATCTATCAGATGCAAGTGGATCACGGATCGGCGGGTATCCATACTTTACTCAAGACGACCCGAGAAGCGAAGATGCCATTCTCCTTTTGCAGCTTGACATGGAGGGCGATCACAAGGATTACTATGTTTCATGGGGAGACAGCGGCGTAGCGAATTTTTTCATTCGAAAGGAAGACTTACTGCGTTTGGACTTTTCCAATGTAGTTTACACGTGGGATTGTCTGTGAACGTACGTGAAACAAGATAGAGAACGGGGGAGAACCGATTGGAACTCATACAAAATATTCAAGAGCTGATTAAAGCCTCGCAAAAAATGCGAGTCAAGTACTTGTTTTTCTGGGGACATACGCAAAAAAGTCAAGGCACTATCGATAAATCCTGCTTCAGTCAATGGTATCCAGCCACCTTTTCAGAGGGAGATACGACGTACCTGACAGCGGAGCATTACATGATGGCAAAAAAGGCAGAGCTGTTTGGTGACCTCCTTGTCCGCGATGAGATTCTGAAGGTATCACATCCGAAACAGGCAAAGGAGCTGGGACGCAAAGTTCGCTCGTTTGATGGAGCTGTTTGGGACGAAAATAAGACACAGATCGTACAACAGGCAAATCTGTTGAAATTTCGCCAGCATCCGGAATTACGAGAGTTTCTGCTGGAAACGGGAGAGCGAATCATCGTAGAAGCCAGTCCATATGATCGCGTATGGGGGATTGGCATGGCCGGGGATCACCCACATGCTGAACAACCAGAGCGTTGGCGCGGAGAAAATCTGCTAGGTTTTGCTCTGATGGCAGTAAGAGAGCAGCTACGGTCAGAATAACAGGAGAAGGAGGGTGTCGGTCGTGCATTATTACGGACAATTTGAATCACGTGAGCTAATACAAGATATTTTATCCGGGAGACTTCATCCTTCTGAAGATCCATTGTGGCAGAAGTCCGGAGCAGCCGATCAGCAGGAATACGCGGAGTGGAGCTCTCATATTTGTGGGATGGCTTGTTTGAAAATGCTGCTGGCGCAGTGGAAGGATGTCATTATTCCCACAATCGAGCTCACAAAGCAATGCCTTGAATATGGAGGTTACACGATCAGCGAGGATGGCTCCATAAAAGGGCTGATTTATCGCCCTTTTGTCGCGTTTATCGCGGACCGGTTTGGTTTGCAAGCCGAGGTGAAGGAGCATATGCCGATCGAAGAAATATACCATTTACTAGGCCGGGGATATGTGTATCTCGCATCTGTCCATCCGAGTATCCGTACTCCTGAAGTAATTCCACCCAAACAAGGCGGGCATCTGGTGTACGTGTTTGATAAGAATGATCATCGCCAAGAAATCATTTTTCACAATCCTTCCGGAGACACCGCTCAAAGCCAGGAAAATGTTCATGCGACTCTCGATGTTTTTTCGCGCTTCTACGCCAAGCGGGGAATAATGATAAAAGTATCTTCATGATATTTTTAAAAAAAGGATTCCGATCAGAATGATTGCCTGTTCAGTAAATAAACTGGATGGGCTTTTTATGCGTTTAGTCCAATATGTATCCCTATAAAGGTAAAGAGAGTGTTTCATGTGTGTCAATGATATTTTTGTGAAAATTATAAATCTTGTGTCTTGAAATAGGTGGGTGAAAAAATATAATATTGGAATTAGAGCAAAAACTTCCGATATAAGTCTTCAGAGAAGTTTAGACTTCAAAGATGAATCATAAAAATCGTACATGCAAAATTTAGCAGGAAAAGAGGGATAGGGCTTGAGCGTACAAACCGCAGAAAGAGTCTATAAGCTACAAAGTCATGCACAAATCATCGATGGGCACTTTGATCTGCTATTGGATGTGGAGATTCAGAGATCCCGAGGTAGAAAACGAGTGATTGAGACAGACTATCTCCCTGCATTTGAGCGGGGCGGAGTCAAAACGATTGTAGCGGCGATTTTTGTAGACAGCGATTTTTTACCAGAAATGGGACTTCGCAAGGCATTGAATCAAATTAGTGCTTTGCACGAGGAAGTAAAAGAGTCGTCTGATAAAATCATGCTTTGTAAAACAATGGACGACCTCAACACCGCAAGAGAGCAAGGAAAGGTCGCCTTTATTTTGTCGTTGGAAGGTGCGGAACCGCTTTCAAATGATTTGAGCCTGTTACGTATCTTTTATGAGCTTGGTGTGAGACTCTTGGGCCTCGTGTGGAGCAGACGGAATTACGTCGGTGATGGCAGCTTTTTTTCTCCTGTTCGTGAGGGGAAAAAGGGAGGAATTACGGAATTCGGTGTTCGTTTGATTGAAGCAGCAGAAGAAATGGGGATGATCATTGACGTCAGTCACCTCAACGATGAAGGCTTCTGGGACGTAATGGAGATCGCTAAAAAGCCGGTGATCGCTTCTCATTCGAATTGCCGAAGTCTCGCAAATTCCATGCGCAATCTTACAGATGAGCAGATCAAAGCGCTCGCCACGAGAAATGGTGTTATCGGAATGAATGCCAATAACTTCTTTACGGCAGATAGTGATGAAGACGCAAATGTGCAAACGTTGCTGAATCACGTTGATTATATTGCAAAGCTGGTTGGGGTAGAGCATGTCGGTCTTGGACTTGATTTATGCGATGACTTTATGAAATACGTGTCCCCAGAGAGTTTGCAACACGCGCCTCGCAAGCCTTTCGACGTGGTTGCTGGGCATCGCTCGGTTCCCCAGCTGACAACAGGATTAGTGGAGCGTGGGTATACGGATGAACAAATCGAAGGGATTTTAGGTAAGAACTTCGAGCGTGTTTATCAGGAAGTTTGGAAGTAAAAGCAAATGCTTTCTAAATAAAAACAAAGTGATGGAGGAATCGATTCATGGCAAACGAAAAATGGATTACTGCCTATGAAGCATTTGTCGACAAAATGGTCGAGGAAGAGAAGGTCCCAGGTGCAGCAATTGGCCTTGCGAAAGACGGAGAGCTTGTTTATGGAAAAGGAGTAGGCTATCGCAACGCTAGTGAGCAGCTGGAAGTGACACTGGATACCGTTTTCGGAATCGGGTCGATCACCAAATCGTTCACATGTATGGCGATCATGCAACTGCAGGAAGCAGGGAAGCTGTCCGTCCATGATCCGGTTGTTAAGTATCTCCCTGAATTTCGTCTAAAAGTGGGCGATGTGGTTGAACAAATGACCATTCATCAATTGATGACCCACTCGACTGGTATGCCACCTATGTCTACATTGGGTGCAGCACTGAAGCGAAGTATTGAGCTTGATCCTGAGTATGAGATCAATGAGCAGGATAAATACAGCCTTGCTAAGATCGTTCCTGTCGATACGTACGCGGAAATGTTTGATTATATGGCTGAGCAGGACTTTGAATTACTGGGTACGCCGGGCACCGAATTCAGCTATTCAAACGAATCCTATGCCATGCTTGGCGTGATTATCGAACGCCTCAGTGGCAAAACGTACGAAGCCTATATGAAAGAACATATTTTGGTTCCTGCTGGAATGAATGACAGTGCATTCTTGCTGGAGGATCTGGATGAGTCAGCGACAATTACCTCCATTTATGCTGCAAAAACCAAGGACGGAGAAAAAGAAGTGTTCCTCTCTGACAACTGGTGGGATGCACCTGCCATGCGCGCGGCCGGATTTCTCAAGTCGACTGTTCGGGATATGTTGAAATACGCGGATATTTATCGTACGGGAGGTCTTGCCGGCAGCGCACGGATTTTGACCGAAGACAGTGTTAAGCAAATGGTAACGCCTTTTATCCAATGCGAACAGGGATGCTACTATGGCTATGGTCTTATGATTGTCCCCGATTATCACGGCACTGTTTTGGTTGAGCACGGCGGCAGCATCAAGGGGGTACAAGCACAAATGCATGTGATTCCAGAAGAAGGCATCACAGGTATCCTCCTCACCAATCTCGTTGCCTCACCTGCTACGGCACTGATGAACGGAGCACTCAATGCTTTTGCGGATCGCGCAGTTGACGCATCTCATATGCCTGAAGCCGATCACGAGGTTCCCGCTGATCGCGTGGAAGAATTCACAGGCGAATATCATTCCAATGAGGGTGCAAAGCTCACGATTATCCAGGAAGACGGAGAATTCAAGCTCGTAACTGAGGATAACCAATCATTGCTGATGAAACCAATTGGCGAAGACCTCTTTTTAGTCAAGCGCAGAGGATCGGCAGCAACTATTCGCTATATTCGTGACAATAATAACAACGTGATTCGCATCAGCTTTGGCTTCCGCCAAATTCCGAAAGCCGCAAAGCCGCAGCCTGTATAATTCGGGTCACAAGTCACGTAACCAACAACTGTTGATAAAAAGGGAGCGATGAGAAATGAGAACAGTAACTGCAGAAGACATTTACAAGTTCCAATGGCCGAGTAAGCCTACAATCTCACCAGATGGTCAGCATGTTGTATATGAGAAAACGGTCGTTCGAAAAAAGACAGATGATTATGAAACACAGCTTTGGCTGGCCGATGCACAAGGGCAAACACGTCATGTGCTTACTTCTACGGGTACACGCAATATCTTTCCCGTGTGGTCGCCCGATGGCAGGACGATCGCCTTTCTTTCCAACCGAGCTTTTGGGATGCAGCTCTGGCTACTTTCACTAGATGGTGGTGAAGCACGTCAAGTAACTCGTTTTCGTCATGGGATCAGCTCGCTTGTTTGGGCACCAGATGGTAAGACCGTCTATGGAATTGTCCCGGTTGCGCAAGGGGCAAGTGTAGAGGTTTACGATACCGAGGTGACAGCCAAAGAAGCGAATGAGCGCATCGATCAAGAAAACAAGCAGTGGGTGAACGGCCCAAAACGCTTTGATCGACTGTACTACAAGCTGGACGCTGCTGGCTTGCAAAAGGCTTTTGTACGTCAAATTGTTGCCGTCGATACCGAAACAGGTGAACATGCTCAGATCACTGACGGTCCTTACGATATTTTTGAACCGGCTGTTTCGCCAACCGGAAAGCATATCGCTTTTATAGCCAATCCAAACCAGAATGAGCAGCAAGCTTTTGGTGGAAACATTTATCGGGTCGCGATTGATGGAGGGGACGTGGAGCTGCTCTACAGTGGACTTCGAGTCTCGTATCTCTCATACGCACCAGATGCAAAAAAACTGGCTTTTGTCGCAAATAATATCGACCACAGAGAGATGTTTGTCCTACCAGCTGGTGGGGGAGAGCCGATCGGTCTAAACAAAGACTTCCCCGATACTCTGACTGATCTCGCTTTTACAGATATGCGCAGTTTGAGGTACACGCCAGTGCCCCAGTGGTCCGAAGACAGCCGCTATGTCTATGCATTGAGTACCCGTCAAGGAAAAAACGATATTGTCCGTTTTTCCACAGAGGGTGATAACTCACCAGCCGTTACGGTTATTGGTGGCGAACGCACCATTTTTCATTTTTCCTTTGATGGGAAAGGGACAGCTGCAATCGCTTACTCAACTGTACAGCATCCAGGAAAAGCAGCTGTGGTAAAGCTTTCACAGGCAGAAGAAGTGGTAAGAAAATCCAGATCGCCGAAGGAAGCATTCTCGACTGAATATGAAGCGCTATTTCCTGAAAATGAAGTGCGTCTGGATAATTGCAATGATGAGCTGTTGACCGAGCTGCAGGTCTCCCTCCCGGAAGCATTTTCATATACTTCCGAGGATGGCTGGCAAATTCAAGGGTTTGTGCTGAAGCCGGCAAACTATGTGGAAGGAAACAAGTATCCAGTACTGTTAGATATTCATGGCGGTCCACATTCCATGTTCGGATATACGTACTTCCACCAGATGCAACTGTTTGCTGCAAAAGGCTACGCGGTCGTTTATACGAATCCGCGCGGTAGCTCAGGATTTGGTGCTGAGTTTACGCATGCGGTCCACGGTGACTACGGCGGAAAAGATATGGCGGACATTTTGAACGGACTTGACGAAGCATCGCGCAGATACGATTTCATTGACAAAGATAGAGTAGCAATAAATGGGCTCAGCTATGGTGGCTTCATGGTAAACTGGCTCGTGACTCATACCGATCGGTTCTTTGCAGCTGTCTCAGAAGGATGCATTTCCAATTGGGTATCGATGTACGGAACGAGTGACATCGGACCAGATTTTATGGAAGTGGAGTTCCTCGGCAAGACGGATATGGAATCGCTTTGGAAATTCTCGCCTTTGGCCTATGTGCAAAATGTAAAAACACCGCTACTGCTGCTTCATTCTGATGATGATCTGCGCTGCCCATTAGAGCAGGCTGAGCAGTTTTACACATATATTAAAAAGCAGGGCGGGGAAGTAGAGCTGCTGCGTATGCCGAATTCCAGCCATGGCCTTTTGCAAATCGGAAATCCTTCGCTGCGACAGGCGCGTTTGGAAGCGATGGTCGATTTCGTCCAAGCTCATTTGCCTGCCCACAAAGAGGAGCCATCGCTTGCTTAAGGGTAAGAAGAAAGGGAGGGAACCACTATGAGTTTAGAGCAAAAATTGTTAGAAATCGCACAAGGAGCTTCCGGAACGTTTGGTGTAACCGTCAAGCATTTGCAGACGGGAGAAGCGGCGAGTATCAATGGCAATGAATTGTTTCAATTAGCCAGTACATTCAAAATTCCTATACTTGCTGCCCTTTTTAGAGATGTGGAGGCAGGAAAGCTGTCTCTGGATGATCGTTTTAAGGTTAGTGAGGAAGATCTGGTCCCGGGTTCAGGCGTTTTGCAGGAGCTTCATTTGGGAGTGGAGGTTACAGTCAAGGATCTCGCTATGCTTATGATTATTGTCAGTGACAACCTCGCTACCGATAGACTTCTCAAGCTGGTAGGGACACAGCAGGTGACTGCCTACATGCGAGAGCTGGGATTGGAGAACACCCATATTCACCACAGCTGCTGGGATCTGCTCAGCTTATGTGTGGGGATGGACCCTCAAGCCTACTCGCGTGAAGCTCTGAGTAACATCCTTGCCTGGAAGTTTGATCCAACTAGTCTTGTTTTCCAAGCTGACCCGCGAAACAACGCTGCTACCCCAGAAGATATGGCTACGCTTGTGGAGCTGATCGCAAAAAAACAAATCATATCCGAGCAGGCATGCGATGGAATGCTGGATATTTTATTCCGTCAGCAGTTTAACAGCCGACTGCCTTACATGCTCCCTGCCAAGACCAAGGTTGCACATAAAACGGGGACTCTAAGCGATGTAGTCAACGATGTCGGGGTCATCTATTTACCTGAAGACAAAGGGTCATTCGCTATTTCGGTCTTATCAAAGAACAACCCGACGATGGAAGAGGGAGAAAGAACAATTGGGCGATTGGCCAGAGCGGCATACGATCATTTCGTAGGCGCCTAGCAGAAGAGTGTACAACTAAAAGGATTGTCATAAGTGAATTCTTCAAGGAAGCTTCTCTTGGGTGAGAAAGCTTCCTTTTTATTTCAGCGAGTAGCATAATTTCTCTTGAACCTCAAGTTACTTGAGGTTTTATAATTGGTTAGGAGGTGTTGCAGTGTGCACGCAAATGCCGGGAACAGATTAGGCACCATACACTATCAAAAGGTTGATTTAGCAGCCAAGGACGAAAAGTTCTCCATAGGACAAGTGGCGAAAATCACAGGATCTTCTGTACCCACTGTTCGTTATTACGACGAAATCGGCCTGCTTACACCTGCAGAGATCAGTTCTGGAGGTCATCGTCTGTATACAGCAGAGGAAATATGGCGCTTGAAACTGATTCTTACCTTGCGCTATCTAAACTTTGGCATTGATGAGATTCAGAAAATGATATCCGGGGATATACCTGTTGATGTGGCGATAGAATGGCAAATGGAAGCTTTGGACATCCAAATCCGTACTCTTGCCCGTATGAAATCCGTATTGCTGCAGACCAAGCAGAATAAGGGTGCTACGGATTCTCTGAGTTATATGTACGAGCTGGTTGAATCTATTTCGGCGAATACATTGGAGAGGGAAAAGTTTATTTTGGAAAAAGTGTTCTTGTCCGTTTTTCCTGAACATTTTCCGTTCGAATGGCGAGAGATTTTTTTGCTAGGAGCCAAAGTATCTACTTTGTTGGAAGGCAAGCTTTCGGCAGCACAAATGGCTGCAATAGATGAGCTGGAGGAAATGTTTAATGATCCACAGATTGTACAGGAGATGAGAAGCGATTTTCTATCATTCCTGGAAGTAGTTCATTTACCTAGAATCAGTGTTGAGGCGTGGAGCGCCAGGCTACTTAACAACCATAAGCAGTTGTTGAAGGCAATGGAGCAACATGCAACTCCTGACAGTCCTGTTGTACAGGAGAACATTCAAGAGTATGTCTTGTTGTTTGCCGATGTAGACGAGCTTCCCGTCTCGGATTCATTTTTCCGTCGGTTTACTGAAAAGATACTGTCTATTCAGTCAGAAAATATTGAGCGTTTCAGAAGGATTTGCTCTATCTTGTACCCGAGTATGCAACCGTATGTGAATACAAATGAATTATTCTACGAGGCCATAAAGTGGAGGCTTGAGCAAATGGATAAAGAATAGATGTACGCCTTGTCCTACATTTTTTAGGAAGCGTTAACATTTTCGGTGTTTGGCTTATGAGGGGGTGGAATCGTCTGTCATCATCGGCAGTACTTTCAAACAGAAAAGGGAAGTAGGGGACAACAGTCATATGAAGAAAAACAAGCGAAAAATGTGCAGTGTCGTTTTGGGTGGATTTGTCTCTCTAAGTATGTTCCTTGTAGCTGGTTGCACCCAAACAACTGCGCCAGCTGAGCCTCAAGAGACTGCCAAACCAAAGCCCGGCGGAACCATTACAGTCGCATATGCTTATGAACCGGATACGTTAGATACCCGCATGTCTGTTGGATCTGCTGTGGTCTACACATGGCCGCTCGGTGGTTCCCTGCTATATAAGGATCCTGCAACAAACGAATACAAGCCTTCTCTGGCAAGTGACTATAAAATATCAGAGGATGGCAAAACATGGACCTTCACCATTCGTTCCGGGATAACCTTTCACGATGGGACACCTCTGACGGCAAAAAGTTTTAAGGAAACCTTCGAGCGTGCTCTCAATCCGCAGACAAAGGCAAAGACAACCGCTGAAATACATGCTCCAATAAAAAGGGTGACGGCGCCAGACGATCAGACTCTCGTATTAGAGCTACATGAACCCACTACTGCCTTTCTCGAAACGTTAGCAAGTTATTTCTCGCAGCCGTTATCGTTAAAAGCGCTTGAAAAGGCTGGAGAGGATTATGGGAGAAATCCAGTGGGAGTAGGACCCTGGAAGTTTGAGAGTTGGAAAACGGGCGAAGGTGTCACCTATGTTCGAAATGAAGCTTTTCAGTGGGGTGAGCCCTATTATGAAAATCAAGGTCCTCCAAGAGCCGATAAGCTAATCATAAAAGGGATTGCTGACAGCCAACTTAGGATGTCAGCACTGGAAAGTGGTGCCATTGATGTAGCAACCGAAGTACCTGTCAAAGAAGTGAAGAATTATCGAAGCAATCCGAAATATCAAGTTATGGAGCGTTTACGCCCTGGTGTAGGTTTGTTGCTAGAGATGAATCTATCAAGACCGGAGTTTCAGAATATTCAGGTGCGAAAAGCATTAAATATGCTCGTCAATAAAGAAGCCATTATCCAAGCTGTTTTGCAGGGAGAAGGGGAAGTATCCCATACGCCGTTATCTCCATCTACATTTGGGTATGACAAATCCTTAGAGAAGTACGGCTACGAATATAATGTGAATGAAGCAAAGAAATTGTTGGACGATGCTGGTTGGAAACTAAATGGAAGTGGAGTGAGAGAGAAGGACGGAAAAACGCTTAGCCTGAACATGCTGATTATTGCAGATGATGACAAACAAGCTCAATTGCTTCAAGCCATGCTGGGAGAGGCTGGTATCAAAATTTTGATTCAGAAGCTAGATATGGCAGGGTACATGCAAGAAGTAATCAAAGGAAATTTTGATGTAACACTGATTTCTGGCGAGTATGATGACCCTGATATTTTAACCTTTTATTTTCATTCCGATGGTGCCTTCAACGTGTCTGGTGTAAAAGATGACCAACTGGATGCCCTCCTTTTGAAAGGGCGTACAACCTTACAGACTGATGCCAGAAAGCAAGTGTATATGGATGTCCAAAAACACTTGATTGAGCAAGCGTATGTTGTCCCTATTTATAACGACAAGTCCTTTGCTGTGATCAATTCTCGAGTAAAAGGCGTGAAGTGGACTTCTGTCTTGCCTACCTATAATGACAGCTGGATCGCGGACTAACAAGCATTTGTAAAGGATAATGAAGGAGAAAAGAACATGCAAACGAACAGCTGGGCGAATTCTTTTGAACAGTATGCTCAAAAATGGATAACAGAAGGTCAAGTTCCTGGAGTTAGTATTGGACTCGCAAAAGCTGGCCAGCTTTTCTATGAAAACGGATTTGGCTTTCGTGATGTGCAGCGGCAGTTAGGCGTTACAATCGATACGGTATTTGGGATTGCATCTATAACGAAGTCTTTTACTTGTGTGGCGATTATGCAATTACAGGAAGCAGGCAAGTTATCCGTTCATGACCCTGTAGTCAAATACTTGCCTGAATTCCGTCTGAAAAATCTGGATGTTGGGAAAATCACGATCCATCATTTTATGACGAATACGAGTGGCGTTCCCCCATTGCCAACCTTTTTTGCAAGTGTGATGCGAAGTATGGAAGAGAACGAGATAGACGACCATCCGTTTCTGCAAACCGAGGCAGCTGTTCCGGTACCAATCGATACCTACGAAGAGCTGATGAGTACTATTTCTACCTTAGATTTAGAGCTTTTAGGACCTCCAGGTACTCAGTTCAGTTATTCCAATGATTGCTACGCCTTACTGGGAGCGATCATTAACCGTGTCAGCGGAATGTCGTATGAGATGTACGTCAAGGAACATATCATCGATCCGCTTGGAATGGAGCACACCGGCTTTTTTCTGGATGAGCTGGTTGGATATGAGAATATTACCAAGCTGTATATCATGCGAGACAGAGGCGATCACAAAGAAGTGATCTCATCTCCAAATTGGTGGGATACGCCCGCTTCCCTGGCGGCAGGAGCCATCAAATCAACCGTGCGAGATATGCTGCGATATTCGAACATGTTCTGCCAGGGAGGGCTTACGGCTGGGGGAAAACAGATCCTGACACGTGAAAGTGTAGAACAAATGATGACCCCGTATGTTCCGACTGATATGATACCTGGTCAGTTTTACGGCTACGGTTTGGTCATCACTCCTGACTACTACGGAAAAAAGCTGGTTGAACATAGTGGTGGCTTGAAAGGGATTACCGCGCAAATGTGTTTCTTTCCTGAAACAGGACTGGCCGGAGTGGCACTGTCCAATATAGAATTGTCGCCGGTTTTGGCGATTATGTCGGGTGCGCTAAATTGTTTGGAAAACCGCCCACCTGAATCCTCTCATTTGGATGGCAAAAATTATACCGTTTCTGTGGAGGATATGCCTCAATTCGTGGGCGATTATCAATCTAGTGAATTTGGAACCGTGCCGATTAGATTAGAAAATGGTCAACTAATGCTTTCTTTTTTGGGACAAAGCTACGTGATGAGAGCATTTGCTGAAGATCTTTTTGTAGTCCGAGCTTTTGGAACAGATTGCTCTGCACGGTTTATCAGAGCGGGAAATCATGAGATTGTTCGAATGGCTTTTGCTGGGAGACAGTTTTCAAAGGATGGTACAAAATCGAGTGGGGGAACGAAAAATGACACAGCGTGCCAAAGCAAGTGATGTAAGATGCCGCCAGCTAGATGAACTTTTTTCTACGTTTGCCGAGCAAAGCAATTGGAGTGGCAACATTTTGATTTTGGAGGAAGGCAACACTTTATATCAAAATTCCATAGGCATGGCCAATCTTGAAACGGCTGAAAAATTGTCACCGGATTCAGTATTTGAACTCGCATCGGTTTCCAAGGCGTTTACAGCAATGGGCATCATGATTCTGCAAGAGCAAGGAAAGCTTGACTACACAGATAAAGTGGACAAATTCTTTCCAGATTTTCCGTATGCCAATATTACTGTAGAGAATCTCCTTGTGCACACATCCGGGTTGCCTGATTATATGGAGTTATTTTCTAAACATTGGGATAAAGCGAAAATTGCTACGAATCAAGACATACTCGATCAGCTAATAGAGCATCGACCCGACGTCTTGTTCAGCCCCAGTGAAAGGTATGAGTATAGCAATACGGGCTATGCTTTATTGGCTTCGATCATAGAACATGTAGCGGAGACGCGATTTGCCGATTTTTTGCAGCAACAGATTTTTCAACCATTAGATATGCAGCATACGAAAGTGTACAACCGAAGACATTCTCCTGAGTCGATCCAGCATTACGCCTATGGCTACGTTTCTTCTGCTCAATCTGAAGGCTTTGTACTACCGGATGAATCAAGTGATCACGATTTTGTCATTTATCTGGATGGCATTCAGGGAGATGGCGCGGTCAGTTCAACACTGGATGACTTGCGTAAATGGGACAGAGCTCTTTACACAGAAAAGCTGGTAAAGAAAGAAACACGAGAGAGAGCTTTTTCCGCAGTGCAGCTTGCCGATAACAGTATGTCTGATTATGGTTTTGGCTGGCGGCTGCGTGAAGATCAGGTGACAGGAAAAGTCGTGCATCACGGCGGAAGCTGGCCAGGGTATCGAAGCTGGCTCCGACGATATGTTCAAACAGATAAAACGATTATTTATCTCACAAATGTGGAGCAGGAACGTGAGTGGACGGAAAAAGCTCTGGAAGCAATCGAGAATATTGTATTTGAACGACCGTATATCATTCCTTAGCCATTAGCAGATAGGTTCAACTTGGGAGGTGCACATATTGTTACAAAATAAAGAGTCTGGTAGTAAAGTTAACCATAGCCATGGTGTTGGCAACAAAGGCAAGACGTTTAATCGAGTGCTTTTTCACTGCTGGGTGAATGCCTCATGAAGCAATATATTCTTAAGCGACTTATGTCGGGTGTTATTGTTCTCTTTGGACTCTCCGTTTTTACGTTTATGCTCATCCATTTTATCCCAGGTGATCCCGTGCGGATTATGCTTGGACAGCGGGCAACAGTGGAACAAATTGAGACGCTGAGGGAGGAGCTTGGTCTTAACAAGCCGCTCGTCGTCCAGTATTTGGACTATGCGTCTGGCGTGGTCAAAGGGGATTTGGGCAACTCACTCAAAACAGGGAGACCTGTGAGCACAGAAATCGCAGAGCGCTTTCCTGCTACGGCAAAAATGGCTGTGGCAAGCCTAGGGGTTGCGGTAGTAGTCGGAATTGGCCTCGGAGTTCTCGCGGCGAGGTTTAAAGATACGTTTCTTGATGGCCTTATTATGACGTTTTCAACCTTTGGCATGGCTCTGCCGGGCTTTTGGCTGGGGCTGCTGGTGATTCTCGTGTTTTCTGTGCACTTGGGCTGGTTTCCGATCGCGGGAGGCACCGGATTTATGGATATCGTACTGCCTGCGGTCACGCTTGGTACGTTGACGGCGACGGCACTGAGCCGCTTGACGCGTGCGGGCATGGTCGAGGTCTTGTCCAATGACTACATCCGAACAGCTCGCGCAAAAGGGATGGGGGAGCGGATCGTGTTGCTGCGCCACGCCTTTCGCAATGTGATGATCCCGATTGTGGCGGTCATTGGGCTGGAATTTGCGGGACTTTTGGGTGGTGCCGTCATTGTCGAGCAAGTATTCAACTGGCCGGGGATTGGAACCTTGGCGATTCAAGCCATCAGCTCGCGGGATTTTCCTATGATTCAGGGAACAACCTTGTTTATTGGGGCGATTTACGTCCTGGTCGTGATTTTGATTGACGTGTTGTACGCCATTCTCGATCCACGCATCGATTACACAGCAAAAAGGGAGGGGGCGTAAGCATGAACGAGCTTAACAAAACAATTCCTGTTCGTTCGATATGGCGGAAGGAAAGATCGCTACCCCGCTTTGAACTCTTGGACAAGATCATGAAAAAAAGAAAAGCAAAATATAGCTTCTTCATGATGCTGGGGATTATTATCATCGGGATCATTGGTCCGTGGATTGCCCCACACGATCCGACCAAAACGTATTACGAAGCTTTCATGCAGGGACCTTCGGCAGAATTTTGGCTCGGGACGGATGCCATCGGTCGTGATATTTTATCGCGCCTGCTGTATGGAACCCGGGTGACGTTGACGGTAGCCGTGATGGCGTCTGTGATGACGTTTGTCGCCGGAACGCTCATCGGTGTAACCAGTGCGTACCTGGGAGGAATTTTTGACAACGTGATGATGAGGATCATGGATATTTTGCTGGCGCTGCCGGGGATTGTGCTGGCTTTAGCGATCGTAGCCGCGCTTGGACCCAGTCAGGAAAATGCGATGATCGCGATCGGGATCGCGTCTATACCCGGCTTTTCGATTCTTGTCCGTGGAGCGGCACTTACCGTCAAAGGCTCAGGTTATGTGGAAGCAAGTCGGTCAATCGGAAGCTCCAACTGGTGGATTATTATAAATCAACTAATTCCGAACAGTTCAAATATACTGATCGTGTATACTACGATGTTCATTGGGAGTGCAATTTTAGGAACTTCTGCACTCGGATTTATAGGACTGGGTGCCCAACCCCCGACTCCCGAATGGGGAACGATGCTGAGTGAAGGCAAGGATTACTTGCGGGAAGCTTGGTGGCTGGCGACGTTTCCGGGACTGGCGATTACGATTGTCGTTTTTACCGTGTACATGCTAGGCGATGCCCTGCGCGATATTTTTGATCCGAAATCGTAAGACCGTGGTCCATTCATTTGCAAGGAGGAGACAACATGACAAACGTGCTGGAAGTATCCGGTTTGACAACCACGTTTACAAAAAATGAAAAGGCTTTCAAGGTGGTGGACGATCTTTCTCTGTACGTGGAGAAAGGGGAAGCCTTGGGCATCGTAGGAGAGTCCGGCTGCGGGAAAAGCGTCGCCTCGCTCTCGATGATGCGCTTGCTTGGGAAAAACGGAAAAATCGAGGGAAGCATTCTGTTAAATAGTAAGGAAATACTGGCGTACAGCGAAAAAGAGATGCAGAAAATCAGGGGAAGGGAAATGGCAATGATTTTTCAGGAGCCAATGACTTCTCTCAATCCAGTTTTAACCATCGGCAAGCAAATGAGTGAAGGAATCGAAAAGCATGAAGGCATGAAGCGCGCCCAGGCAAAGGAGAAAGTGATCGAGCTGCTTACGCAGGTAGGTATCTCGCGGGCAAGTGAAATTTATCACGAGTATCCGCATCGTTTGTCAGGGGGGATGAGGCAGCGTGTCATGATTGCGATGGCGATTGCCTGCAGCCCGAAGCTACTCATAGCGGATGAACCGACGACGGCTCTCGACGTGACGATTCAGGCGCAAATTCTCAATTTGATTCAAAAAGTCCGCATGGAGTTGGGAATGTCGCTAATCATGATCACGCACGATTTGGGAGTGATTGCAGAGACCTGTGATCGGGTCATGGTGATGTATGCCGGGCAGGTTATTGAATCGGCAGATGTACGATCCCTGCTGCGTAACCCGAAGCATCCGTACACCATCGGGTTGATCCAGTCGAGTCCGCATAAAGCAAAAGGACAGAAGCGTCTGAACAGCATCGCTGGTAGCGTACCAACCCCAGACGAATACCCCAAGGGCTGCCGTTTTGCCCCGCGCTGCGAAAAAGTCATGCCTGTTTGTCTTGAACAGAATCCGCAGCTGATGGCGGTGGACCAGCAGTCCCAGTGCAGATGCTGGCTGTATCAGGAAAATAGCGAGAGATCGGCGGTGAATGTATGACGACGCCAATCTTGGAAATAAAAAATTTGCAAAAACGGTTTCTATTGGGCAAGGGATGGTTTCAAGAGCCGACCTACGTCCATGCAGTCAACGGAGTGAATTTAACCGTAAACGAAGGAGAAACATTAGGGATTGTCGGGGAGTCAGGCTGCGGAAAGTCGACGCTGGGCAGGTGCATTCTGCGCTTGGTAGAGCCGACAGAGGGCGAAATCAAGTTTGAAGGGAGCGACATCCGCACCTTCAGCAAAGCGGGCATGCATCAAGCGCGCCGGAACATGCAGATGGTGTTTCAAAATCCTTTTGATACGCTCAATCCCAAACTGACTATCCAGCACATTTTAACAGAGCCGTTGATTGCCCATCATATCCCAATGCAGCAGAGACAAGCGCTGATCGAAGAGACGATTGAAATTGTCGGTTTGAGCAAAAGGCACCTCATGCGGTATGCCCACGAATTTTCAGGAGGGCAAAGACAGCGGATCGGAATTGCCCGAGCTTTGATGCTCAGACCAAAGGTCATTATTGCCGACGAGCCAGTGTCCGCTCTGGATGTGTCGATCCAATCGCAGATTCTCAATCTGTTGCAGGATTTGCAAGAGCAGTTTTCTCTGACGTACCTCTTTATTTCTCATGATTTAAGTGTCGTTGAACACATTGCCGACAGAGTGGCCGTGATGTATCTAGGGGAAGTCATTGAGCTGGCGAAAAAGGAAGATCTGTTTCGAAAGCCGATGCACCCGTACGCGCAATCGCTACTTTCTGCCGTACCTGTCTCTGATCCGGATGAAAAGCGGGAACGAATTATTTTGACAGGAGATTTGCCCTCGCCATCCAATCCTCCCACAGGCTGCAAGTTTCATCAGCGCTGCTGGGCGTGCATGGACGTCTGCAAGAAGGAGGTGCCTGCTTTAAAGGAAGTAGAGGGCAGAATGGTTGCCTGTCATCTTTATTAGGTGTAGCTGCAAGAAAGAGAAAAATTCAGATGGTGGAGGTGTCAGTGAACAATGTTGGACGCACGACTTACCAAACTGGCAGATGTGCTGGTGAACTACTCGACTCGTGTACAGCCGGATGAGCATGTACTGATTGAGGCGATTGAAATTGATACACCATTGATCAAAGAGCTGGTGAAAGCTGTCCATAAAGCAGGAGGACACGCTCATGTAGAGCTGCAGGATCAATCTGTAAAGCGCCAGTTGTTGCTGCAAGGAGATGCCATGCAGTTTCAGACTGCGGCAGAAATCGAACAGTTTCGAATGGAGAAAATGCAAGCCTATATTCTCATAGATGGCGGTCACAATATCAATGAGCTGTCTGATATACCCGATGAACAATTGAAGCTGTCCGCTTCCTTCTCCAATGCGGTTCGTCAGGTCCGTCTCCAGAAAAAATGGGTGTATCTGCGCTATCCGAACCCTGCTGTGGCACAGCTTGCGAACAAGAGTACTGAAGCATTTGAACAGTTCTTCTTTGATGTCTGCACGATGGATTATGCCAAAATGGCCAAGGCCATGCTGCCGCTTAAGAAACTGATGGAAAGGACAGACCGTGTGAAAATCATTGGACCTGGTACGGAGCTGATCTTTTCAATCAAAGGTATCCCAGCGGTTTTGTGTGCAGGGGATAAAAACATTCCTGACGGTGAAGTGTTCACGGCTCCGGTTCGCGATTCAGTAAACGGTGTCATCACGTTCAATACGCCATCTCCTTACCAGGGCTTTACGTTTGAGAATGTGCGGCTAGAGTTTGTAAACGGAAAGATCGTAAATGCGTCAGCCAATGATACGAAACGTCTTGAAGGCATTCTGGATACAGATGAAGGAGCACGCTATATTGGCGAGTTTGCAATCGGCGTAAATCCTTTCATCCGAGAACCGATGAAGGACATTTTATTCGACGAAAAAATTGATGGCAGCTTCCATTTCACACCGGGACAATGCTATGACGATGCTTCGAACGGAAACAATTCCAACATTCACTGGGACATGGTCATGATCCAACGACCGGAGTACGGCGGAGGGGAAATTTGGTTTGATGATCGGCTGGTCCGCAAAGATGGACGCTTCGTGCTGCCGGAGCTGGAACCACTCAATCCTGAGAATTTGCGATAGAACGAGGGAAGCGTAAGAGATTTCAGAGATAGAGAAAAACAAGCCATGGAATAGGAGAGAGACACGGCGTATGACACATATGATTGATGCTCATTTTGATCTGCTGCTGGATGTGGCCATTCAGCGGGAGAACGGTAGAAAAAACGTGATTGTGTCGGATTATTTGCCTGGCTTTTTGGCAGGTGGGGTGCAGACCATCGTCGCTGCCATTTATATCGAGAGCAAATTTTTGCCAGAGATGGGGCTGAGGAAAGCGCTTCAGCAAATCAGCGCGCTGCACGCAGAGGCAGATGAGGCACCGGACAAAATCATGATATGTAAAAGTGTGGACGATATCAATGCTGCGAAAAAGGCAGGGAAAATCGGGTTTGTTCTCTCTCTTGAAGGAGCCGACCCGTTGTACAACGACCTTAGCTTGCTCCGAATTTTCTATGAGCTGGGCGTGCGTTTTATGGGACTCGTCTGGAGCAGGCGCAATTTCGTAGGAGACGGCAGCCACTTTTCTCCGGTGCGTGAAGGGAAAAAGGGAGGCATTACTGAGTTTGGCGTGCAGCTGATCGAAGAGGCGGAAGCGATGGGGATGATCATCGATGTTAGTCATCTAAACGATGAAGGCTTCTGGGATGTGATGGAGATCACCAAAAAGCCAATCATCGCTTCCCACTCCAATTGTCGGTCACTCGCTGGCTCCATGCGCAATCTGACAGATGAGCAAATCAAGGCAATCGCCTCGACGAACGGGGTAATCGGGATTAATGGCGTTAACATATTTGTAGCGGATAGCGATGATAATTCCGATCTGGAGCATCTGCTGGACCATGTGGACCACATCGCCGCTCTCGTTGGGGTAGAGCACATCGGAATCGGTCTGGATATTATCGAGCCATTCATGAAGTACGATTCACCAGTTGCCTTGACGGAAGCAGCACGCAAAGATTTTGACGTCGTGAAGGGACATATTCAGGTTCCTGAGATTGCTAAGGCACTAGCCAAGCGGGGGTACACAGATGAAGCCATCGAGCTGATTATGGGCAAAAACTTCATCCGTGTATATAAGGAAGCCTGGAAGTGCTAAACATGCTTGAAATGGCTGTTTACGCATCATTTCTGCCGAGAGAGAACGGGATTAGCGACTGGATAACGACTATTGGCGGATAAAAGTATACGCCAAGAAGAAGGAGGCTCGCCGTGTTACGAAAGCACTTGGATCACCGCATCAAATACTTGCTGTTCACTTGCATGCTCGCTTTTATTGCAGCAGGATGTGCGACTGCGCCCCCATCAGTAAAAACGCAGAATCAACAGTCAAAATCAACTGACAGCCTGACGCCGAAAAGAGGAGGAACAATTACAATCGGGTACCAAGCAGAACCGGATACATTAGACCCGCAAAAAACGGCTCTATCAGCCGGAAACTTCGTAGGCGGCTTTCTGGGAGGAGGCTTGGTGGTTCAAGACCCGTACACCTTTGAGCTGAAGCCTCATCTGGCTGAATCGTACAAAATCTCAGAGGATGGGAAGACCTGGACGTTTAAACTGCGCCAGGACGTGATGTTTCACGATGGAACACCGCTGACGGCATCTTCCTTTAAGCAAAGCATGGAGCGAGCAATGGATCCAAAGACAGCCTCACCACTTTCTGGACAAGAGCTAACCGCGATAAAGTCCATTTCTGCTCCCGATGAGTCTACTCTGATTCTTCAGTTGAGTCAGCCATCTGCTCCACTGCTTAGTGCCTTGTCCTATGGGGGATACCAGCAGCCAGTAGCGATGGAGGCGCTGAAAAAGTACGGAAATGATTTTGGACGAAATCCCGTCGGCGTAGGTCCGTGGAAGTTTGAGAGCTGGAAGACTGGGGAATCCATTACGCTGACTCGAAACGAAGATTATCAGTGGGCAGCTCCGTTTGTGGAGAATCAAGGGCCAGTGCGACCAGATAAGCTCGTCATTAAATTTATCAAGGACAATCAGACGCTGATGGCTGCCCTGGACAGTGGAACGATTGATATCGCAAGCGTACCCGCAAAAGACGTGAAAAAGTACAAGGATGATAAGGACTTCACGGTCTTGGAAGGGATGCAGCCAGTTGAGAACTTTATCGGCATGAATTTGCAAAATGAGATTTTACAAGATATCAACGTGCGCAAAGCTCTTAATCTGGCAATCAACAAAGAAGCGCTAATCATCGCAGACCTGCAAGGAGAGGGAGTACCAGTCTACGGACCGATCCCGACTACAATGTTTGGATATGACCCAGCAGTGGAGCAGTACGGCTACAAATACAACAAAGAGGAAGCGATGCGATTGCTGGAGGAGGCAGGCTGGAAGATAGGAGGGCAAGGAATCAGGGAAAAGGATGGCAAAGAGCTCAGCCTCCTGATGATCATCGACAATCCTAAGCCAGGAAATCAGCTTGTGCAAAGTATGCTGAAAGAAATTGGCGTCGATCTGAAGATTCAAAGCTATGAAATGGCCACGGCCTCAGCGCAAGCTGTAAAAGGGGCATTCGATTTATTGGCGACTGATCACGGAAGCAATGATCCTCATATTTTGGATCTGCTCTTTAATTCCAATCAAATCGGCGGCTTGAACTTTTTCCGCATCAACAATAAAGAGCTGGACAGTCTGCTGGAAAAAGGCGCCACAACAACGGACAGCAGGGAAAGACAGAAAGTGTATGCTGACATCCAGAAGTTGGTGGTTGATGAAGCATACTGGATTCCGTTGTATTCTGCAAAGACATTCCAGGTCATCAACAATCGCATTCAAGGCATCAAGCCAAACCCGCTCGCGACTCTTAATGTCCAGGATATGTGGGTCAACGAATGACTTTAGAAATGATTCATGAACGAACCCACATACGGTATCAGCGTTACGTTACGCAATAGAATTGCATAAGTAGAAGGAGGATAAAAGGCCGCCGATTGGTGGTCTTTTTCGCGTTTTCTCCCTTTTACATCAGAATATCAAAACCAGCAAAGGAGAGAATATTACTGTTCATGCTTCAAAAGGAGGAAAATTACCGAATGAACAAACTCACGCTTGCTGCTCATGAATCGCTAGAAATTCACGAAGCTCTCAACTTCAAGACCCTCTGTCTAGCCAAGTCAAAATTGATGCAAGGAATTGTGTTTGATCAGGATTTAAAGGCATTAATGCAAAAGGACGTCGAACAATCTACGCAAGCGATTGCCGAGCTTCAGGCAATCTATAAAAAAGCCCCTTTCCAAGCTCCAGTTCCACAAAATCGTCCCACTCCCATAATAAATTGAAGGTGAGATTCGAATGAACCATGATTATCTAGACCCGATTCATTCATTAAACATGCCGGAGCTGGCAGATATGACATTTGCCATGGACTTCCTCATTCGTGCCAAGGAGGGGGTCAGAAACACAGCGATAGCATTGACTGAAACCGTAACGCCTGAGGCAAGAGCTGTGCTGCGCAAGCAACTCCATCAAGCAATTTCCCTGCACCAAGAAATAGCCCAGCTCATGATCAGTAAAAAATGGTTTCATCCTTATGAACTCAATGAACAGTATCAATTGGATCAACTTTCGGCAATAAATACCATCCAAATCGGGCAAATGAAGCTTTTCCCCGAGGATACCTCGCGTAAAGGTATGTTCGATCGAACGCCAGATGAACATTAATATTTGGAGGAACAATGGATGAAAGCAGTGACGTATCAAGGCATTAAAAATATTGTCGTTAAGGATGTTCCTGATCCAAAGATTGTGAAGCCTGACGATATGATAGTCAAGCTGACAAGCACCGCCATTTGTGGGTCAGACCTGCATTTAATCCATGGTATGATTCCTAATTTGCAAGAAGACTACATCATTGGTCATGAACCGATGGGGATCGTGGAAGAGGTA
The DNA here is from genome assembly GCF_046535075.1 of Brevibacillus sp. SIMBA_040. Lineage (NCBI taxonomy): Bacteria > Bacillati > Bacillota > Bacilli > Caryophanales > Paenibacillaceae > Brevibacillus > Brevibacillus sp. SIMBA_040. The sequence continues at coordinate 43,144 of NZ_JAWRXI010000008.1, forward strand.
GGCCCTGGGGTGACAAAGCTCAAAAAAGGCGATCGTGTCGTCATTCCGTTCAACATCGCATGCGGCGAGTGCTTTTATTGCAAAAACCATTTAGAAAGCCAATGTGATAATTCAAACGAGCACGGCGACATGGGAGGATTTTTTGGATATTCGAGCACAACGGGAGGATACCCTGGGGGACAAGCGGAATATTTGCGTGTGCCCTTTGCTAATTTTACTCATTTCAAACTTCCTGAGGACTGTGAAGTAGAAGACGAGAAGCTTTGTCTGATTTCTGATGCGATGTCGACCGCATACTGGACCGTAGATAATGCTGGTGTGAAAAATGGAGATACAGTAATTGTATTGGGATGTGGACCCGTTGGCTTACTTGCCCAAAAGTTTTGTTGGCTAAAGGGCGCAAAGCGTGTGATCGCGGTTGACTATGTCGATTATCGGTTACAGCATGCCAAACGTACGAATAACGTAGAAACGATAAACTTCGAGCAAGAGCAAAACATTGGAAACCACCTAAAAGAGATTACGCAAGGCGGAGCTGATATTGTCATTGATGCAGTTGGAATGGACGGAAAGATGACTGATCTAGAATTTATTACGAGTGGCCTAAAATTACAAGGGGGCGCTCTGGGGGCAGTGGTAATCGCTGCACAAGCGGTACGTAAGGGTGGCACGATACAAATTACCGGCGTCTATGGCGGACGATATAATGCATTCCCTCTCGGTGATATCATGCAAAGAAATATCACGATTCGCTCAGGACAAGCCCCAGTAATCCACTATATGCCATATATGTACGAGCTGATAGCAACAGGTAAAGTGGACCCTGGAGACATCATCACACATGTCATCCCTTTGAGTGAAGCGAAACGCGGTTACGAAGTGTTCGATACCAAAACGGACAATTGCATCAAGGTTATACTAAAACCCTGATACTTCACTATGAATGGAGGAGGCAAGCTGCGATGGGGTATGCTTTACACGAGCAACTAGAATTGCATGAGATTGCTGCTTTTAAATCCGTGTGTATGACCAAGTCAAAAACTATGCAGGGCTTTGTTACAGACGAAGCATTAAAACAGCTTTTGGCAGAGGATGTAGATGTCTCGACAAGACAGCTTCATGAATTAAATTTGCTACTGACAAAAGCAAATACATAAGGGGGCAGGGAGTACATGAATCACATCATTCAAAGCTTAGTAGGAATGGGCGGCATGACTGACCAAGTAGTCGCCATGGACTTGTTGATTTCTGCCAAGAGTGGAGTGAGAAATTACGCCATGGCTCTAACGGAAACCGGTACTCCTGAGATAAAAGAAATACTTACAAAGCAATTGGAAGAAGCCATTGACCTGCATGAGAAAATCAGCATGTATATGATTGAACAAGGCTGGTATCATCCGTGGAATGTTAACGAGCAAATTAAGCTGGATCAACAAAATATCCAAACCTCATTAATATTGCCTTAGAGCATCCGACATGGGTGCTTTTTTTATTGTTGCAAACATGGCGGTAACGGTTTACAGAATATATCCGTTTTTATTATTGTAAAGTTCAGGGAATTTTTGAAGGAGTGCAACGATAGCATGAGCAAAATATTGATTGTAGACGACGAATCGCACATCCGCGAGCTGATCAGCTTGTTTTTACGAAGCGAAGGATTTGAAATAGAAGAGGCAACGAACGGAACGGAGGCGCTTACGATTGTAGAGCATTTACGAATCGATCTCGTCATCCTTGATATAATGCTTCCGAACTTGGATGGCTGGGAGCTGTGCAAGCGCATTAAGAATGACTATCCAGATATCCCCATCCTCATGGTGACAGCCATAGGTGAGTCGGGGCAAAAGGTGAAAGGCTTCCAGCTTGGAACCGATGATTATGTCACAAAACCATTTGATCCATTGGAGCTTGTTATGCGCGTAAAAGCACTATTGAAGCGATATCGCATTGCCTTTTCCCAAAAGATCCACCTGGGCGGTATTGTGCTGGATCGGCTTAGGTACAAGGTCATGCGAGGTAAGGAAGAACTGACACTGCCTCTTAAAGAATTCGAGCTACTTTTTAAGCTTGCCTGCCATCCCGGACAAATTTTCACCCGCGAACAGCTGATTGTGCAGATTTGGGGAAGGGACTATGAAGGTGATGATCGGACAGTCGATGTGCACATCAAAAGGCTGCGTGAAAGGTTCGCGGGCGACTCCGAGCACTTTCGTATTGAAACTGCCCGCAGTCTCGGATATCGGTTAGTAGTGAACGCATGATAAGGACACTCTACCTACGCCTCGTGCTGACTTTTTTAGCTGTGATACTTATTGCCATTATCTCGTCCTCTCTTATTAGTCTTGCTGTTTACGAGAAAGAGCTAGATGAACTGCAAAGAAGCGAAATGACTTCCATTGGCGAGAATATTATACGCATTTATGAACAGAGCAAGTATCCTGAATTGAACTCGTTTGCGAGGAATATGGAAGCATTAACCGCAAACCCTGTGCTCCTCTTCAACGACGTCGGGAAGTTGATTACAGACGACAAAGGCCTACATACGATCCCTCAGGACGCGATTCAAACCGTACTGGGAGGTCAGCACTATTTGCCGCCAGATGACTCGGATTTGGAGTATATCGGGATGCCACTGCCTGTGCAAGATAAGCAGTATGCTTTGTTTCTACTTCCTTCCTCCAAAAATGAAGAAACAATCACTCAGCTATTCTTGACAGTTTTAGCACTGGTGCTGGTCACAGGAAGCATTTGCTATCTCATAGCCGCCAGATATCTTGTGAAGCCGCTCAAAACACTGACAGAAGCGACGAATCAGCTGGCAAAGGGCAATTTCGAGGTCAATGTGAGCATAAATCGTTCAGATGAGCTAGGCATGCTCGCTCATAGCTTTAGGCAAATGGCGAGTGAGCTGAAACAGCTGGAGCAGATGCGACAAGATTTTGTATCCAATGTTTCCCACGAAATTCAATCGCCACTAACATCCATCACTGGTTTTGCCAAAGCGTTGAAATACGAGCATCTGGCAGCCGCGGACTATCGGGAGCGTTATATCGATATCATTTTGACAGAAAGCGAGCGGCTCTCCAGGCTGAGCGATCAACTGCTGAGCCTCGTATCCCTCGAATCGAACCATCATCCTTTTGCAGCTACGACGTTTCATCTTGACGAGCAAATCAGGCAGGTAGTGGTCAGGAGTGAGCCGTTATGGTCATCCAAGAACATCATGATTGATTTGAAGCTGCCCGACGCTGTCAAAATAAATGCAGACCAGGATCAGCTCAACCAGGTATGGATGAATCTGCTCGGTAACAGCATCAAATTCACACCAGATGGAGGGCTGATTCAAATTGAGCTTACAACAAGCCACAATGAATATGCTGTCACGATCACGGATACGGGTATCGGAATCCCTCCAGAAGAGCTCAATCATATCTTCGTACGCTTTTACAAAACGGATCGATCGCGAAGCAGCAAAGGCAACGGTCTAGGTCTCGCTATCGTGAAGCAAATCATTACGATCCATCATGGTACGATTGAAGTAAAAAGCAGGGTGGGCAACGGAACGGCGATAACCGTTACACTTCCCGCAAGCTATACAGCGTCAACATAAGATTTTTTTGTTCATGCTCCGTTCATATTTCTCCTCTACGCTTTGCAAAGGCTTAAAATTTTGACGGGAGGAACGGCAGCATGAGTTTTTTGATCCATTTCGTTACTTCGTTTACCTGGTTCACTATTTTTGAAACGATTCTTTTTTTCACGAATGTACTGGTTTTCTTCAGGTATGGTCTTCCTTTTCGAAAACCTCATCGTTTGCTCGATTTTTTACCGAGCGTAGCTCTGCTGATTGCCATTGTCAGTTTTCTATATGGTGATACCACCTTACTGGCGCTCGTGTTCTATGCCATAACCTTGATTGTTTTCTTGTGCACGATAAAGGGCGTATTCAAGCGTTCTTCGTCAGTGCCCAGGTTTAGATTAGCAAGGGCGTTGTTTTGCGTAGCGGGGATCATTGTCCTACTGAGCACGCCTACGTACGCTGGAGAACTCAGGTACAATCCGGTCAGTGAATTTAGTGAAATGAGCTATTCGCAAGCATTTGTTCAGTTAAATTCGCGATTATCCAGAGAATACCCATTTGGCGAGTGGAAGCAGGTTAACTGGCAGGGTTTGCAGGAAAAGTACGAACCCATTTTTAAAAAGGCAGAGGAAGAAAAAAACAAAGATCTTTACTACCAAACGTTGCGGGAATACCTTTATTCCTTTCGAGATGGTCATATCAAAATTAGTAACGAAAATCTGTATGAGGATAATCCAGTATTTAAAAGAGAAGCTGGTGGCGGCTTTGGCATCAGCACGATTCAGCTTGATAATGGCAAGGTTTTAGTAAATTTGGTTGTGGAAGGCAGCCCTGCCGAACAAAATGGGATAAAGGTAGGCGCAGAAATCATTACGTGGGATGGGAAAACAGCGAAGGACGCTTATCAACAAGCCAACTGGAGCGAAAATCCGATGGGTACGGAGGGAGATGTAAACTATAACCGAGGCAGGTTTATGGTTCGCGCGCCCATTGGCAAAGAGATTCCTGTTGAATATCAGAATGCAAACGATCGTAAGCGAACCAAGGTCAATTTAAAAGCGTATGACGACAATTATGAAACCTTAAAGCAAACGAGAGTAAAATGGAAAAAAGAGGATAATTGCATTGATGCCGAAATCGTCGGGAACGGGTACGGTTACTTGAAAATCAGATACTTTCTGCCTAGCGAGACAGTGCCTGAGCCTATAGAAAAAGTGAAAGAAATCCTGAATTGGTTTCATAGTCAGAACATCAAGGGCTTAATTATTGATGTTCGGGATAATCCAGGCGGTAGTGATGACTTGGTTGTAGCCATGGCAGGTTTTTTTGTTCCTGAGGAAACCACCTATGAGCATGTCAGCTATTACAATCGAGTAACAGGTAGATTTGAGCTCAATCCTTTTGAGACGCGTAAAGTAATGCCCACCGCACCTCACTACTATGGAAACATTGCGATTATCATTAATAACAAAACTACTAGTTCAGGTGAAGGGCTGCCTATCCTGCTAAAGGGCATGCCCCACGTAAAAAACGTAGGTTTTACGACGACGAATGGTTCATTTGGTGTGGTTAGCAGTCCGATTGAAGCTGAGATGCCAGAGGGCTACATCGTCCGATTCCCCGATGGAAGGTCGCTAAATCAAGACTTTGTCATTCAAGGTGACAGTAATGATCAGGGACAGGGCGGGGGAGTTCCCGATGTACTTATCCCATTAAATGAGGAAACATTTCATGCAAAGTATGTACAAGGAAAAGACGTCGAATTAGAGTATGCGCTGAAAGCACTGGAGGTAATACCTGTCCCATCCAAGCGTTAATAGCTTCAGATTACAATTCATACTTAGTTCATACTTCTCCCACAGTAGAAGCAGCAATGATGAATGCAAAGGCTCTCAAGCTCTAGCCCATTTTTCGATACCAATAAGAGAAGCGCCTGGGGAATAAAAACCTTGGCGCTTTTTTAGCGCGAATTGAAATTGATAACTACCATAAAAATTTGATGTAGGTAAACAGCACTTGCCAAGTGTATAATGGTGTAAATGGTAAGAAAAGCCAAAACATGAGATGTCATACGTTTGCACCTCAAGAAAGAGAGATCGATATGAAGAAAAAGCTCCTGATTGCAATTTGCTCGCTCCTTATGATGAGTATGCTGACTGGCTTCAATTCTCAGCAGGCAAACACACTTCAACAATCTTTGCAATCAAATCTAGTTCCTGTTGCAAAAATGGAACTGCCAAAGAAAACCATCATTGGATTTGGAGAGGCTACACATGGAAACAAGCAGTTTACCACGCTGAAATTAGATATTTTCAAGCATTTGGTGGAAAAACAAGGCTTTCGCGTCTTTGCCATCGAGGGAGATTTCGGTGGAGGACAGAAGGTGAATGAATACTTAGTAGGAGGCAGCGGAACAGCCGAGGAAGCTGCGAGGGCGATCGGCTTTACGATTTACAATACGAAAGAAATGGCTGAGCTGCTCTCCTGGATTCGCTCCTATAATGGACAAGCGACTCCGGGAAATAAAGATCATTTTTACGGCTTTGATATGCAGCGCTATGACCATAACAAAAACGGGCTATTCACGTACATGAAAAAGGTGGACCCGCCACTTGCCGAAAAATATGAGTCAGCGCTGGTGAATCTGAACGACAAAACGGTATATGATCAGAAGCCAGCGATCGTGCAGGAGGGGCTCTCTCATATTAACAGTCTGATAAAGCAAATGCATGAACACAAATCCGGTTATATCGCAAAAAGCTCTGAGAAGGATTTCGATATGGCAGTAGCCTTTGCCGAGTCGATCAGGCAAAATGCTACACTGCGCGGAACGAATGCAAATTATAGCAGCACGCGCGATTACTATATGGCTGAGAAAGTGAAATGGATTTTATCCTTTGAAAAGAAGTATTCTGGACGACAAAACCTGTTCATCGCCGGACATAACGGACATATCGAAAAAACTTCCACATCAATAGGAATCATTACCTGCATGGGAGCGCATCTAGCAAAAGCATTCGGGGACGAATATTACGCGATCGGAAGCGAATTTTACGAAAGCAAGTTTCTTGCAAACGACGCAACGACCAACGAACAAAAAGAATTTTATGTCAAAAATAGCGGGAATCATCGTTTAGCTATTCTGTTTGCAAATACAAAATGGACGGATGGATTCCTGGATTTTACCAAGGCAAAGCATGATGAAGCATTTACGGCATATCTGAATCGTCCTCAGCCTGTAAGTGCGATTGGTGCCGTCTTTAGCGGATGGTATGGATCAATTGAAAAGATGTACACCTTGCAAATGATACCGGCAAAAGCATTTGATGCGTTCATTTTCGTGAGGACAGCTACACCTTCGACGATGTTAACGAAGTAAGATAGACAGTTCGATCGGCGACACGGTTGGTACCGCTGCCAATGCCACTACAAAGAGAATGCCCCCCTCCCTTTATCTACGGAGGAAGGCATTCTCTTTTCTATTTTTTACATCCTTTTTAACCAGCTGCCAGAGGGGGAGTTCTTTTCAAGGCTGCTCATATCGTCCATAATAGGAATTTGACATGCTATGTGCTGGGGTTCATATGTTGGGGGTGGTTATTTTTGCGACAAGTGGGTATGCTCATGATTTTACTAACGATAACTCTCTACTCCTTTCTGCCCGGACTGGCGGAAGCGCAAGAAGCACGCCTGATTAGAGTCGGCTTCGACAAAAGCTTACCGCCTTTATCTTACTTGGATAAGTATGGCGAGCCAGCAGGTTTTGATATCGATCTGATCAGGAAAATGGCTACGCTTCACGGATATCAGATTCAATTCGTTCCTCTGGAATGGGAGGATACCGTAATTCAGTTAAAAGCGGGACAGCTGGATCTGGTTGTCGGGATGAAATATACGAGTACGCGCGATACCTTTTTTGACTTTAGTGATTCCTACTTGACGATGGCAGACGCTCTGGTCGTCCCGGCAGCTACCCGCGATATATCCGGGATCAATGATCTGAGGGGAAAAGTGGTAGCTGTTCAGCGAGACGATGCAGGAATCTCCCAATTAGAAAGCATCAGAGGTGGCAAGCTGCTGGTCGCCTTTAACCAACCAGATGCGATGGAGATGCTGTTTTTAGGAAGAGCCGATGTTTTTCTGGGAAACCGGTGGACCGCTGAATACGTTCTGCAAAAAGCAGGAAACCAGCAAGACTACCGGATTCGTACGGGACTGATTCCGCCATCCGATTATGCTTTTGCTGTGCGAGAGGGCAATTACGAGCTGTTGAACAAGCTGAATGAAGGCTTGGAAGAGCTGCATCAAAACGGCACCTATGAGTCTTTGTACTCCCAGTACCTCGAACCCTATAATGCTTTGGCAATCGAATGGTGGCGCAAGCTTGTGTACGGCTTGCTTATGGTGATGGGGCTGGTTGTGTTCATTTTGGCCGGAAGCTTTCTATGGAATAAACGTTTGCAGAAAGAGGTCAAGCTTCAGACAGCTGCATTGGCTGACAGCTTTGCTTTTCAAACGAAAGTGCTGGACAGCGTGGACAATGGGATTCTCTCTTTTGACCAAGCAGGGAAAATAACACTGATTAATCGGGCAGCACGAAAATTGCTGGGATTGAGTAAACAGCCTGCAGAGATTAATGTGTTGGACTGCTTACCGCAGCTACCGATTCAGCAAGTGTTGGAGTCAGGGAATCGGCACTACCTTGAAGGAGAGCTTCACTTAGGGGATGGAACAGGCAGGATCGTTTACTACTATATCGCATCCTTAGTTAATTCAGTGGGAGAACAGGTAGGCGGGATTCTTTGTCTGCAGGATCGGACAGAGCAGAAGCATCTGCAAGCACGATTGATCGCACAGGAAAAAATGCGTGCCTTGGGCGAGCTCGTTGCAGGGATTGCCCATGAAATCCGCAATCCGCTGACAGCCATCAAGACCTTTACCGAATTGCTTCCCAAAAAGCTGGATGATTCACGTTTTCGGGCAGAACTCCTGGAGCATGTTCCAGAAGAGATGGCTAGGATGAACCGAATCATTGAGGATTTGCTAGATTATTCACGAGAAAAGCCTGTCCAGAAAAAATGGGAGAAGCTATTCGACCTGGTTCAATCGGTGATGGGCTTATTTACGAAACGAATCGAAAACGAGGGGATTAGTACTGCGATTGATATAGCTCCCGAGTTGGAAGTGTTTGTAGATCGTGATCGCATCAAGCAGGTGCTGATCAATCTGATTCTCAATGCGATCGAGGCTATGGCTCACTCGCAGGACAAGCGATTGACTATATCTACTCAGCAGGATGAGAGAATGTTCTGTTGTCTATTTCCGATTCGGGTTCCGGCATTGAGACGGATGAAATACAACAAATGTTCCAGCCTTTCTATACAACAAAAAGCCAAGGGATTGGACTTGGCCTGTACATTAGCGAGAAAATCATGAACGACCATGGCGGAGGAATTGAAGTGAAAAGTGATGTGGGTACAGGGACAACCTTTCTACTACGATTTTCGCAGGGAGGGGAGTTATAATGAACATATTGATCATTGATGACGAGCGGGCTATATGTTCCTCGCTTTCTTTTGCACTTGAGGATGAATACCGTGTGCTTACGGCTTCGGAACCTGAGGAAGGCTTGAGACTGCTGGAAGAGGAGCAAATCGACGGGATCTTGCTCGATCTGAATTTACGCGTGGCAAATGGTATCGATCTTCTCCGTGTGATCAAAGAAAGAAAGCCGGAGGTAGTGGTAATTATTATGACGGCGTATGGCTCGATTGAATCGTCCGTCGAAGCGATGAAAGCCGGTGCCTATCATTACCTGTCCAAGCCACTCAATTTGGACGAAGTCAAGCTGCTTCTGAACAAGGCCCTCACGTTTCAACAGCTCCATCGTCAGGTTCAGGTACTCAGCCAAGCGGTTCGGCAGCAGGAAACCTATGCAGGCATCATCGGCAAGAGCAGTGGCATCCAGAAAGTATTCCAATTGATCGAAAAGGTAAAGGACATTAATTCCAATGTATTGATCACAGGAGAAAGCGGTACGGGTAAGGAGTTAGTGGCACGCGCGATCCATTTTCAAGGATTTCGGCAGAGAGGCGCTTTTTCCGTCATCAATTGTGCAGCGATCCCCGAGCCTTTGCTGGAAAGTGAGCTGTTTGGACACGAAAAGGGTGCTTTTACTGGTGCCTATCAAAAGCAGCAGGGCTTATTTGAACGATCAGATGGGGGCACCATCTTTCTGGACGAAATTGGCGAGATGCCGCTCTCGCTGCAAGCCAAAATATTGCGTGTGATTCAGGAGAAGGTAGTTACCCCGGTCGGCTCCCAGCACCCAAAGGAAATAGATGTCCGGATAATTTCCGCGACCAACAGAAACCTGCAGGAAGAAGTTGCGAAGGGGAATTTTCGCGAGGACCTTTATTATCGCCTGAATGTGATCCCTTTGCATCTTCCGCCGTTGCGTGAGCGCAAAGAGGATGTGCCACTGCTTATTGAGCATTTTTTAGCCCTGTACTCGGCGAATATGAGCGTCCGCACGAAAACGTTTAGTCCGGATGCCAAACGAAGACTGTATGATTATGCATATCCCGGAAATGTCCGCGAGCTATCCAATATGGTGGAATACGCCGTAGCGCTTTCGGAAAATGATGTGATTCAACCAGAAGACCTTCCCGAATCTCTTCGCAAGGCTAGAAGCAGCGCAGCAGGGGAAGTAGCGAAACAGCACGGTCTTTTGATTCCAGAAGGGGTAACTCTTGCTGAGGCTGAAAGAATGTATATTCTCTTCACACTTGAGCAGAATGAAGGTCATCGTTTGAACACAGCTAAACAATTATCCATCAGCGAGCGGGGATTACGCGAAAAGCTGAAGCAATATTTGAGAGGCACAGAATGAGAACAACCATCACTTGGATTGCACTGTCCAGTTTCGTCCTGACATTTTTGATGAGTGGGTGTATGAAAAAACCAGACCAGGCTCCAGTCGGTCAGGGCAGTGAGCAAGCGTTTGTAACGATCGCAACAGGTGGAGCTCCCGGGCCGTATTACACGATTGGCGGTGCGTTGGCCAAGGTGTATAAAGATAAGCTCGGCTATAATGCTGCAGTACGTTCCACTGACGGCTCGGTGGAAAATGTTCGCCTCCTGGAAAACAATAAGGCCGATGTGGCGTTCGCTATGTCGGATGTCGCTGCGTTTGCACTTGGCGGGCAGGAAAGCTTTCAAGCGAGCGGCCCTGCAAAGCATCTGAGCTCAATGGCAGGACTTTATTTGAACTATGTGCAAATTGTAACGTTAAAAGATCGCTCGATACACTCGGTAAACGATCTGAAAGGCAAGCGAGTGGGGGTAGGTGCTCCGAACAGCGGTGTCGAGGTGAATGCACGCATGATTCTAGGGGAGCATGGTATCACTTATAAAGACATACGGCCTGAATACCTCTCATACGCGGAAGCGATTGATCAGTTGAAAAATAATGCCATTGACGCAGCTTTTGTCACCTCTGGCCTTCCTAATTCTGCTGTCCTGGATTTGCAAAGCACAAATGAAGTCGTGATTGTTCCCATTCAGTCGGGTGCCATCGAGAAGCTCACGAAGCAGTTTCCGTTTTTTGAAAAGGCGCAGCTCCCTGCAGGCATTTACCAAAACTCCCAGCCTATTCCGACTGTGGCAATCCGCAATATTCTTCTCGTTCGCTCAGATTTAACAGAAGATCAAGTCTTCAAGCTAACCAAGGCTTTCTTCGAAAATCTGGATGTCTTGCAAGAAGCACATGAGGCTGCCAATCAAATTGACAGGAAGGAAGCAGGGAAGGATCTGGTGGTACCGCTCCATCCGGGAGCAGTAAAATTCTACACAGAAATGGCGAATCCATAGTTTCATGCTGTAAAAGAGGATAAAAAGTCCGCTTCGATCAATAGACCCGGCAAAAACTTCCGCATCAAGCGGCGTTTTTTGCCGGTTTTTTGTGCCTGCGATTGTTTTCTCAGAACTCAAATAGCAAAATGCTTTTGCAAAAACATTCGGGAGCGTCTAAAAATTCTTTGTAAAATAGGGCTCCATCGCATGGGAGACATTTCGTATTGATTTCCAGTGGGGCGAGTTGGCATGCAATTTGCTTGTATGTTTATGCTGAAGTTAGCTGAAACCGGTTACATTCTTGCAGAGAAGAGGTAAGGTTTCTAACCAGAGTCGACAACAAGGAGGATTCAGAGTGAATCAGACGAATGATCGCGCGAATACGCGACGCATTACGGGAAACATTTTCAAGGGTTCGATCGGAAACCTGATCGAATGGTACGACTGGTACGTCTATTCTGCTTTTGCTGTGTACTTCTCGTCAGAGTTTTTCCCAAAGGGAGACACTACGAGCCAGCTTCTTAACACAGCTGCTATCTTCGCCATCGGATTCCTGATGCGACCACTGGGAAGCCTGCTGATGGGGCGTTACGCAGACCGTCACGGTAGACGCGCAGCCTTGACGCTATCCATCACAGTCATGGCTAGTGGATCGTTGATTATTGCATTGACACCGGGTTATAGCACAATTGGCATTTTTGCTCCTATTATTCTCGTTCTCGCACGACTATTGCAAGGTCTATCGCTTGGTGGAGAGTATGGAACTTCTGCTACGTACCTGTCAGAGATGGCAAGCAGTGGGCGCCGTGGTTTCTATTCCAGCTTTCAATACGTGACCCTAATTGCTGGTCAGCTTCTGGCACTCGGTGTTCAGATCATTCTCCAACAGGTACTCAGTGAAGCCGATATGCACACATGGGGCTGGCGCATTCCATTCGTAATCGGTGCTCTTGGGGCATTGGCTGTATTGTGGCTGCGCCGCTCGATGGATGAATCAGAGCAGTTCACAAAAATGGAGAGTAAGACACGTGAAAGCGCGGGAACTCTTCGCGCATTGATGAAGTATCCAAAAGCGGTACTGACCGTTGTCGGACTCACGCTTGGCGGAACGATTGCCTTTAATACGTACACAACGTATTTGCAAAAATTCATGGTCAATACCGTCGGCCTACCTAAAGAAACAGTAAGCTGGATCAACTTTACTGCCTTGCTCGTATTCGTAGTCCTCCAGCCGATTGCTGGCATGCTGTCTGACCGAATCGGCCGCCGTCCGCTCCTGATGGCGTTCGGTATTCTGGGAACCCTGTTTACCGTACCAATGTTCCTCTTGATGGAACAAACGAAGAGCCCGATGGTTGCATTCTTGCTGATGATGGTTGGACTGATCATTGTTACAGGCTACACTTCCATCAATGCCATTGTAAAAGCCGAGCTATTCCCGACTGAAATTCGTGCGCTTGGGGTAGGATTCCCTTATGCAATTACAGTGGCCGTTTTCGGTGGTACAGCTGAGTTCATTGCCCTTGGACTCAAAAACATCGGATCCGAATCTCTGTTTTATTACTACGTAGCTGGCTGTATCGCCATTAGCTTGATCACATACTGGCGCATGGGCGAGACTTCAAAGGCATCCCGAATTGAAGCTGAGCTGCATTCGAAAAAAAGCGTTAGCTGATTGGTGAGCAGGCAAATGAATAGAATAGGTAGGACCTAAAAAAGACGCGTACTGCGTCTTTTTACCGTCATTGGACGAGACAGTTGAACAAAATGCTAAAAATGTTCAAATGTAGCTAATCCAAATGAGAATCATCGTTCCGATAAGTGCAGCAGTGAAATCTTGCTTCCAATTTGTTTTCGCAAAAGGACTCCATTTGCCAGCAAAAAGGCTTGCCAATCGAGCTATAAGGAACATGCAGAGTAAGATGGCCAGGACGTGCACTATGAGCAGCACATTTTCACCTCAGATCAGATCAATATGAATCTCACCGTTTTACCAGATAATGGAATGCGGTTATGTAAAATGTGTAGGGAGATAATTCGTGTGAGAGGAAGTGGGGAACTGTCAAAAATGAAATAAAGGAGATAAAGTCGTGATGCATGGAGCACGACCATCCCAAATGCTAAGGGAAGGTATGGACGTGCAAATCGGACGCTTTCAGGCACAAAGGCCACGATTACTGCTCCATTTTTTTGGAGGGGTTCAGCGGTTCATTTTCTTCTGCACAGTTTCAGGAGTTGCAGCGAATAACCAAACCACTGTTTGAAGAAGCGAATTTATGATAATAGTTAACGAGTAAAATCAGTTAATTGTCACAACGCTTTCAACTTTGAAATAAAGAACGGTTAAAACTCCAATCGCGATAAGCAGTAGTACAAAGATCAGAGATAAGATTATTATTATCATCTTCACAGCTGGAGTGAATGGGGCAGTTATTCTGCTTTGGGCATTAGTTGCAATTGGGCTAGAGTACTTGTGTATCGTTCAGTCACTTAACACATCGGGAATTTTGGTAAGAAAAACCCCTCAGGAAAACTGAGGGGTCGTTGATGGAAGAAATTTAGGAAATCCTTATCTCGAACTCGTCAGTTACCGCACCGCCTTTTCCATCGTTCGCTGTTACTTTCACGATATCATAAGCCGAATTACCTGGAGCGTCGTGAAATACAATTGTTCCGTAGTTTGGGCTTGTAATATCGTCATTGAAAGTGTAAACAAAGCCAGTTCCAAATTCAAACTCAATGGTAAAGGTCAGTCTATCTCCATCAGGATCAACAAAATAATCTCTAAAGGAAAAAACATTAGACTTCCCGTTAGGAGGGATAGCGACATCAGGAATTCCTGAACCTAAAACTACAGGAGCTTTATTGCTATTCTCGACTTATCCCTTTTTGTTGAGGGGTTCCTTCGAGCCTACACCGTACGGGCGACTTTCATCGCACACGGCGTTCCATCAACGAATAAGAAAGAAAATTTACAACGGGCAAGCAAATTATACAGCTCATATGTCCTGAATTACAGTAGTTGTTTTCGACAGAATCATCTAGTCATATGTCAGTATTGATTTCATCTAGCATCCAGTCGTTGTCTTTGAGAACAAAATTAAGGATAAGAATTGACAGTGTACCACCTGGATGCCAAACCTCATAACCGGTAATGAAGGAATCTTCTTTTTCCAATGAATAGAACCGTTGTCGAAAAGTGTCTCTGTCAGTTACAAAAGATTCAGATATTTGTTGATCATCAACAAAATAGGTGATGGTTTTATTCGTAGCTGTGAGCTTTTTTGAGAGATGTTGACGCAATTCAGTTTCCTTGTTTTCGGCCATTAGGCGGAATATTTCTCTAGCTTTAATGTCCAGAATATTTCTCAATTCATATTCTTTTTGTTTTGACTCAAGTTCCTTACTGAGTTTATTTAATTGAAGCTCCAATTCGGTATTTTGCTGCTTCACCTGTTCTAACTCAATTCTGGTTGATTGTAATTCAAGGGAGTTATTAGAACAGCCTGATGCGAGTAAAAGGAACGACAAAAAGTAAAGCTTCTTCATCACAGCCACTCCTTCTTGTTTAAAAGGTAAGACGAAATAGTATGCAAAATGTTTCCAATAACAGGTTTGTAAAGTCTTGCGGAAGATAGCTTAAAAAAATGCTGCTTCTCATGATGATTTTGTGATAAATGCTCAACAAAAAGGCGATGAGTCAGGTGCAATAAGTGGCAGAGAAATGGCGAGGAAAGACTGTTGATTATCAGGAGTTGGCTTCTATTTTTCGCCGCATAGGAGAAAGGGAAGAAGGAATTAAATAGTGGAGGATTGAAGCAAAAACCCGCGGAACTACCCGAGGGTCGTTGATGGAAGGAACTTATCTACAAATGATAAGCCACTTGCTGGATACTGTGCCGTCTTTGCCGTCGTGAGCTGTAACGATAATCGTTATTTTACTTCCAACTGGTTGTTTTGGAAATCTCGCAAATAAATTGGTTGCAAAAGCAGTAACGGAGACTGAAGGATCATCTGATTTGGCTGTAAATGTAAGTTCATCTCTGTCTGGGTCCGAAAAAGCTGAGTAATTTGGACCATCAGTTCCCTCAACATATTGATTTATAAGTTTCTCCTAGAATTCCATTATTATCATGAACTTCAGGAGGTCTATTGCTATTCTCGACTTATTCCCTTCTGTTTTTGAGGTTTTCGTTCGAGCCTACACTGTGCGGGCGACTTTCATCGCACACGGCGTTCCATCAACGGAGGGAAGGGGAAATTTTACAACTGGCAACTTTAACATACGTGACATATTTAAACTTGTCTGCTAACTAAAGTTAACCCATTTGGTGGCAGCTTTAGAAAGAATGGCTGATCATTACTTGTGATAATTAAACCTAAATTCTTGATTAACCCAAATATCGTTTTGCTTTATCACTTTAGCGGTGGCTACGCATTTCACTCCATTGTAGTCATATGTGGCGACAACAGAATAACCGTTGCCAACGTGCGTTACAGTAACAATTTTGAAATTATTAAGCCGTTTATGTCCGCGCGGAATTTTCCATGATTCATGTGCTTCACATTCATGCCTAATATGTTTCTCAAGTGTCCAACCTTTTCGGATCCAGTGATCTATCGAATTGATAATATCCCTGACCAGTGGCTTTGGATGTGAATCTGCTGCATAAATGTTTGTGGTAAGAAACGGAAACAAAAAGATGCCGAATAAGATGATTAATTTCCGCATCGAAAAGTCACTCCTTTATTAGTAACTTTTCCGACTGCAAAGAGAAATATCAACAAAGTTCAGTTAACATAAGGTCAATTATGTTAAATGACTCGTCGCTTTTGCCAAAGTAAGTAAAAACACACCAAATTCCAATAGCCAAATAGAAGATACCAAACAACCCGTATTCCCAGCTAGATAAAGGCCAATGAAGCAGATTACAATTGAACCTATTTTTTGCAAAGTGTTTTTTCTCATGACAGTTACCTAAATTTAGCATTTCCTAAATAATGTATCACGAGATTATGTAGTTTACAAATTACTCATTGTGATAAGTCTTGTTGTTCGGGCAGCTTATCCCAAACAACAATAATTAGTGTCGCGATTGGACCAAGAAATAATGAAAGGAAGAACCAGTTAAGACCACTGCGGTTTTTACCTTGAGCTAGTCCAGCGTTGATAAGCGATAGAGTTCCCCAACCAACAAAAAATTCATTTTCCATTAAGAGTCAATCCTCCAAGGTTCATAAACTTACTAGTATTTAGTAAGACGTAATTAAATCAATAGAGTTTCAATTAAATTACAAAATGTGTCAAGCTGCTCGAAGATATTCATCGGGGTTATCACTTAGTCTAAGCCTTACAAATTCTTCAGCAGATGTAATCACATAATCAGTCCTGTTCGTGAAAGAAAATCATGAGTTTACACAACATTACATGTGTCTTGTAGCAAATCCAAGGATAAGTGAAGAAAGTGGGCCGATGAATGCAAGTAATCTCGAAAGAACAACATTTTTAATTTGCTGTACCAGAAAGAAGGTAGCAGAGCCAACTACTGTCATTAAGTTAAGAATCCATTCAAAAGGCAAAAACATATGAAGGATTAGGGCAAATAACTCACCTAATAGCACAAAACAAATTAAACCTAACCAGAAACTCGATATGTTTTTTGAATGGAGAATTTTTAACAGAAAAAAACCAAAAATTCCTCCAATAAAAATGAAGGGAGTAATGAGTGCAAGAAGTTTTATGTTTTCAAGTGGATCATTGATAAGTAAAAAAAAGATCGAAGTTGCACCAATTAGCGAACCTGTAAAGCCTTTAAAATATGTAAGCATAATACTCCCACCTATTTTTACGGTTAAGTAGCAGTTCCATTTTAACATGACTATTAATAACTGGCGAAAGCAGAGAATGATCTATCTAACATAAGAAAAATGATGTTAAATCAATTCTTGATAAAAGGTCTTAATTAAAAAGACGACCAATAATCATGCAAAAATTAACATTCCAACTATCGATAGTATTTGAGACGAAAGTGACGTGGCTGAAACTATTCCGATAATTGATAGGCCAATGTTTTCTCGATTCAGTTTCGTAAATTTGTGGAAGCAAATTCGGTACAAAAGAAGGCTAACAAAGAACAGTAACAAGACTATCTGTACGTATTCCAAACTAAACCTCCGAAACCCCGAAGTTACCAATAGTATGAAGTTAAATCTACGCCATGCAACTACGAATGTACCAAGCACATTGCTCATTTTGTTAATTCACTTCGGGAGTGAGTTTTGTAAAAGAGAAAGCTTATATCTTACTTTCTCTAGATCCATCGTTCGAATGTCTTTTGGCGTAAGAGTCTCAGTAATTAACTGGAGAGCATCACCATGTTTCTGCAATTTCTTTTTAGTCTTGGAGGTATCCAAGTCGGAAGATAATTGGTGTATGTAAGTGTGAATTTCAGCTGCTGTCAATGAAACCTCGTCTATAATAACGCTAAAATCTGTTTCGTCATTAATAGTCAGTCTACTGATGTTTAACAAAGATGCATTTGCTGTTTCAACATTACGAAGTAAATAAATGGCGTACTTGATTTGGTCGCCTTTGGTCATTGAGAAGATATCGTCCAACTCATTTTTTTATTACGTAATTGTCCATAATCGCCTGATAAAGAAGTGAGTAGTCCCTGCACAACCTGTGATTTTCCTTTTTGATAAAAATAACTACCACAGAGCCACGAGCTAAATATAATCGCAGAAATTAAAAGGAATAGCTGATTTTTCATAACAACCCACCATTTCAAATATATGGATATTATATCACGAAGCTAAAAGGGGGATTTCAATTGTTTTGTTAACACAATATGTATTTTGAAAAAATAGAAAACGGTAACCCAATTCGTTACCGTTTTCATACAGACCCATTTATCTTACTCGGATAAACACCAAAACATTGTCTCTTGATAACACACGTTGGAACCCGTTATTCAAAAGACAACGCGAAGCAGGACCCACACGTCTACCAATCATTAAAAATTGGGTACATGGTGCGGCACTTCCAATGATGCTAACGTCGCGAATAATTCGCCTCCGTACACCATTCACTCTGACACGTCTGAATAAGATCACTACCACGTCAGTCATATCAATCACCTCACTTCTCTCTATCTGATATAGAGAATGCAAATGGGGGAAGCTTGGCAACTGATACGAGCCTGCAGTAAACGGAAATGTGCTAATTAATACGTTAATTTACAAGATAAAGGCTTGTTCAAAACCAGACTAGGCAACAAAGCCAGAAGTAAATCGTACTGCTTATAAAAACCGCACCGAAAAGGGGCAAAAGTTTAATGTTTTAGTACTGAGATGGCGTGACGAACTTTGTGAGCAAAGTGGATCGGATTGTCAATTGATTCAAAGTGTATAAACATGATACCAGGGTTGTTAAAAAGCCAGTGATTGTGAAGTGCGGTAACCAATATATCGTACAGCGGGCAATTTGATAAGAGGACCACAACACACGATTTGTTAAGAAGAGAGAATGTAAATGCTCATGGTGGTCAACTGGCCCGGCGGGAGCGGGCCAAAGTGAGCCCAGCGAGGACCATGCCGATCAGCCCCATCACAATGGCCACGATGGCCCCGGCTCGCCCGCTGCCGGTGCCGAAATCACCGGTGAAGTTGGTCAGGTGCAGCCCAGCGTAGACTATGACGATCAGTGCCGTCACTGCTGCCACGATGGCCCCGCGTCTCCCCGAACCGGAGCCGAAACGACCGGCGGAGCGGGCCAGAGACAGCCAACCGATGACCGCACTGATCAGTCCCACTACCGCGTCCATCGTGGCCCAGAGTCGCCCGGGGGTTAATCCGTTTACGACATTACCATTGGTCACTTCTGCAGAGGCAATAGTTGGAACAAGTAGAAATGCACAAAATAATACGAATGAAACTAGCCTCATTTTCATTTGTTAATCACTCCTCTTTGTTTTTCGGCTATTTCTTTATTTTCACAGCCAGTTTACACAACAAATGTCGAGAACTTATGCAGATCTTCCTCTCTTTGCGTGAATTTCTTCAAGAGTCTGTCAAATCCCGGTATAATTTTGCGTAAGCGGTATGTTCTCACAAAGGAAGCTGACTATTATGGAAAGATGTGATTGAAATGGAAGCGAAACTATTGCTTGTGGAGGACGAACCGGGCATGCTTGAGGAGATGCAGACCTTTCTGCAACGTGAGGGGTATCAGGTAGTGAGCGCCCGAACCGGCAAGGAAGCGCTAACGATCGCCTTATCTGAGCGGCCCGATCTCATCGTTCTTGATTGGATGCTCCCCGAGAAGAGCGGCATCGACGTATGCCGTGAAATCAGGCAAACTTCACAATGCGGCATTATTATGGTCACGGCAAGATCTGACGAATCGGATAAAATTGTCGGTCTGGAAATCGGTGCGGATGATTATTTGACGAAGCCGTTCAGCTTGCGCGAGCTCGCTTCGCGTATTCGTGCTTTACTTCGCCGCTTACGTGGACCCGAAGACAAGTCGATGTTCTTGGAAAGAGACAACTTGATCATTTCCGAGCCCAAATGTCAGGTATTCAAAGACGGTCAGGAGATCCAATTGACACCTACCGAATTCAAAATTCTGTTCACACTGGCGGGTCGCCCCGGCATTGTCTTTAGCCGTTTGCAATTGTTAAAGGCTGCTTTGGAGGATGAGTACATGGGATACGAAAGAACAATGGACTCTCATATTCGGAATCTTCGCCGAAAGCTGGGAGACGATCCTGCCAATCCTCGATATATTCAAACGGTATATGGTTTCGGATACCGATTTGGTGAACGTTCATGAAAATGACTGTCCGAATGAAAATATTTGCTATGGGACTGCTCTTGCTCATTGTGGGTAACATTATCTCCCTTACAACACAAGTTTACACAGTCGGTTTGTTCGATCAATTTCAAAGGGAACAAATCGATGAAAACTATTTGAGCGCCTCGCCCGAAGAGCAAATTGAAATTTTAAAATCATATTTCCTTGACAAAATGGAGCTGAACATACTTCTTAGAGCGTCCATTTTTCTTTTGATCGGATTGTCCTTTAGTTTTTGGATATCGGGAGTGCTGACCCACCCGCTCAAAAAGCTCGTAGCCGCAATAGAGCGGGTGGCGCAGGGTGACCTGAACGTCAAAGTACCTGTAGACACGAAAGATGAGTATGGGAAAGTCGCTCAAGCGTTCAATGACATGACGTTTCGTCTACGTGAAGCCGAAGAAGCTCGCAGAAGATTGGTGGCCGATGTTGCTCACGAGCTACGAACGCCGCTGTCCATTATGCAGCTTAAACTGGAGAATTATCAGCAGGCCAGTGATCATGTCCCACCAGAAAGGCTGCTTCGGATTCATGATGAGGTGATCCGAATGAGCCTGCTTGTAGATGATCTGCATGTCTTGTCGTTGGCAGAAGCAGGCCGCTTGTCGCTCGATCGCAAGCAGCTCGATCTGACGGTACACTTAGAACGAATCGTGGACGACTTGACATACGAAGCGGAAGAAAATGGGTTGGACATTTGCCTTTATACAAAATCAAGGCCGCTTACCGTGATGGCTGATGCGAGACGGATCACACAGGTTTTCTTTAATTTGCTGACCAATGCGATTCGTTACACACCACGTGGAGGGAAGATTACGGTTGAAATCGAAGACCAGGTCGGTGATGGGAATGCGTTATTTGCACGTGTGTCGGTGATCGATACCGGCATCGGAATACCGGCGGAACATCTGCTCCACCTATTTGATCGATTTTACCGCGTAGACAAAGCGCGCTCGCGGTATACAGGCGGTACGGGGCTAGGCTTATCCATCGCCCATCATTTTGTAAAGGCCCACGGTGGTTTCATCCGCGTTGCGAGTCAGCCTGATGAAGGTACTATATTTACTGTTTATCTTCCTATAAACAATGATATATAAAATAGTTGATAACCCCTGCGGACACACATACAGAAATCTCCATTATTAATTCAATATTCTCAGCAAACATAATTTCATTTAGATGGGAAAGTAACGTCAACGATACATGGGAAGACCGACATTCGGAAAAGGAACCCAATAAAATGTAAAAAGCCGCCATTTAAGCGACTTTTAATGGGGTAATGTGCGGGAACTTTCATTGGGGAACAAGAGCTTTTTAGGTTTTCTTCATCTTTTTAACGAAAAAATAAATGACACCTACAAGAACGAGGATACCTGATATCCAAAGGTAAGGAGAAGCGAGAGTCTGATTTTCTTTCATCGACGGCTGTTCATTCTGTATGGGGGTAATACCTGTTCCAAGGGAGGCAAGGTCCTCAGATGCCGCTGTTAGCTCTTGTGTCCTTGTGCAAATGTTGGTTTCGAGAAAGTTGTCCTGATTCTTGTAGGAATACACGATATAATCCTTTCCCATATCAAAAGAAAAGCCACAGCTTGCCGAATGTAAAGCAGTCACGATTGTGACCTGTTTTGTATCGATGCCTTTCCAAATTTGAGAAACATCAAATGTAACATCGACGGGATCAGCTGATGAGATAACTCCTAGCACATTTGGTCTTGGCTTCACTATCTCTGTAACTCTCCCTGCGAACACGGCGTCTGCTTGAGCCAGTGCTTCCTTTACCGGGGCAGGTGCTGCGCAGGAACAAGCATATACTGACGAAGGAATTGTGAATAACAAGCTATTCAAGGTAATAAGAAATAGAATTGTAACTTGGATGAACCTTCTCATTGACCCACACCTCTTCTTTCTGTCTGTTACTTTTTTGACGAAGAGTGGGTTATGCACGTTTCGTTGAGCGTGATGAAAGAACAAATCCTTGTTTACGTTTATAGAACCGCGATTTCAAGACTTGTTCGCAAGGAGAAAAGCAAAAGTGGTTTAAACGAGGAATAAATTGATGGGGAGCAATGGTGATGCTCAAGAATAAATGAATCAGAAAGGAGACGAATATGAGTCTAACAGAGAAACAGAAGATGGTTAGCGGAAAGCTGTATTTTTCCTCCGATCCTGAGCTGGTTGCGGATCGGGAAAACGCAAGAAGAATTGTCAGGTTGTATAATCAATCATTAGAGACAGAGTATACCCGACGAACGGAGCTGTTAAAGGAATTGCTTGGCTCCACGGGTGCAAATATTTGGATCGAACCTAATTTCCGATGTGATTACGGGTATAACATTCATGTAGGCGACCATTTTTATGCGAATTTCAACTGTACCATACTCGACGTGTGTGAAGTAATGATTGGCGATTATTGTCTCATTGGTCCAAATGTTCAAATATACACAGCTTCACATCCCCTCAATCCGACAGAGCGGAATACAGGTGCCGAGTACGGCAAACCAATTAAGATAGGGAATAGTGTGTGGATCGGTGGGGGAGCGATTATTAATCCCGGTATAACCATTGGGGATAATGTCGTGATTGGCTCTGGCTCTGTCGTGACCAAGAATGTGCCAAACAATGTCCTAGTGGTAGGGAATCCTGCAAAAGTCATTCGTGAGATTAAGAGTAGCTAGTTGTAGGATTCTCTTACTTTGATATCTGGCGCCTTCACCATTCAAACTCTTTAGGATAAGTCTGAAGTTCTTACTTAATTTTGAGCATATAAGCCATCTGTATTATAATAAAACGAAAAAGAACGTTTTTTAGACTAGACAGGTGGAATATGTATGAAAACCAACCCCAAAAATGAAATGTTAAGTGATTGGTTGTCACTCACCCAAATTCAAGCAAGTATTACCAGTGAACTTGAAAGGGAACTACAAGATAAATACAATCTATCTTTAAATGAATTTTATGTCCTGTACTTTTTATCTCAAACAAATGAGAAAAAGCTTAGACTGCAGAAATTACAGGATATGATTGGGTTAAGTCAAAGTGCAGTATCGAGAATGGTTGGGAGGCTGGAAGCAAACAATTGTAAGGCACTACAAAGGCATGTATGTGAGGCCGACCGAAGAGGTATTTACACTTCCTTAACCGAAGTAGGGGAAGAGAACTTCCATAAAGCCTTAGGCACTGTAAATGAAATTCTTCATGCTTCCTTTACAAATGGCACTACACAAAAGGAGCTACAAACGTTACTTCAAAAAATGTCTGCAAATGATGAGCATTAATGACAAGCTCAATAACAGAAAAGCCGATCATTTCTGTTTTAGGTAATGCTCGGCTTCTTTGTTATATAAAGCTGGTTTTCTTTCCTTTTTTAAACTTTACATTTGACAAGTGAAAAAGAGCAATGATAAATTATATGCACGCGCATGCATCTAAAAAACACAACGAAAAAGATTTACCTTTGAACTTACCTTAAAGGAGTGGGAGCTTCTATTATGGAGAGAAGGGAAAACCAGATACTTATGTTGCTTTTCAGGTTCCATTAGCAAGATGCTCTGATATTCCAGTTATAGAAGCTGGACGATTGGATGCTCCGATTTTAGCGAATGCTGTAATAGGAAAAGTGGA
The DNA here is from genome assembly GCF_046535075.1 of Brevibacillus sp. SIMBA_040. Taxonomy (NCBI): domain Bacteria; kingdom Bacillati; phylum Bacillota; class Bacilli; order Caryophanales; family Paenibacillaceae; genus Brevibacillus; species Brevibacillus sp. SIMBA_040. Next base: position 67,059 of record NZ_JAWRXI010000008.1, read on the forward strand.
TGCGGGACTTGTAGTCGTTGGGAGAGGTATGCTACATAATCCGCACTGGGTAGAAACAAGAGTTAAACTGAAAAAAGGCTGTCGTGCCAAAATAATTCAGCAGGTATTTAATAAGATTTGCATTATGAGGAGGATATATCATGAAATCAACAAAATCTGTAGCAGCTTTATTCAAACCTTTTCAATTTAAAGAACTGAAACTTGAAAATCGTTTTGTCATGGCACCTATGACCCGCAGTTTTTCACCGAAGGGGATTCCAGGTCCCGATGTGGCAGAATATTACCGTCGTCGAGCAGAAAATGGGGTTGGCCTGATCATCACCGAAGGAACGCTGATCGAGCATCCGGCTGCCGGAGCAGATCATCATGTGCCGCATTTTTATGGAGAGGAAGCACTGAACGGATGGGCACGCGTTGTTAAAGAAGTCCATGAGGCGGGTGGAAAAATTGCTCCGCAAATCTGGCATACTGGTACGGCACGTCAAAAAGAGAATTTCCCGGAATCAGATGTCAATTCAATCGGACCATCTGGCCTCAGTGCGACAGGTGAAAAAGTATCGGAACCACTCAGTGTTGAAGAAATTCACGGACTCATTCAGGCATATGCACAAGCGGCTGCAAACGCCAAGAAAATTGGTTTCGATGCGGTGGAAATCCACGGAGCGCATGGCTACCTGATTGACCAGTTCTTCTGGGATGTCACAAACAAGCGTACAGACGAATATGGCGGTGATCTGATAGGTCGCACCCGTTTTGGTGTAGAGATCATTAAGGCGGTGCGTGAAGCAGTCGGTCCTGATTTCCCGATTATTTTCCGTTTTTCGCAATGGAAACCGAGCGATTACAATTTCAAACTTGCAAAAAATCCTGAGGAGCTGAAGCTTTTCCTCACGCCGTTGTCCGAGGCTGGTGTCGATATTTTCCATGCGTCCACCCGTCGTTTCTGGGAGCCGGAATTTGAAGGCTCTGATCTCAATCTGGCAGGCTGGACTCGAAAATTGACTGGGAAACCAGCTATTACGGTTGGATCTGTTGGATTGGACTCCGAGTTCCTGAGCTTATTCAGCGAGGGTAAGGGTGGCCAGCCAGATAACATCGACAATCTGATTGACCGTGTTGAGCAGGAAGAGTTTGATCTGGTGGCAGTTGGAAGAGCGCTACTGAGTGATCCGGCTTGGGTTGCAAAAATTCGTGAAGGCAACACCCAAGAACTTCAACCATTTACGCGAGAAGCACTAAAAACCTTATCGTAAAAGGAATTTGACCCGATTACAAGCTAGCGGGAGCATAACAAGTTTGCTTACATTTATAAACACAGGCAGCTTCTCATGGTGAGGAGCTGCCTGGATTCATATTCGTCCGTTGTCAAATGCCACGTACCTTACCGGTAGATGCACGCCATAACCTGATATCCGCAAGCCTTTTCGTTTTAAAATACGAAAATAAAAAGCATCCCGAAATAACAATAATGCCGCCAACACCCTGTAGCCACGTCATCTGCTCTCCGATGAGAAAAAACGCGAGAATGGAAGTGAAGATCGGATTGAAGTTCAGAAAAATACCCGAAGTTGTAGCCCCGAGTTTTTGTACGCCAATATTCCAAAGCACCATGCATACGACAGTAGAGATAACGCCTGTATATAAAATAGAACCGACAAAAGGAGCGTTGATGTTGGTAACCGTAAAGTCAGCGAGATTGAAAGGCAGAAGAATTACCAGCCCAAAGATGGCAGAATACAAAATGGACATTAGCGGAGTTGTCTTGCTCATGGCCCATTTGCTGCATACCGAGTAAATTCCCCACACACAGACAGCCGCCAGCATCCACAAGTCCCCGACGTTGAACTGCAAGGACAAGAGGTATGAAATATCTCCCTTGGACAGGACGAGAACGACTCCCACTAGCAAAAACATCATGGTCAAGATTTGAAGGGCCCTGATTTTTTCTTTTAAAAAGACAAACGAAAAAAGGGAAATCGTAACCATGTTTAAAGTGGAAATTAAGCCGACATTCGTCGCCGAGGTCTTTTCCAACGCTAAAAATTGAAAAACGTTAAAGAGAACAACCCCAGTCAGTCCCATGCAAAATAGCGGGAGAATGGCATCTCGCGTTGGTAGCAGCTTTTTTTCCTTCCACCATACCATTGGAAGTAAGCAGAGAACAGCAATAATCCAACGCAGACTCGTCAAGGTCAGCGGTGAAGCATGACCGACAAGCGATTTTCCCAAGACAAAATTTCCTCCCCATAACATGCTTGTTAATAGCAGCAACATGGCATAAATACTTGGCATAACATTACACTCCTTTTGTATCTGCTTATTAATGAAAATAACATTTACATTGCATTTTCGGTAAATTATTTTGTATAATTAATGAAATTCAAAACAATGTAAAGTTATGCAACGGTAAAAAGTATGATCATTCAATTGAAGTATTGAAAAGTTGCGTTTTTTCGAATAAATGAAAGAGGGAGAATCACATGGAATCTTTCGTTAGCAAGGTGCTGGATGATGTCGATATCCAAATACTCGATCTGATGCAAAAAGATGCGCAGCTAAGTAATGCGGAGCTTGCGAGACGCGTGAATTTATCGCCACCCGCGACGCATGCTAGGGTAAAGCGGCTGGAGAGCGAGGGATACATCAATCGCCAGGTGGCGATCCTGAATCTGGAGAAGCTCGGGTTTGATCTATTGTGTTTTGTGTTTATCAGTACAAATATTCACCAGGCGTACGAGCTGGAGGTATTGGAGAATGCATTGCGTTCGATGCCGGAAGTTTTAGAGTGTCATTGCTTGACGGGAGAGTATGATTATCTTTTGAAGGTAGCCATCAAAGATCGGAAGGGATTGGACAGCTTCATTCGAAAAATAAACAGGCTGGGCGTATCACGCATTCAAACGAACCTGTCTCTCCGGGAAATCAAATATTCTACAGTTTTGCCTATCGGGGATGATCCATTTTCATAGATATGTTAAAATAGAATGCCGGAAAAAACCAAAATGAAGGGAAGGAATGTATGAATACAGCGGAAGAAAAAAAGAAAGCCAACCATAAAAAACTATCAATCAGAAACATTATCAAAAGGGCTCTATTTATTACGATCGGTGCCGTGATCATGGCTTACGGGCTTGAAGCGGTATTAATTCCGAATAATATCATTGACGGTGGAGTAACGGGTTTATCCATGATCTTGAGTCATGTAACGACTATCAACCTCAGTTTGTTCCTCGTCCTGTTAAACTTACCTTTCTTTTTCTTGGGGTATAAGCAAATAGGCAAGACATTTGCGATTAGTATGCTATATGGAATCGTGGCTCTTTCGGTGGCGACTTCCTTTATGCATCATGTAAAGCCGATGGTGGAGAATGAACTGCTCGCCATTGTTTTCGGTGGCTTAATATTAGGGCTAGGAGTAGGCTTGACCATTAGAAATGGTGGGGTTTTAGACGGAACAGAAACATTGGCGATTTTGGTTGAAAAGCGGCTGCCGTTTTCTGTCGGTGAAATTATCATGTTCGTTAATGTGATTATTTTCACGATCGCAGCGTTTGTGTTCTCTTTGGAAAATGCTCTATTTTCGATGATCACTTATTATGTTGCCTTTAAGACAATCGACATTGTTGTTAAAGGATTGGATGATATGAAATCCGTTTATATCATAAGTGATAACACTATTGAGATTGCGGATGCGATTACGGAGCGGTTAGGCCGAGGAGTAACCTATTTACATGGAGAAGGTTCTTATAGCGGTGAAGATAAGCGAATTATTTTATGCGTCTTTACAAGACTAGAGGAAACAAAGCTCAAAGATATTATCAAAGAGCTAGACCCGCAAGCGTTTATTATTGCTACAGATGTATCCTCCGTACACGGTGGTCGTTTTAAGAAAAGAGATATTCACTAATTCGAAAACAGCGGCAAAACGTAAGACCAGCAAAAAGTCTTGCGTTCTGCCGCTGTTTTCCTTTTTGCGCTAAGTCCTTCTTTTGCTCCATTAATATAGATAGGTCCGGTCAAGGCAAGGATCTTACTACGTTCATAGGATTAGTAGATATCTTATGACGGGCAGTTTAATGCAGCAGCTTGGAAACTTATACCTGAAAATTGCGTATCTAAATCAAGGCGAAAAAGAGTGGAGTGACATATGAAATATCTTTTTCAGTTTTAGTTTTAGTTGGTGCAGTAATACCGATTGGGTGAACACAGGGAGGATAATAGGATGAAGATGCCGAGCGATAGTGAGCTGACATTTCTATTCGAAGGAGACGAGCGACAGCTTCAACAATTTATTGAAAATCATCGTGAAACATTAGAGCGCCATCGATTTGTGCTGGCGGACGAGCTTGCGATCGAGAAGCAAATTCCGATAGTATTCGCTTACGTATACAGCGTCATCGTAGATTGGGGAGAGTTTGACGAGGAGATCGTCCGCTTGTTCGGTGAACGGCTTCCAGATGAATCGGTCGAGGTGACGACTACGGACAAAGGATTTGACGTTACCTACAATGGACAACTGCATTCAATTGCGCTCACGTTTTCCGGAAAAGATCGCTATATCACGATTCGCGAGTTCCAGGAATTGATTAGGGACAAATACGAAATTCGTTTGTTTGCAGCCTCGTATCTTTCCGATACCCACGAATTTTTGATATTACCGAAGAGGCAGTGGGAGGTGCTGGATGCCCGGTATCCGGCTCGGAATAGGGAGATGTTCCGCGCAATCGATGGCGAGCTGGACTTTCCGTAACCTCAGGACATTATACGAAGGTGGGGCGGGGACTTCATTACGACGGGTACGATAGCTTCCATTTTGGGGCTACGGGGAAAGATTATAAATCAATGTGTCATTACGCTAACTGGGTCGATCGCGTACCAAAACAGCAGCGAGTCTAGGACCTTTTTTTCAGGTCTTAGGTCGCTGCTGTTTTATCATCCGGGTTCAGTCTAAAACTAACTTATCTGATTCTGGAGATTTTTTTATCCAAGAACTGCATAGGATCAACAATTCCAGTCTATTTATATTATTTTCAACAAACAGACTCAGCTATTTGACACATACAGACTACACGTGTAGTATAGTACTACGCGTGTAGTCTGTTTTGATAATAAAAGGAGTTGATAACTATGTAACATGAGAATCAGTTGAATCGGTTAGTCATTGCCTGTGATGAAGATGTATGCCCTCTAAATAAGGGATTTAGAATAAGCTCGAAATGGGCAATGGTAAAGGTGAAAACAACATGAATCCACCAGTGATACAGGAAGAAAAAAAGCAACGTGTCAATCGGTTACAGATTCTTTTTTTCCTCGTATTTTTGTTTTTTTCCACGATCATCGTTCGACTGATGCAGCTGCAAATTATGAAAGGAGACGAGTTTGCCAGCGAGCTGATGAGCCGTTCGTATAAAACAGACTCGATTCCGGCAATGCGGGGAAATATTTATGACCACACCGGGAATATCATTGCCGAAAGTCGCCCCTCATTTGTCGTTGTATTCAGAGAAACGGATACGATGAATAAAGAAGCATATATCAGCATCATCGAAAAATTGGAAAAGATTTTAAGCCCCGTCGACCGAGCCACCCTTTTGAAGAAGATGGATGTCGGCTATGCCTTTGAAAACGGGAATTACATCAGAGTCTCCCGGCAGATGCCAAAATACATGGAAAAAGAATTGAAAAGCGATCTCTCACCGAAAGAGATGGCAGAAATAGAAGAGCGACGCGGAGAGCTGGAAGGGATCGAAGTCGTGATGAAGCCAATCCGACAATATAATCCGAAGCAAATCGCCGTTCAAGCAGTCGGGTATGTGCGGCCCTACCACGTGGCAGATCAATTGGATATCGGCACTTACAAAGCTGAGCAGAAGCGATACTTGCCAAATCAATTTGTCGGATTAGATGGAATTGAGCTTTCGTATGAAGGCGAGCTGAGGGGAAGGAATGGCCAGCGATTGTATGAAGTGGCAGCGGACCAAACCGTTATCAAGGAGCTGGAGACGATATTGCCAGAGCGAGGCAATGATATTACCCTGACGATTGATCAGCGTGTCCAATTGGCGATACGCGACTCTATCCGCGAGTTTCTCCCCAAGCTCCGCTCTACCATCTCCGAGGCCAGATATGCCAAGAGCGCATATGTCGTGGCCATCGAAATTAAAACGGGAAAAATTGTCTCGATGGTCAGCTATCCAGAGTATGATCCAAACGTCTGGATTGAAGGCCCTGATCAGAAAACATACGATCAGATCAAGTACGCAGTGACAAATGGAACGATTCGCGAGGCACCGTATGACTCAAGGCCTTTGACGGGAGAGGCAGCAGAAATGGAAAACTATAAGCACCCACGCTCCATTGTGCCATCCGGCTCAGTAATCAAACCGATTACGGTTTTGCTCGGATTACAGGAAGGAATCATTAGAACGAATGATCAATGGCAGGATAGTGGCGTGTATCAATACGGCAGGGGATCGGATCGAATTAAAAATGATAATAGTAAAGCTAATGGCATGATATCACCAGAGAAAGCTCTGCAGAAATCCTCGAATACATATATGGCCCGAATAGGAGAGGAGTTGTCTAAACGCAAGCGGGGCGCGTCTGCACCATTACTGCAAAGCTATTATCATGCGTTTGGCTTGGGCATTCCGACAGGAGTTGATTTGCCAAACGAGAGCAGCGGAAAACAAGACTATCTGGTCATGGACAAAAATTATGGTCCGCTTGCAGCCATGGTTCAAGCTTCCTTTGGTCAGCAAATCAGAGCAACTACGATGCAACTCGCGCAGTATTCAGCGACTCTAGCGAACAAGGGTGTACGTTTACAGCCCCAATTAGTAGAAAAGATTACTGCGCCAGACGGTACGATTGTGAAGTCCTTTCAGCCGCAGGTTTTGAGTGAATTCCCACAACCTGATGCATACTGGGATATATTGAAAAAGGGTATGGTTTTGGTGACAAAGCCAGGCGGGACTGCAGTCCGTGCATTTGAAGGTCTTCCATATAGTGTTGCGGCCAAAACGGGCACTTCTGAGCAAGACATATATGTTCCTGTTCCGACAAGCGATGCTAAAACCGGAGAGAAAAAGATTCAATGGAAAATGCATGCGCGTATCACAAATGGGGTTAGTATTTCGTTCGCCCCTGCAAACGATCCGAAGCTTGCTGTTGCTGTAGTCGTCCCGGAAGGTGGTTATGGTGGACGCTCTGCCGCGGTCATTACGCGTAGTGTTTATGAAATCTATGACAAATATATTGGCTTACAGAAATAAGGACGAAAGAGTGGCAGGTATGGTGCATTGCGGTCATTTGTATTACGCGTGTAATCTGCAGGTCGCAAAAAGGAATTCAAAATGAGAAGTGAGGTTAAAAGGATGAAGAAATTTTTTGCAAGCAAATGGATAGCGGGATTTGCAATCATTATGTTGAGTGGGTGTGGAGTGATTCGAGAAGACCTCGCAGCTGTCCAGTTGAAAGAACCGACTCAACACGAGACAGAAGGTACACTAGATCAGCAGTTCAAACAATTAGAAAAGGATTTCGGTGCGCGCCTCGGTGTTTATGCACTGGACACGGGCACAGGCCTGACAATCCGTTATCGTGCAGATGAACGTTTCGCATACGCATCCACTTCCAAGGCTCTGGCTGTCGGCGCAGTGCTTGCACAAAGCCCTGCAGAAGAGCTGGATAAACGAATTACTTATACTAGCGAGGATCTGGTTACCTACTCTCCCATTACCAAGGAGCATGTAGAGAAAGGAATGACTATCAGGGAGCTTTGCGAAGCTGCTGTACGCTATAGCGATAACACCGCAGCAAATCTTTTATTCAAGGAATTGGGTGGACCAGAAGGCTTTGCAAAAGTGCTGAAGGAGATCGGCGATGATGTTACCACCCCCGTCCGGATTGAACCTGATTTGAACGAAGCCACTCCTGGCGACATACGCGATACGAGCACTCCAAAAGCTTTGGCAACCTCACTTCAAGCATTTACGCTCGGCGAAGTCCTACCCGCTGACAAACGTTCCATTCTTATCAATTGGATGAAGGAAAACACGACGGGAGACGAATTAATCCGCGCGGGTGCTCCCACGGGGTGGGTCGTCGGAGATAAGTCTGGGGCAGGAAGCTTTGGAACACGTAACGACATTGCCGTTGTTTGGCCGCCAGATCGCGCACCTATTGTGATTGCCATTTTATCCAGTCGCGATACAAAGGATGCGAAATTTGACAATGCCCTAATCGCACAAGCTGCCAAGATTGTACTCGATTCCCTAAGTAAAACCATGTAAAGCAGAGAATAAAAGCCCGCAAGCTGTTTATTTGTCAGTTTGTGGGCTTTTCCCAGCAACAGAATCGCATCAGAATGCTTGCATGAAACGACATCCGCATGTACGATATGTTTTGTTCGCGTTTTCTCTTCAGGTCCATTCATTTTGCTAGTACATTTCATGTCTTCAAGTGTTTTCTACTGAACTGAAGTTGCTATGCATAGGGAAAAGAGGATACCGTCGGTTCGAAGAGGGAGATGAGTAGAGTGTTCATTACTCAATTAATTACAGGCTTTATCGTGTCTTCTTTTACTGTTGTTGTCATCTTGCTTATGAAAAAGCTCTTTCGAAAGCACTTGTCTGCAAAGTGGCAATACAATCTATGGTATCTATTGTTCATAGCGCTATTGCTTCCTTTTATACCAGCTCATTTTTTTCCATCTGGAAATCTCTTTTCTTTTTTACCCTTCCATTCCTATCAGGAAAGTAGTGAACTGGCTTCTCTGTCAGAAAATCCAACGAGAGGTAACGTAGATTGGCTTGGTGACTTTTCGATCTCTGTCCATCATGCTACTCCAGCTTATTTGGATGATCTCATCGCCATTATTTGGATTGGTGGGCTTATTCTTTGCGTAGTACCGGCTGTCATTGCTTGGCTTAGAATCAAGCGGATTCAAAGGAATATGTCCACATTAAAAAATGAAGCTATCCTACAACTGCTTGAGGAGTGCAAACAACAGCTCCATGTCTCAAGAGATTTGGTTGTAGGGGAGTCTCCTTTTGTCAAAACTCCGATGATGTTTGGGCTTCATAAAGTTTATGTGGTCTTTCCGCTACACTTTCAAGAATGGCTGACGATGAAAGAAATCAAATACATTTTGCTTCATGAGCTGAATCACTACAAAAATAAGGATAATTTGACAAATTATCTGATCGTTATTTTTCAAATTCTGTATTGGTTCAATCCACTCGTGTGGTTTGCCTTTAAAGAAATGCGATTGGACCGTGAAATCTCCTGCGATAGCGACGTACTAAAAGCATTAGATGAGCAACACTATAGTGAATATGGGCATACCATTATTCATTTTGTACACAAAGTATCCAGACAAAGGAGTTTCGTCTTTGAAAGTCAAATGGCTAGCTCCAAAGAACAATTAAAAAAGCGAATTCAAAAGATCGCATCCTTTCAAACAGAGTCTAAGCAGCTGAAGAAAAACAGCATCATGATTTTTACGCTGGCAGGTTTTCTCGTTGCCAGTCAAATTCCTCTTGTAACGGCCATTGCCAGCGAAAATGTTTATTATCCATTTACGAGAGAGAATACAGATTATGAGGACCTTAGCTCTTATTTTGAAGGGTACGACGGCAGCTTTGTCTTGTACGACATGAAAGCCGATCATTTTCAAATTTATAACAAAAAGAACAGCGAACTGAGAGTTTCACCGGATTCCACTTACAAAATCTATATCGGGCTATTTGCTTTGGAGACCGGTATCATCACGAAGGACGATTCCACGCTCGCTTGGAACGGTGAAGTGTATCCGTATGCTGCTTGGAATAAAAATCAAAATGTAAAATCAGCGATGGAAAGCTCTGTGAATTGGTACTTTGAAGAATTAGAAAAAAGAATGAACCAGAAAAGTATACAGAACTATCTAAAGCAACTAGGTTATGGCAATGAAAATTTGTCCGGTGGTATTGGGCAATCTTGGATAGAGTCAACGCTTAAGATTTCTCCCGTGGAGCAGGTTTTATTACTAAAATCACTGTATAACAATCAATTGGGATTTCAAGAAAAAAATATCCAGGCGATCAAAGAGACCATTCAATTAGAAGAAAAGGATGGTACAATTCTTTCAGGTAAAACAGGGACAGGCTCCGTAAATGATAAAACGGTAAACGGCTGGTTTATTGGATATTTAGAGAAAAAAGGGAACACCTATTTCTTTGCAACGAACATACAAAATGAAGATCATAGTTATGGAAGTAAGGCAGCACAAATCACTTTATCGATCTTAAATAAAAAAGGCATTTATTAAAAGGAGGTGGATGAGAGTGTCGAACCAAGTGCCTGGTATCTCTGAAGCAGAGTGGGAAGTAATGAACGTGCTCTGGGAGAAGGAGCCGCTCACAGCAAATGAAGTCATTTTCTCCTTACAAGAAAAAATGGATTGGAAGCCGAAAACCATTCGTACGCTGTTGGATCGGTTAGTGAAGAAGAAGGTAGTCGGGGTAAATCAAAATCAAAAGTTGTATACTTTTTTTCCGTTATACACGCAAGAAGAATGCCAAAAGGCAGAAGCTCAGACTTTTCTTAAACGAATCTATGGAGGCACGATGAAGTCCATGCTGGTGCAGTTTATTGAAGAGGAAGCGTTAACAGAAGAGGATATGAACGAGTTGCGCTCTATTTTGAATGAGAAGCCTAAAAAATAGATGCTTGAATATACGTGCATCAAAACGCAAATACCCCTTTACCTTTCCATCAAGGAGAGAAAAGGGGTATTATTATTACTTCGGGTCACTCAGTTGCCGGAATCAAAGACTAAACAAACTACAAAGGCATTCTGAAGGGTAGAGGAGAGATTATTTTGATAAGAAACAGAGAAGGAAGCAGTACTCTCAAGAAAAAATTCGCACAAGGTAGAAACTATTTCATAGGCTTTATAATTTTGCTTTGCCTTTTTGTCGTTCCTGTTTCTGCTTTTGCTGAAGCAGCTACCATACCATCTATTCAATCACTCAATCTAGAACTAAGATCAGCGGTGCTTGTTGAACCAGTAACCGGCCAGGTCTTACTGTCCATAAACGCAGATCAAGCATACGCTCCAGCAAGTATGACGAAAATGATGACTGGATACATAGTCGCGGATCAAGTCAAAAAAGGAGCAATTTCTTGGAACGATGTAGTAACTGTCAAGGAAAATGCTTCGAAAACGATTGGTTCTCGCGTTTACCTTGCACTTGGGGAAACTCATACGGTAAAAGAGCTATTTACTGCCATGCTTGTCCATTCCGCGAATGACGCTGCCGTTGCTCTAGCGGAATACGTATCGGGATCAGAGCAGCAATTCGTAGCCTTGATGAATGAGGAAGCCAAAAAGCTGGGAATGCAAAAATCCTACTATATAAATGTATCTGGACTAGATCATGCAGATATGCCAATACCGTTTCGACCTCAGGAACAAGGGGAAAATGTAATGTCTGCCATGGACGTTGCGACACTGGTAAAATCGATTATCCAGGATCACCCAGAAATAGTAGAGGTTACGACGCTGCCATCCTATCAATTCCGTGCGTCAGATAAAGAGCCTCTCGTCAATACAAATTGGATGCTCGAATCAAATAAAAATACCAAATATAAGCAATACGCCTATGAGGGCCTTGACGGATTGAAGACTGGCTTTACCGACAGTGCTGGTTATTGCTTTGCCGGTACTGCAGAGCGTGATGGAATGCGGTTGATTAGTGTTGTGATGGGAACAAAATTGTTGGCAAAACGATTCACAGAGACGAAAAAAGTGTTGGACTATGGCTTCGACCATTTTGAGCTCAAAAAAGTGGTAGCCGCCAAGAGTACGCCAAAAGGCATGGAGATCGTTCCAGTCAAAATGGGTACAAAAACAGAGGTGCCTGTAGTAACTGAGCAAGCTGTTCATTTTATTGTTCCGAAAGGCTCGGATGTCTCTCAGCTTTCCTATAAAACCGATTTTGTGGTAGAAGCACTCACTGCTCCTCTTCCTGTGGGAACAAAGGCGGGGACCATTACTTACACGTACCAAATCGAAGGCATGGATACTGTCCAACACAAAACGGTTAACATGGTCGCAACGGAGGAAATTGAAAAAGCAGGATGGTTCCGTCTCATGTTCCGCTCGATATGGGAAGCCTTGAGTGGTCTCTTTTGATTTCAGCGTAATTACAACAAAGTCAGCGGGATCTGAAGTAACCATAATTAACCTGCAGTTTATCTGATTGAGTCATAGACAAAATCTGCGTGTTGATTGATAATCAAAGCAAAAGAATGCATGAAGCCCATTTCCCCCTAATGGAGGTTCATGAAACCATAACATTCACATAACAGGAAAGTAGGTGATCGTATGTTTAGTCAGGTCTTGGCAGTCGTTGAGGCAAAAGGACGCGTAGCATTCGCTCAATCTCCCCCTTATTGGACCTGAAAAGGGCAATAAACTAGGGGGGTGAACACCCCCCTGAGGGGGAAAAATGATGCATAAGAAGTTTATCTTTCATCCGCTAACCGTTCGATACAGCGTGTTTATGCTTGGTTTGGCAGTCATGGGTTTTGGGATTGCTATGATGATTGAGGCCAATGTGGGTGTTGCCCCGTGGGATACGCTGCATATCGGATTACAAAAGACGTTTGGATTGACTATTGGTATGTGGTCCCAGATCATGGGTGCGAGTATAATCATCGCATCCTACGTCATTGGCAAAATAAAGCCTACCGTGGGCATGTTTTTGAACATGATTTTCTTCGGGCTGTTTATAGACTTATTCATGTGGCTAAAATGGGTCCCGATCGGAGAGACAATCATAGAGCGAGTCGTCTTGTTCGCTTCCGGGCTGCTCATCTATACTTTCGGCACAGGAATGTACATCTCACCGCGGCTAGGGGCGGGACCACGCGACAGCTTTATGCTGGCCCTGCATGAGCGAATGGGTTGGGGCATTGGCAAAGTCAGAGTCGGGATTGAATGCACGGTGACATTGTTCGGTTTTTTGCTCGGAGGTCCTGTCTCGGTGGGGACACTGGTGACGGCTTTGGCAATCGGACCGTTAATCAAGCAGTTTATCCCGTTATGGGAACGAATGATGGCAAAGCCATATGGAAAAGCACCTGTGACCAATTTAGCTGAATAAATTTCTTTATGACCACCACGTTAACACATCGCGTGGTGGTTTTTTTTAGCCACAGTACTTGGTAAAAGCAGAAGTACTTGAAATAGCAAATCACGTGTAATTAAATGGGAAGAGAAGCCATTTGGTAAGAAATGATTTACCTTTATATCCTAGAATGAATGGGAGGAATACAGATGAAAGCGATTCAAATCGTAGAGTTTGGTGGACCTGAGGTTTTAAAGTGCGCAGAAGTAAACGAACCGAACCCAGCTGCAAGCGAAGTCCGTGTTAAACTATTTGCTGCCGGTGTGAACCCGAATGAAACCTATATTCGTACAGGGACGTACTCCTTTTATATTCCAGAGTTGCCATACACCCCCGGGTTTGATGGAGCCGGAATAGTTGATGCAATAGGTGAAGGTGTAACGCATCTAAACGTGGGAGATCGCGTATTCGTAGCTGCTCTGCTAGCGAAACGGAATACGGGGACGTATGCACAAAAGGTAGTTTGCGATGCAAGTGCTGTCCATCGCTTGCCTGAGTCTATTTCCTATGAGAAAGGGGCGTCTCTTGGCATCCCAGCATTAACCGCTTATCGAGCATTGTTTCATAGGTCGAAGATCAAGCCAGGGGAGAACGTATTGATACACGGGGCAAGCGGTGGTGTTGGATTGCTGGCAGTGCAAATGGCCAAAGGATTCGGAGCGACGGTAATTGGAACGGCGAGTACAGATGAGGGAAAAGCATTGGTGAAAGCTTCGGGGGCCACACATGTACTCGATCACATCACGGAAGATTCTATCGAAGAAATTATGTCTTTCACAAATGGTAGAGGACCAGATGTGATCATTGAGTTTTTGGCAAACGTGAATTTAGAGACTGATCTGAAGGTAATCGCCCCTTATGGTCGCATCGTCGTCGTCGGAAACCGGGGCAGTATTGAAATCAATCCTAGACTCGCAATGATGAAAGAAGCAGATATACTAGGGTTGGCGCTTTGGAATGCGCTACCCGATGAGTACCAGGAGTGTTTACATGCGATTGAGGCTTTCCTCGAATCTGGTATTTTACATCCGGTGATTGGTGACGTATTAGCCTTGGAGGATGCAGAAAAGGCACATGAACAGATCATTCATAATAAAGCTCAAGGAAAGATAGTCCTATCTATTGAATAATTGGTAGGTTCAACAAAGCAAATCATAACCCGGCAATCTTCCAGACTTAAGTACGAGACACCTCAATGGGTGTCTTTTTTGTTAAGCAAAATGGTATGATATGACATAAGATTCCAATTGTAAGGAAAGAAAGGATGTATTATGAATTTAGGGTATACCGTTACACAGCAACAATTGATGGGAATTTTATTGAACGTCGCCGTGGTTCGGCCTGTGTTCATCTGGGGCGCTCCGGGTATTGGAAAATCGTCTTTGGTCGAAAATTTTGCGGAGCAAGTAGGTCTTCCATGCGTTTCTTTGCTTGGCAGCCAGCTTGCTCCTGAGGATATAATTGGTGTTCCGCAAATTATGGACGGAAAGAGTAGATTTTGCCCACCTGCCATGATTGCGCGGGAAGAGCCGTATTGCTTGTTTTTGGATGAATTAAACGCTTGCTCACAGGAAGTTCAGAAAGCCTTTTACAGCTTGATTCATGAAAAGCGCGTTGGTGATTACAAGCTTCCAGAAGGCTCTATTGTGATTGGTGCAGGGAATCGTGTGCAAGACAGTGCGATCGTGAAGCCTATGTCGTCTGCTTTGATTAATCGCATGTTCCATGTGCAATTAAAGGTTTCCCACAAAGAGTGGATGGAGTGGGCGTACAGCAACGGGATTCACCCGATGATCACGCAATTTCTGGAGATCAGACCAGACTACCTGTGGTCACAACCACCAAAAACGGAGGAGCCTTTTTCTACACCACGGTCCTGGCATATTCTCTCGGATGCCTTACATGAGCTTGGACAGGATATTTCAAACGAAATGATTGGCATTTTGGCTAGCGGATGTGTCACGCCTCCGCATGCAGCGCAATTTAAAGCTTTTCATAAAAACGTCAATGGCAAGCATCAGCTAAATCGGATTATCGAAGGTGAAGCGGTGTTTCCGACTGCACCGGAGGACAGAGATGTTCTCTATTTTCTAGCGGATTCGTTCCGAGCGCAGATCATTAAGGAGCTTCCAGCGGAAAAGGCATCTGTCCACGATCAGCACAAAAGATTCGCTCACCGAGCCAAAGCTTTGTTGAAGGACCTGAGCAGTATTTCGCTTGAGATGGCGCAAATGGTAGTTGCGAAGCACGACGAAGGCAACTCGCTTCCGGATTGGTTTGTTGTGGAGGTTATTCGTGATTTGCCTAGACTTGCGATGGAAAGAAAGGATAAGTAAAGCATGTCCAAGAAAAAGCAGGCTCAGCTGGATATCGCTCTTCAAAACTATTTGCAGGCGGTCAACTTTCTCGAGAAGCATCCGATGTTTGCACCGCTATGCGCGCGCGTACACTTTATTCGCAAAGAGCATAACCTGTGCCCGGAAAATGGCTGGGCGATTGTAACCAAAGCAGGGACTGTTCATATTCATCCCTCTCGAAGAGCAGAAGTAAGCGAATGGGTGTATGTTTTGGCTCACAGCCTGCTTCATCTCGGCTTCGGTCATTTTGTAGAGAAGGAACAACCAGCGGTGTGGAATATCGCCTGTGATTGTTTTATTGCAAAATTTTTGCAGGATATGAAATTAGGCAGCCCGCCTGTGGAACTATCCTATGGGATTACCTTTTCTGGAAAAAGCGAAGAGGAGCTATATCTGCACTTTCTCGAGCAAGGGATTCCCGAGCAAATGAAGCTGTTTGGAACAGGCGGAGAAAAACAACCAGACCTGATCTTTGCAGATAAAAGTGTTCGCTATTCGTACAATCGAGATGTCAAATGGGAGGAGCTTTTCGGGAAGGGACTAGCGCAGGCTGTGCAAAGTGCTGTAAGTGTAGCGGGAGGATATTCGGCAATGCTTGGCGGCGAAGAAAACAAGCTGTCTCCCGCACAAAAGGCAAAGCAGTGGTTCATAAACCATTATCCGCTGCTTGCCTCTCTCGCAGCCAACTTTACGATTGTCGAGGATCAGCAAATCTGTCAGCGGCTGGACATTTCCGTTGCCGCAATTGACGTAACTACCCAAGAAATCTTTTTCAATCCTGCGGCTGGTCTCGATGAGGAAGAAAGCAAGTTTGTCATGGCCCATGAGCTGCTGCACGCAGGACTGAGGCATCATGAGCGCTGCTTGGGCAGAGACCCGTATTTTTGGAATGTCAGCTGTGATTATGTGATTAATCATTGGCTCGTGGAGATGGGTGTCGGGCAATTGCCGGAGATTGGCGTTCTGCTAGACCAGGAGTTGAGCAGTCTTTCCGCAGAAGCGATCTACGACCGGATTGTGACCGATTTAAGAACGTATCGGAAGCTGTATACATTTCGTGGAATCGGGCAGGGCGATATCCTGGACCACGGGGATAAACGCTTTTGGGACATAAAGGAAGGAACTGCGCTTGATGACTTTTACAAAGGGGCTTTGGCACAAGGCTTGGTCTATCATCAGGAGCTGGGGCGAGGACTGCTTCCAGCGGGGCTGATCGAGGAGATTCGCGCCCTGGGTCAACCGCCGATTCCGTGGGATGTGGAATTAGCAAGATGGTTTGATGATCTTTTCCCCCCTTTGGAAAAGAGAAGAACCTTCTCCCGTATGAGCAGGCGCCAATCGTCGACTCCCGATATTCCAAGACCGGCCTGGGCGTACCAGGAGACCGACTTGGAGGGCAGGACTTTCGGTGTTGTTCTCGATACCTCTGGCTCCATGGATCAAAAGCTGTTGGGAAAAGCGCTGGGTGCCATCGCCAGCTACAGTCTGTCAAAGGATGTGCCGTTTGTCCGTGTCGTGTTTTGCGATGCTGCGGCATATGATGCAGGCTACTTGGCAACCGATGAAATTGCTGAAAGAGTAAAAATCAAGGGGCGGGGAGGAACCGTTCTTCAGCCGGGAATTGATCTACTCGAAAAGGCAGAGGACTTTCCCAAAAACGGCCCGATCCTAATTATTACAGACGGTTATTGTGACCGTATTCGCGTTTCCAGAAAACATGCCTTCATTCTTCCAAAGGGAAAAAATCTCCCCTTTGTTCCGAGAGGGCCAGTATTTCGCATTGACTAGCAAAGCAGAGGAGTGAAGTAGAAGGAGATGTACGAAATCCCTCTGGAGCTCCTTTGCCTTTAAAAAATGCAAGGATGTCTATGGGTACGACAGCAACGGGCTGAGACGATATGCCTTGATCATCCAGCTTCAATACGATAAAACCGTGAATGAAGAGGACAAGGAGTTTCTGGAATTTTTGATGCATCAGGAAATGGGTATGCACAGAAACCATCCGTATCAGGGTGCTGATGAATCGATGGATATCCTGGCGTATTTGCTGGCAAAGTTTAGGGATGTCAATAGTCAGAGTGTGAGCACTTCAACTTGGGCAACGGAGTGCTCAACTGCTCTGGCAGTTCCAATTTCAGCATGGAAAGTGCGCTCGTAATGAAATCATCCAGAGGATGGACATGCTCTTGAAATTTCCGAACATTCAGTATAATCTTGAGGAGATAGATTGATTCGAAAGCGGAGGGTGGTTGATGCATGTTCGAGGAGAGCGTTTCGCTCAGGATGTGGAAACGTTTTGTTCATGAAGGTGTAATTGACTCAGCGCGAATCAACAAACGGATTAGTGAATCGTGGCACCGCTGCAAGCGAAACAGTGTAAATCCTCATGCGGGTACTGGTCAGATAGTGCTCGCCGGAGATGCCCTGGTGAGTAAGCAGGAGAACAGCAGACTCTTGCTTGAGCTTGCCTTGCCCCAGATTAATCGGCTGACCCCTTTCATCCACGATTTAGGGATGATCGCGCTGGTCATCGATCCAGAGGGCTATGTGCTTAGTATGCAAGGGGAGAAGCACGCGCTCGCGGATGCACACGCGATCAATTTTGTCGAAGGAGTGCGCTGGACGGAGGAGGAAGTGGGGACCAATGCGATTGGTACGGCCATCCAGGCAAAAGAGGCGATTATGATAAACGGGACGGAGCACTATTCGGTCGCCTCGCATCGCTGGAGCTGCTTTGCGGCACCTATCCATGACGAAATGGGAGCATTGCTAGGGGTGATTGATGTTTCCAGCTGTCTAGAAAGAAGCCATCCGCAGACGATGGCGACGGTGATGACACTCGCTTATTCCATTGAGCAGGCATGGATGAAGCAGCGGCAGCAAGATGAGCTGGAATTGATCCACCGCTCCATACTGATGGCGGATGAGAAAGACAGTTTTACGGTTGTGTGCAATCGGGAGCAGCGGCTGGTCTATGCCAGTAAAAGAGTGCGCACGCAAATAGTCAACTGGGCGGGACTGGCGCGCCAGGAAGTGACAGAGCAAGGCTTTCATGAAGCGAAGCAGACGCCTGTCTTTTCTATGCGGCATCAAGGTGTTATCGGGTGGGCAGTCGAACTGGTGCCAAGGAGTATACAATTTCCTCACGCGTATGAAAACGGCGCTTCGACGTTTCGGTTCAAGGGTGAGGCAGGGACGAGCAAGACGTTTGACTCTGTGCTTCTGGAGCTGGCGCGAATCGCTCCGACAGATGCAAATGCTGTGATCTTTGGGGAAAGCGGTACAGGAAAAGAGCTTGCTGCGCAGGCTATTCACGACAACAGCCCGCGAAAAGACGGCCCTTTTGTGGCGGTCAACTGTGGGGCGATTCCTCGTGAGCTGATGGAAAGCGAGCTGTTCGGATACGTGGAAGGAGCTTTCACAGGAGCTCGTCGGCGCGGTTACCAAGGAAAATTGGCGCAGGCAAACGGAGGAACACTGTTTCTCGATGAGATTGGGGAAGTTCCGACAGCTATGCAGGTCGCCTTGCTTCGCGTGCTGCAGGAGCGCAAGGTAACACCGATTGGAAGCAGTGAAGAGCTTGCTTTGGATATTCGAGTGATCGCTGCCACCCATCGCAATTTGCGTCAGCAAGTAAGGGAAGGAACGTTTCGTGAAGACCTGTTTTATCGTTTGCATGTCCTGCCTGTGTCACTGCCACCGCTTCGTTCGCGCAAGGAAGATATTCCACTGCTCATTCGCCATTACTGCCAGAAAAATAACTACCAGCTCTCCCTGCCAGCTGACACGCTGTCAGATTTGATGGCATACGACTGGCCTGGAAATATACGCGAGCTGTACAATGTGGTGGAGCGTATGAGGGTTCTTCCTCAAGAGGATTGGAAGCGTTTTCTAAAGGGTTTGTCCGCACATGCCTGGCAGGATGCCCGTCCAGCAGACTCCGCTGTGTCCGCAGTTGACTCCAGCGATACTGTAGAGGCTTCACATAAGTATCGGGATGATTTGAGTTTTCGCGATCAACTAGAGAGAAAAACGATTGTCCAAGCGCTTGAAAAGAGTGGCGGCAGTGCCTCTGTAGCAGCCGAGCTGCTGGGCATTCCACGCAGTACCTTTTACCGCAAGCTGAAAAAATATCGTCTTTAACAATAATAGGATGGGAGATAGAGTCGATGCAAAACAGCTGGATAAAAACCTCAGTACAATTACTCGATACCGTCTCCCAACCATACACAGGGGAAGTGCTCGTTCCATTCAGTCTGGATGAGGCATATGCTCGCCAGTGTGCAAAAGACCAAAGGATGTTGCCCCTCGTACATCTATGGCGGCATGAGCGAGCAATGGTACTAGGCTCTCGTGATGCAAAGCTGCCGTATGCTGGAGATGCAATCTGCGAGCTACGGATGAAAGGGTATGAGACGGCTGTCCGACAATCGGGCGGTGCAGCCGTTCCGCTTGCCCCTGGGGTCGTCAATCTGTCGCTTGTCATGCAGGCAGGTGCTACTGATTTGAATCCGGAGCCATTTTTTGTCCATATGGTGGAGCTGATTCGGGCAGCTTTGGGAACAGATGGCGCCCGGATGAGTAGCGGTGAGGTAGTAGGAGCTTATTGTCCTGGCTCTTATGATTTGGCTATTGATGGACTCAAGTTTTGCGGGATTGCCCAGCGCCGCTTAACGCGGGCAGTCGCCGTGCAGGCGTTTGTCAATGTAGAGGGAAGCGGACGTGAGTATGGGGAGCAGGTGCTCTCCTTTTACCGAGTAGCAGCCAAAGGTACCAATGTCCAGAACTATCCACAGGTGCAGCCCGAACGGATGGCGAGTCTGGCTGAACTGGGAGTGCCTGGTGGAGTGAGTGGATTTGCTGCGAGAATCCGCGAAGCTTTAACGACTCACGAAGAATCAGCTATTACTGTGATGGATTGTTGTCCAACGTGGCTTGAAGAAGAGGCTGAGAAAGCATTGGGTACATTAAAAGGGAGGAATCTGTTGGTCGGTTCTTGAGGAACCGGCTTTTTTGTATTACCTGTCACTAACACTTTGCCTGCTACATTCCCCTTTTTGTGTAAAGCGCTCCAAACAAACCTGGCAAATGCACGTTAGGCGCGGCATTATCAATTGAGTTGCATCACAGCTGTTAATCTCATAGATGAGACAAAATGAGACAAACTGGGATATCGTCTCATTTTGTCTCATTTTTTGCTTAGAACAGTCCAAGGTAAATAATCTGAAAAAACTGTCATATCAGCATTTTTCCTGCATACGGTGAGCTGGCATGGGGATTGCAAAATAAAAAAGCAAGAGCGATCGTCCGGTCGTTCCACATACCAAGTGATGGAGGGGGCGTATCTGATGGAAGTCATCCAAGCGGAAGAACAAGTGTTGTCACGTGAAAAGGCGAGATGGATGTACCGTAAGATGCTGGAAATTCGGAATTTTGAGGATGCGGTGCATGTGCTGTTTGGCCAGGGCAAGCTGCCGGGATTCGTTCATCTGTATGCGGGAGAAGAAGCGATTGCTGTTGGGCTGGGAGCACATCTGAATCACCAGGACAGTATCACCAGCACGCATAGGGGACACGGTCACTGCATTGCCAAAGAATGCGACTTGAACGGAATGATGGCAGAAATATACGGAAAAGCAACTGGTCTTTGTAAAGGCAAGGGAGGCTCGATGCATATCGCGGACCTGGATAAGGGGATGCTCGGGGCAAACGGTATCGTTGGAGGCGGATATCCACTAGCATGCGGCTCTGCTTTGACGGCCAAGCTGAAAAAGACCAATGCTGTCAGTGTCTGCTTTTTCGGGGACGGAGCGAACAACCAGGGGACGTTCCACGAGGGACTGAACCTCGCTGCAATTTGGAAGCTGCCCGTCGTGTTTGTGGCTGAAAACAATGGTTATGGAGAGGCGACACCATTTACATACGCCTCAAGCTGCACACATATCGTAGACCGTGCAAGCGGTTACAACATGCCTGGCGTTCAGGTGGATGGAAAAGATGTGCTGGCTGTATACCGCGCGGCAGAAGAAGCAGTTGCCCGTGCGCGTCGGGGCGATGGGCCAACGCTGATTGAATGTATCACATATCGCAACTATGGCCATTTCGAGGGTGACGCACAGAAATATAAGAAGGAAGACGACAAACAAGAGCATTTGAATGAGCGCGATGCCATCGCTGTCTTCCGTGCCCATCTGGCTTCTTCGCAAACGCTGGATGAGACGGAATTGACCGAAATCGAAAATGAAGTTGAGGCTGCGGTACAAGAGTCGATTCGCTTTGCTGAGGAGAGCCCGTATCCTGAAGCTGGCGAGCTATTGACCGATGTATACGTGTCGTACTAAGAAAGGGGGATGGATGAGATGACGAGAAAAATCAGTTTTTCAGCTGCGGTGAACGAAGCGATGAAGCTGGCCATGCGTGCGGATGAGAATGTTATTTTGATGGGGGAAGACGTCGCAGGCGGGGCACAAGTGGATCATTTGCAGGACGATGAAGCATGGGGCGGCGTACTGGGAGTCACCAAGGGTCTGGTACAGGAATTTGGGCGTGATCGCGTACTGGATACCCCGATTACTGAAGCGGGTTATATCGGTGCAGCGATGGCAGCTGCCGCGACCGGCATGCGGCCGATTGCTGAGTTGATGTTTAACGATTTCATCGGCAGCTGCCTCGACCAGGTCATGAACCAAGGGGCCAAGTTCCGCTATATGTTCGGCGGAAAGGCACAAGTGCCAGTCACGATCCGCACCATGCACGGTGCTGGATTCAGGGCGGCGGCGCAGCATTCGCAGAGCCTGTATGCGGTGTTCACGCACATTCCGGGGATCAAGGTGGTTGTCCCATCCACTCCTTACGAGGCCAAGGGCTTGCTGCTCGCTTCCATCGAGGACAACGATCCGGTCATTTTCTTCGAAGACAAGACACTGTATAACACGACAGGAGAGGTGCCAGAAGGATACTACACCATACCGCTTGGCAAGGCGGATATCAAGCGGACTGGCAGTGACATCACGATTGTAGCAATCGGCAAGCAAGTACAAACGGCGCTTACGGCTGCAGAGCAGCTTGCAAAAAAAGGCATCGAGGTAGAGGTCGTAGATCCGCGGACACTGTCGCCGCTTGATGAGGAAACGATCCTCGCTTCTGTCGCGAAAACAAATCGTCTGATCGTAATAGATGAGGCCAATCCGCGCTGCAGCATTGCTACAGATATCGCTGCGCTTGTGGCAGACAAAGGCTTTGATACCCTGGATGCACCGATCAAGCGGGTTACAGCACCGCATACGCCCGTTCCGTTCTCGCCTGTATTGGAGGACTTGTATCTGCCTTCTCCGGAAAAAGTGATCCAGGCCGTGTCCGAGTTGATCGGGGACGCTTCGATCACCGCCGTTTCATAAAATTGACTGGGGAGCACCCGACTGGCAGCAGCAGAGAACGTCGGGTGCCTCGCCAATGAATCAGAGGACAACGTTGGCAGGAGAGGAGAGAGGAAAATGGCAGAGAATATCATCATGCCCAAGCTGGGAATGGCAATGGTGGAAGGAACGGTCATCGCTTGGAAGAAGCAGGCGGGCGAACCGGTGAAAAAGGGAGAGGGCATCGTCGATATCAGCTCAGAAAAAATTGAGATGGAGGTGGAGGCCCCGGCTGATGGTGTCCTGCTTAGTATCGATGTGCCGCAGGGAGGAGTTGTTCCATATGGGACAGTTCTTGGTGTAGTAGGTCAGCTGGGCGAGCTGGTATCAGTCGCCGCGACCCCTGCTACGGCTTCAGGAAATGCTCAGGCAGAATCAGCTGCTTCACTGGCAGTTCATGATCAGCAGGAAGCCCGAACGAGTGTAGCGATAGCAGCAGCTTCTTTGTCACCACAGTCGCGCAATGGCATCAAAATATCTCCTGTTGCCCGTAAAATGGCAGAGGAAGAAGGTGTTGATTACACCCTTCTGATCGGAACAGGGCCGCAGGGACGGATTACAAAGGAAGATGTGGAACGGGCAGTTCAGGCTCGAGGACGGGCAGATGTGAAAACAGAGCAAGCAAAGAAGGAGTCAATCGTGCCCGCAGCAAATGGACAATCCGCCGTGGCAGACACAACCGCAGCTGCGCCAGCCACAGAGCCTTCTCCTGTAAAAACGCTAGAGCGCATTCCGGTTACAGGCATGCGCAGGGTCATCGCTGAACGGATGCATACGAGCTTGCAGCAGAGCGCACAGTTGACGATCAACATGCAGGCGGACATTACGGAGCTTTTACAGCTGAGGGAAAAGCTGTCTGCAGAAATGGAAGCTCGCCATCAGCTGAAGCTATCAGTTACAGATTGGATTGCTAGATCAGTCGTACTCGCTCTCCTGCGTCACAAGCAGTTGAACAGCGCGTTTTTGCAGAATAGCATCGAGATTTATGAAGAGGTTCATTTAGGCATCGCGGTGGCTTTGGAAAAGGGCCTTGTCGTTCCGGTGATCCGCCATGCAGAAGCAAAAACGCTTGCCGAGCTATCTCATGAGATCAAAACTATCAGCACAAAAGCCCGGCAAAATCAGCTTGCCCCCGAAGAAATGAAAGGCTCCACCTTTACAATCACCAATCTCGGCAGCTATGGCGTGGATACCTTTACGCCTGTCTTGAACCCGCCGGAAACAGGCATCCTTGGAATCGGAGCAGCCAGAGATACACCCGTATATATCGGCGGTGAGCTACAGCGGCGTAGCTTGTTGCCGCTCTCCCTGACTTTTGATCATCGGGTATTGGACGGAGCTCCTGCAGCGGCATTTTTGGCCGAGGTTAGACGTTATCTCGAAGAGCCCTACAGCTTGCTGATCTAGGAGGAAGAGAGCATGCATGATATCGCAATCATTGGCGGAGGGCCTGCCGGTTACGTAGCTGCGATCACAGCGGCGCGGCGTGGCAAAAAAGTAGTACTGATTGAACAAAAAGAACTTGGCGGCACGTGCCTGAACGAGGGCTGCATGCCGACGAAGGCATTGCTAGAATGCGCAGAGACGTATCAGCACGTTTTGCATGCCGATCGCTTCGGTATTGAGGGTGCGGGGACTCAAGCCCAGATCAATTGGGGGAAGGTACACGATTACAAGCAGGGCATCGTTCGTAAGCTGACAGGTGGCGTACAATATTTGATGAAGCGAAATCAGGTGCAGGTTATTCGCGGTAGCGCGTCCTTTCAGAATGAGCACACCTTGCAGGTACATACCCCGGACGGCATCAGTGTGATTGAGGCAGAAAAGTATATCGTAGCGACAGGTGCAGAGCCTATTGCCCTTCCTTTTGCACCTTTTGACGGAGAATGGGTCTTAGGCAGCAGTCATTGCTTGTCGCTTCCCTCTGCCCCGCCTGTCATGCTCATCGTAGGTGGAGGGGTGATAGGCTGCGAATTTGCTTCTGTATACAGTCGCATGGGCAGCCGAGTCATTTTGATCGAAATGGCTGGACAGCTCCTTCCCGGAGAAGACAGTGATATTGCTGGTATTCTGAAGAAAAGTCTTCGGCAGTCGGGTGTTGAGATTCATCTCGAAAGCAGCGTAAAATCGCTTGATCGAACAAGCAAAACGGCGCACATCCGCACTGCGGAGGGCATGCGTGATGTAATGGCAGACGCAGTGCTAGTTGGAATTGGACGAAAGCCTCGTGTATCTGGACTCGGCCTTGATCGGGCAGGTGTTCGTTGCACAGCACGGGGAATTGAGGTAAATGAACAGATGCAGACAAGCCAGCCCCATATTTATGCCGTCGGGGATGTGGCAGGTGGCATCCAGCTCGCCCATGTTGCATTCCACGAAGGCGAAGTGGCTGCTCTCGGCGCATGTGGAGAAGATGTCACCGTCAACTTTCGGGCTGTTCCTCGCTGTATCTACACTTCGCCAGAGGTAGCTTCAGTCGGTTTGACGGAATGCCAGGCTCGGGACCAGTATGAAGGACTACTCGTCGGAGAATTTCCTTTTTCGGCCAACGGCAAAGCGATGATTGTGCAAGAGACTTCTGGGAAAGTGAAGGTGCTGGTAGAGCCAGTCTATCACGAGATTGTCGGTGTTACGCTCGTCGGACCGAGAGCAACAGAGCTAATTGGGCAAGCGGCACTCCTGCTGCATGCGGAGATGACAGCGGATGCGATGGAGAGCTTCATCGCCCCGCACCCTACGCTCTCCGAGGCACTGTTGGAAGCGGTTCGAGGGGCACTCGGACACGCCATTCACAGTTAACCTTACAAAAAACTGAATTGGTATACAGGAAACCAGAATGGCATTCATTCTGGTTTTTTTTGTTTTTGTTGACACTTTCTCAAAAAGAAAACAATTGACATCGATAATAGTAATCATTACGATGTAATAATATAAGGTAAACCGTAATCATTACTTTTTAAGGAGTGTTATAAACAGATGCACAAAGTAACCTTACCCGGGCTATTGGCGAGTATTTTTGCCATTAGCTTGCTGACTGGATGCAGCGACACCACGAACAGTGTCACGGAGATGCCAGACAAGACGCGAGAGCTCGTCTATGCAATGGCGAAAGATATAAACGATATGAACCCACATTTGTACCCTGGCTCGATGGCGGCACAGGGCATGGTGTACGAATCGTTGGTCGAGAACACTAGGGACGGGATCAAGCCCTTGCTGGCAGAATCTTGGGACATCTCTGGAGACGGCAAGGACTACATCTTCCATTTGCGAAAAGATGTCTCTTTCCACGATGGTGCACCATTTAACTCTGAAGCGGTCAAAAGAAACATCGAAGCCGTACAGCGCAATGCGAGCAAGCATGCCTGGATCAAACTGTCCTCGAAACTCAAGGATGTTAGTGTAGTCGATGAGCATACAGTCCGATTAACGCTCACGGAGCCGTATTATCCAACGTTACTCGAGCTATCAATGACGCGTCCCTATGTATTTCTGTCGCCTAACGATTTTAAAAATGGAGAAACGAAGGACGGCGTCGCGGGCTTTAATGGCACCGGGCCTTATAAACTGATCGAGCATGTGACCGATCAATACGCGCGCTTCGAGGCAAACGAAAACTACTGGAATGGGGCACCAAAGGTAAAGCGAATAACAAGCAAAGTCCTGCCTGCCGGTGAGACAACTTTGTTAGCTTTGCAAAAGGGTGAGGTCAACTTTGTTTTCACAGACGATCGCGGCGCTGACAGTATCGATGTGGAAGCGATGAATCGACTGACTCATACGGGAACATATCAAATTGTCCGCAGTGAACCGATGAATACGAAGATGATCGTAGCGAATAGCAGCAAGTCTGACAGCCCCGTCAGCGAGAAAGCGGTGCGCGAAGCAATCTGGCACTCCATCGACCGGAAGACGATTAGCCAAAGTATCTTCAGCGATACGGAAACGGCGGCGGAAACGCTTTTTTCCACCAATGTAACCTACGCCAATATTGAATTGAAGAAGCGTGAATACGATCCGGAAGCCGCGAAGCGATTGCTGGTGCAGTCTGGCTGGATTGAAGCAAAAGATGGTGAGGTTCGGATGAAAGAGGGACGCCCGCTCACGATGAAGCTGTATTATGATGTAAATTCCTCTTCCCAGAAAACACAGGCTGAGCTGATTCAAAATGAGGTTTCCAAGATCGGCATGAAGCTTGAATTGATCGGTGAGGAATCAAGCTCCATTGCGAATCGGAGAGCAAAGGGCGACTATGATCTGCTCTTCAACCAAACATGGGGACTTGCCTATGATCCGCAGAGCACGATAGCCGCCTTTGCCGCCGAGTCGTCCTATCGCTATACAACGAGCGGAATCCCTCAGGCAAAAGACCTTTACCGAAAAATTGACGAAGTAATGTTATCTGCAGACGAAAAAACGAGACAAGCGCTTTATACCGACATTTTGACGATCGTACATAGCGAGGCGGTCTTTATTCCGTTGACAAACGGCAGCGTAACTGTGGTCGCTCCAGCTAGTCTACAAGGAGTTTCGTTCAAGCAAACTCAATTCGAGCTTCCGTTTGAACGAATGCATTTCGAGTAGAGGGCGTAAAAACGATGATCCGAGAAAGGGGTGTGAAAGAAACACATTATGGGCGGTTACATCGTTAAACGTATTCTTATCGCATTGCCGTTGCTTGTTGTCATTTCATTTTTGTCATTTGTGCTGAACCATCTGTCACCGATGGACCCAGCTGAGATTATCCTACGTGCACAGGAAGTGCCGATCGTAACCGATGAGCTAATTACAGAGACGAGAGCCGCGCTCGGCATGGACCAGCCGCTGCTCATCAGGTATTTTGACTGGCTGTCTTCCTGCATCCAGCTTGATTTCGGAAGCTCCTACGTTACGGGAAAACCGGTATGGTCGCTACTTGGCCCGGCTTTGCTAAATACCCTCAAACTGACACTGGTTTCGGCGATTTTCATTTTTGTTCTATCAATTGGGCTTGGCATTGTCTGTGCTTTGAGAGAGGGAAAACTACTGGATCTATCCGTTCGCGGCATTTCTTTTATGCTGACCTCGATGCCGCCTTATTGGCTTGCGGCGCTGATGGTTTGGTATTTTTCCGTGAAGCTGGACTGGTTTCCCACCAGTGGAATGGACTCGTATAGCAGCTACGTGTTGCCAGTAACCGTGATTGTAGTCGGATATGCAGGCATCTATTTCCGACTGATCCGCAGCTCCATGCTGAGTAATCTACATGAAGACTACGTTCTGTATGGCAGAGCATGCGGCTTGCCAGAAAAAAGGATCACGCTGCACATTTTACGCAATTCCTTACAGGTCGCTGTATCGGTGTTCGGTCTTGCGATACCCATCATTTTGGGCAGCACGGTTGTTGTGGAAAGCATCTTCGCATGGCCTGGTCTCGGTACATTGACTGTCAAATCGATACTCAGCAGGGATTTTCCCATAATTCAGGCGTATATGCTGGTGCTGGCCTCTTCCTTCGTGTTATTCAATACCGTGTCTGACATTATCAATGTGTTCCTGAATCCCAAGCTGCGGAAGGAGTTTTAAATGAAGCTGGTTGAGCAATTGACGAAGGATAAATTAGGGGCTGTGTCACTTGCCATTGTCACGTCAACCCTTTTGATCGGCCTATGCGCACCTTTACTTGCGCCGCATGATCCGAATGAGGTACATATGGAGCTGCGCTTTGCAGAGGTATCTTGGCAATACTGGCTTGGCAACGACCATCTCGGTCGCTGCGTTCTTTCTCGGCTCATTTACGGTATTCGTCCAAGCGTTCTGTGGGTGTTAGTCGCGTTAGTCGCGTCTGCATTTATCGGTACCGTGCTCGGTTTTATCGCAGGCTATTTCAAGGGGAAAACGGATGCGCTGCTGATGCGAATTTGCGATTGCATGCTTTCTTTTCCGGGATACGTGATGACGCTCGCGATTGTTGGCATGCTGGGGGCGGGGCTAGAAAACATACTGCTCGCGTTTGTGCTGATGAAATGGGCATGGTTCGCCCGTATCATTCGTACTGCTGTCATGCAATATGCGGACGCGGATTACGTGAAGTTTGCCAAAACGCTCGGAGCTGGCCATTTCCGCATAATGGCGAAGCATATCATGCCAGTCGTTCTCCCTGAAATTGCTGTTATATCAAGCAGTAGCTTTGGGTCCATGATATTGCAAATATCCGGCTTGTCCTTTCTTGGTCTGGGTATTCAGGCACCGAATGCAGAGTGGGGCATGATGCTGAATGAAGCGAGATCGGTCATGTTCTCCCGTCCGGAACTGATGTTGATTCCTGGTCTAGCGATTATGGTAGTCGTATCGGCGGTCAATTTCTTGTCCGATTCGCTTCAAACTGCTCTTGATCCGAAATTGATAAGTGCTAGACATGGAACGAAAACACCTATTGGGACATTTTTACCGAAGCTGCGAGGGAAGGAGGTTGCCTAATCAGCCATGAATGTGCTTGAAGTCGATCATTTGAAAATATGGAACCGTCTCACTGGTCGTCTGCTTGTTCCGGACAGCTCTTTCTGTCTCAAACAAGGGGAATGCCTTGCTATCGTTGGGGAAAGTGGAAGCGGAAAGTCACTGACCTGCCGGGCTTTAATGCGTCTGAATCGGCCCGGGCTTCATCAGTCAGGCGACATCATCCTGAATGGGATCAATTTGTCCGAGCTTCCCGAGAAACAGATGCGCAAGCTGAGAGGAAAGCAACTCTGCATGATTATGCAGAATGGCATGCGTGCATTTGATCCGTCTCGTCCAGTCGGTGCTCATCTGCTTGAAACGCTTAGGATACATACTTCTCATTGGAGCCGTACCGAAATGACCGAAAACGTTAAACGAGCAATGGAGAGCGTTGGTTTCAAAGACCCAACGGCAGTAATGAGTCGTTATCCGCATGAATTGTCAGGTGGCATGCTCCAAAGGGTCATGATTGCACTTGCTATCGTGCTAGAACCAGACATCATCATCGCCGACGAACCAACGACAGCGCTAGACGCCATTACACAGTACGAGGTTGTAGAACAGTTCATGCTATTGCGATACCGTCTTGGCTGCTCAATGATTTTTGTCTCGCACGATCTGGGTGTGGTCAAACGCATTGCTGATAATGTTTTGGTTATGAAGGACGGAGAGATTGTTGAGCAAGGTGAGACAGGAGACATTTTCTCCCGCGCCAACCATCCGTATACCCGTTATCTTGTTTCGTCAAAGCTGGCTCTGCAGCGTCATTTCAAGCAGCTTATGGGAGGCGAGGATGTTGCTGATAGTTGATGGCGTATTCAAATCATATAAAAAAGGCGGCTGGTTCAGTAGTACGCAGCAGCAAGTACTGTACGACATTAGCTTTGAATGGAAGAGGGGCGAATGCCTTGGCATTATTGGCGAAAGCGGGAGTGGCAAATCGACGCTGGGACGATTGCTGCTGGGCATAGAGAAACCAGATCGGGGCAGCATCATGCTGGATGGAAAACCGGTATCAGATTACCGTACGAGGAGGGGAGGCATCAGTGCGGTATTTCAAGACTATACGTCTTCAATTAATCCGTTTTATACAGTGGAACAGGCGATGCTTGAACCGTTAATGCTTGCAAAGGAGAAGCCGGAGCTGCGAAAAAGTAAAATGGAGCACCTGCTAGTACAGGTCGGCCTGGATGCATCCTATCTTCCGAAATATCCCCACGAGCTGTCAGGCGGGGAAGCGCAGCGGGTTTGCATTGCCAGAGCCGTTTCCACCGAACCCGCATGCATGGTGCTGGACGAAGCAATTAGCTCTCTCGATGGCTCCGTCCAAGTGCAGGTTCTTGAATTACTAAAAAGCCTAAGGGTCACGCATGGTATGGGTTATATCTTTATCACTCACGATATCCAGGCAGCTGCCTATGTGTGCGACAGGGTTATGATCGTGAGAAATGGCCGGATTGAGGAGATAGTTGGCGTCGAACGTCTGGGCAGTGTCCAATCACCTTATGCAAAGGAGCTGCTGCAAAAGATCATGGCATAACCTAACCAATAAATGGGGAAGGAGCACAAGCAGTGAAAGGAGCTTTAGCCTGGCCGTTTATGCGGCTGTATTTGCTCACGTTATTTTATTTCAGTGGCAATTCGATATTAAATGTTTTGATCCCTTTAAAAGGGGAAGCACTGGGAGCGTCTAATACGTCGATTGGCGTCATTATGGGAGCGTATCTTTTTACTACCATGCTTTTCCGTCCGTGGGCTGGGGGGCTGATTCAACGTCACGGTCCTATTAACGTGCTGCGCGTCATCTTGCTAGTCAACGGAGTTGCGCTTGTCATGTACGCCGTTACCGGTCTAGGAGGATATTTTATTGCTCGTGTACTGCAGGGGGTATGCACGGCCTTTTTTTCTATGGCATTGCAGCTTGGCATTATTGACGCCCTTCCCGACAAAGATCGGTCGCAGGGCATCTCCATGTATTCTATGTGCTCCTATCTGCCGGGAATGATTGGTCCTGTGCTTGCAATAGGAATCTGGCATACAGGTGATATGAACTTGTTTGCAATCATTATGATCGCGATCGCAATTCTGACTGGGGTGGTAGGCTATACGGCAAAAATGGACACCAAGTCAGCTGAGCCCTCAGGTAAATCCGAACAACATAGCCAGGCGACTGTGCTGCTGCAATCCTTTGGTCAATTGGTACATAATCCACATTTGTTCAAAAGTAGTGTGCTAATGTTGAGCGCATCGCTAATCTTCGGCGCCGTAACTACATTTATTCCGTTGTACGCTTCGCAGATTGAAAGGGGCAGCGCAGCCGTATATTTGATGCTGCAGGCGGCAGTTGTCGTTGCGGCACGCTTTGTGCTCAGGAGAAAAATTCCTTCCGATGGCCGATGGCATTCTTTTTTTATGATGGGCACGATGCTAATGCTGGCCGTGGCTTCGTTATGCGTCAGCTTGGCAACAATTGCTGGAGCGGTTCTATTTTATGCTGGGGCGCTATTAATGGGCGTCGCGCAAGCACTCCTTTATCCAACACTGACGACCTATTTAAGCTTCGTATTACCAAAAGAGAATCGTAATGTGCTGATCGGTTTGTTTATCGCCATGGCAGATCTTGGCGTTTCGCTCGGAGGAATCGTGATGGGGCCAGTGGCTGATTTGACCTCCTATTCCATGATGTATATGCTTTGCACGATCCTCGGAACAGCGATGATTCTGGTCGCTTATGACCGCTGTTCACTCTCAGAGAGGGAGAGGCAATCAACAAAGCAAAGCGATGTAGCAATGACGAAAAGCGATCTATAGCCAAGTAAATGAAAGAATCGTAGAACTACCTTTAGCTTCTTAGCAGCAATAATAACGCTCGCTCATGACCAGGAAGCGTAAACCGAGTGATCAGAGTAGCCCTCTTTCAGGAAAATCGTGAGAAGGGCTTTTTCTGATTTGTCCGTTTGGCAGACAAAGGAAAGTGGAGGCATATCCTTGTAAAAAGACAAATAGTATACAAATAGTACAAAGGTCTCCTGACTTTTTGTGGAGATCCGTTTATCCCAAATGATTATATAAAAAAAACGATTGTTATTTTAATAAAAAATAGTTATTATCATTTTAGAATCAATATAAATAAATGGCTTGGTATGTAAGTGACTTTCCCGAGCCTTTTGGGAGGATGAGTCAAAATATTCCATTGAACCGTCCATGAAAAATGTTGTTTTTTGTCAGCCAGTTTGCAAGTTTCTTACTGCTTTAGGCATAATGATTCGCGACTTCATTTACACACTGAGGAGGGACATGAATGGACGCCAATAACACAGCTAACACTGGAAAGTGCCCGGTACACCACGGCGGCGCAACTAGTCATAAATCTAGTGGTACGTCAAACAGGGACTGGTGGCCCAACCAGTTGAACTTGAATATTTTACACCAGCATGACCGAAAATCTAATCCGATGGGTGAAGACTTTGATTATGCGGAGGAATTTAAAAAGTTAGATTACTTCGCTCTTAAGCAGGATCTTTACGATCTAATGACAAACAGTCAAGACTGGTGGCCTGCAGATTATGGCCATTATGGTCCATTCTTTATCCGTATGGCTTGGCACGCAGCAGGTACTTATCGAACAGGTGACGGTCGCGGCGGAGCGGGAGCTGGCTCACAGCGTTTTGCTCCACTGAATAGTTGGCCAGACAACGGTAACCTCGACAAAGCCCGCCGACTGCTATGGCCGATTAAGCAAAAGTATGGCAACAAGATCTCGTGGGCAGATTTGCTCGTTCTAACAGGTAATGTCGCTATTGAATCCATGGGCGGCAAGACATTTGGTTTTGGTGGAGGACGCGAAGATATCTGGCATCCAGAAGAAGACATCTACTGGGGTACCGAAACGGAATGGCTGGGTGATAAGCGGTATACAGGCGATCGTGACCTTGAGAATCCACTGGCTGCCGTTCAGATGGGTCTGATCTATGTGAACCCAGAAGGTCCAAACGGTAAGCCAGATCCGCTTGGAAGTGCTCGCGACATACGCGAAACCTTTGCACGTATGGGAATGAACGATGAAGAAACCGTTGCACTTACAGCCGGCGGACACACTTTTGGCAAGGCGCACGGTGCAGGAGATGCTGCCCTTGTTGGTCCAGAGCCAGAGGCTGCTCCTATCGAAGCACAAGGCTTGGGCTGGCTAAGCACGCACGGCAGCGGCAAAGGTCGTGACGCCATCACCAGTGGTGTTGAAGGGGCATGGACTGCGAATCCAACGCAGTGGGATAATGGCTATTTTGATCTTCTTTTTGGTTACGAATGGGAGCTTACAAAAAGTCCGGCAGGTGCACATCAGTGGGCTGCGGTAAATCCTGCTGAGAAGGATCTAGCACCAGATGCAGAAGATCCATCTATCCGTGTTCCGACCATGATGACCACTGCTGATATGGCAATGCGTATGGATCCGGAATACGAGAAAATATCTCGACGCTTCCATGAGAACCCAGAAGAGTTTGCAGATGCATTCGCTCGTGCATGGTTCAAGCTAATACACCGTGACATGGGTCCTCGTGCAAGATATCTAGGCCCAGAAGTTCCAGAAGAAGTGCTGGTCTGGCAAGATCCTATACCAGCAGTAGATTATGAATTATCAGATGCAGAAATAGCAGATCTGAAAGCCAAGATCTTAGCT
The DNA here is from genome assembly GCF_046535075.1 of Brevibacillus sp. SIMBA_040. Lineage (NCBI taxonomy): Bacteria > Bacillati > Bacillota > Bacilli > Caryophanales > Paenibacillaceae > Brevibacillus > Brevibacillus sp. SIMBA_040. Next base: position 101,167 of record NZ_JAWRXI010000008.1, read on the forward strand.
TCGGGACTCACAGTTAGCGAGCTTGTAACAACGGCTTGGGCTTCAGCTAGTACCTTCCGTGCCTCAGATAAACGTGGCGGCGCAAATGGTGCACGCATCCGTCTTGCTCCACAGAAGGAGTGGGAAGTAAATCAGCCGGAACAATTGACAAAGGTGCTGACTGTATTAGAAGGCATTCAAAACGAACTAGATAAGAACGTCAGCATTGCTGATTTGATTGTACTCGGTGGTAGTGCTGCAGTAGAAAAAGCTGCACGGGATGCAGGCTTTGATGTAACAGTTCCTTTTGCTCCTGGACGCGGCGAAGCAACACAAGAGCAAACAGATGTAGAGAGCTTTGCCGTGCTAGAGCCAGTCGCTGATGGTTTCCGCAACTATCAGAAGAAACAGTATAGTGTGAGCGCAGAAGAACTCCTAGTAGACAAGGCACAGCTGCTAAATCTGACTGCACCAGAAATGACTGTACTTATTGGCGGGATGCGTGTACTAGGTACAAACTACGGTGGTACGGCGCACGGTGTATTTACGGATCGTGTAGGAACGCTTACGAACGACTTCTTCGTTAGCCTGCTTGACATGGGAGTAGTGTGGAAGCCTGTAGACGGCGGGGTATACGAAGGACGTGATCGCAAGACCGGTGAAGTCGTGCGTACAGCAACGAGAGTTGACCTCGTGTTCGGTTCGAACTCCGTTTTACGCGCACTTGCGGAAGTTTATGCCCAAGACGATAACAAAGAAAAGTTTGTTCGTGACTTTATCGCTGCTTGGGTCAAGGTAATGAATGCAGACCGTTTTGACCTAAAATAACGGCTCCGACAGCCCTTTTCATATGAAGCCAGCGACTAGGAAGGCATCCTTTCCATAGTCGATGGCTTCTTTGTCTTGGTGTCAGGCTTTAGTCGCGCATAGCTCCTGCCTCTCGAGAAGTCATTGCACCTATTCCTTGGCTCAGATCTTTTTCAATTTCTTGTTTTACCTTTTGTGCATCCGTTCCGGCAAACTCTGGGTTCAAAACAGAACTCAGATTCTCGTTAACTTGTTGATCCTCTTGCATGAGAGTCCACCTCCATTTAATGTTCAACAATCTTATTATTTTCAAAAAAACACCATGTCTATCCAGAAAAATTGAGCAAATTCCACTTGAAGATGCGCAAAAGTATGGAATTGATAAAATGCTGCCCAAAAATATGCACCGATTGTAGAAAAGAATGCCTAATTTTCGGCAATAACAAAATCCAGCTACTGAAAATCGTTTATGTTCCTTGTGCCTGACGTTGGCATGGAGCTTGCTTACTGTTACTCGGTAGACACATTACATGCTAAATGTCAGGGAGGAAATTATCAATGCAATGCTTATGGTGTAACGAAGATAAAGCGAGAAAAACCACAAAAGATGGCTATTGGGTACTACCCGATGGAGCAAGCACTGTAGAGATACTTCAGGTGCCTGCACTTGAATGTGCTGACTGCGGATTATATATTGAAGATGAGATCAATGAAGAGGTCGAAGATAGATTACATACTAGCGATCTAACTCACTATTCGAATGTATTCACCTATGAAGAACTTCTGAAAGCACCTACGATTTAACGATTTCTGTTATAGAAGTACCCGTTGCTCCTTCACATGGTGCTTGCAGCGATAGTATGCATGACATTTTGCCTATCATTGACTTTAACAACATGTAAAGGTTTAGAATGTTTGTTCCATTCGTAGTCGTATGGAATTTATGCAGTGGAGGATGACATGTATACAAAAAAAGAAAAGATTTTAGTTGTCGGTGCAGGGTTTGTTGGTGCAGCGATGACCTACCACTTATCAAAGCAAAATAAAAATGTCACCTTAATCGAGAGTAATGTAAAGGCTGCTAGTGAGGTAACGGAAAAATCATTCGCCTGGATCAACCCGGCTGGCCGAGTTTTTGGCAATTCCCGACCTTTATACGATGCAGTTCTAGATGAATACCATGCATTAGAAAAAGAGCTTCCTGATCTAAACGTAAATTGGCATGGCGCTCTTACTTGGGGAGTTTCTGCAAACATGGAAGGGTCTCATGTCCAAGGATTGAATCGAAACCAGATTATCGAATTGGAGCCAAACCTGAAAGAATACCCCGAAGAAGCCGTTTTTGCACATAAAGAGGGCGCATTAGATCCTGTTTTAGCCACAAACCTGTTTATTAAAAAAGCGGAACAGAACGGCGCAACGGTTCTTTTTGATTCAAAAGCAATACAAATAATCAAAGAAGGTTCAAAGGTTGTTGGCGTACAAACGTCCGATCGTTTTATTGAGGCGGATGTCATCGTACTTGCTGCTGGTACCGCAGTTCCTGAGCTTTGTCGACCACTTGGTATCGAAGTGCCCGTTTCGCCTTCGCCTTGCATTCTGATTCGCATGAACTCGAAGGAGAAATTAATTCACACGCTCATATCGAACCAGCAATTTGAAGCGAGACAGCTAACCAGCAACACGCTACTTGCAGCGGAAGATTATATCGATGAATCAGAAGAAAATGGGCCAGAGGCAGTTGGGAAACGAGCATTTGAAACCCTTCGCCATAGCTTGCAAGGAGGGGAGAACTTGACGCTGGAGAGTATCCGTGTAGGGATGAGACCAATGCCTGAAGACGGGTATCCAATTGTTGGATTTCACGACCAGATACAGGGGCTCTACCTAGCAGTCATGCATGCAGCGATTGCATTAGCTCCTTTTGTAAGTCGTTTGGCAGCAAAGGAGATTATCGAAAATGTGCAGATGGACGATTTAAACAGTTGGCGATTGTCGAGGTTTTCAGTTTGACATCCATGAATACCTGTTGAACCTCTATCGCTTAAAAACTTCATCTCCTTTTGTCTAGGGTAAACCATGATGGTTTGCCCTTTTTTGTGTTTCGAGATGCGTAGCTAGTGTGTGTTTCGTTTTGTTTGTCATTGACCTTTACACGATGTCAGGGTTTAGAATGTTTGTTGCATTCCAAATCCAATGGACGATTAAGTCCATGGCCTACAACTACTCGGTGGAATGGCGGTTTTCATTGATTCAAAAACAATTTATTTTTTTGGCAATTATGATAAAATGATTTTACGTAGGATTTAATTCTATTTATACTAATAATTGCAGGACATAATTCTTCTATCGGTTGTAGGAAAGCGATTCATGCTGATGGCTTTAAGTGGTAGCCATGAGTTGCCATGGTCTTGGGGAGGAGGTGAGTATTCATGCAGAACAGACAACTTTTAGAGTCTCTAACAATCAGACTTTTGAACACCCATGATGAGCTACTGGCAGTAAAAGAGCTGGAAGAAATGATTTGGGCGGACGATGACCCAGTGCCTGTGCATCAAACGATGACAGCAGTCAAGCACGGCGGCATGGTCATAGGAGCATTTGTGGGAGAGCGCCTAATCGGCTTTCAATACAGCTTTGCGGGGTTTGACGGCGAAAAGGCATACCTTTGCTCGCACACCATGGGTATCCATCCCGAATACCAAAAAGGTGGAGTGGGAGCGAAGATCAAACTAGCCCAACAGAAAGCCGCGATTGAAAAAGGCTACGACCTCGTTTTATGGACGTATGACCCTTTGGAAACGGTCAACGGAAATTTGAACATTCGCAAATTGGGAGCTATTTGTTCCACTTATATCCAGAACTGCTATGGCGAGCTGACAGATATTTTGAATGCCGGCTTACCTTCAGATCGGTTTCAGGTAGAGTGGTGGATCAGGCGTCCCGGAGTAATCGAGAAACTAGCGAATCCCCAAAAAAAGAGAGAAATGGACGCTCATACAAAGTCAGCCTTGCATTTTGAAATCAATGAGCAAGGCGATCCCGAGCCGCAAACGATTGATCTCACACAGGAGCAGCATGACGGTCCACTAGTCGTTTCCGTACCCTCTGCATTTCAGGATGTGAAAGCGAGGAATTACGATCTTTCGCTCCGTTGGCGAATGGCAACCCGGGGAGTTTTCAAGCATTACTTTCAAAATGGTTGGGTTGTTTGCGATTTTATCAAAGGTGATCCAACAGAACCTGTTCATTATTACCTAATGGAAAAAAAGCCAAGGTAGAACTGTTGAAACTAGACATTCTATCTAGGGTTGCTGTTGATATGGAGATAAAAATTCGTTATCATGTATTCAATGAAGTATTTAATTCTACAAATCGAGCGGAGATGCTTATGATAGCCCAGACATTCCAACAGCTAATCAAGGAGAAATACCAAGATCTTTCTCCCGGACAAAAGAAGGTTGCGGAATTTTTAGTAACTTCCCTGGAACAGAGCGCGCTCTATACGATTTCTCAGATTGCGCGTGAAGTCGGCGTCAGTGAAACAACTGTCATTCGATTGGCGTATGCGCTAGGTTTAAACAGCTTTTCTGAGATGCAAAAAATGATTAGAGAAGAGATGCTTAGCCATAAACATCATGCTTCTCATGCGCTTTCCACTTCAGAAGAGGAAGAAGGAAAAGTAACGAACATATTTGCTCATGCTATCCAGCATGAAAAGAAAATACTGGATTGTTTAATTGATCAAGTAAGAGAGGAGGATATCTGGAGAACAGTAGACCTATTGATAAAAGCTGACCGAATCTTTGTTGGAGGCTTTCGAGAATCATATACTGCTGCTTACTGGCTATCCTACAAACTAAATCAGCTTCGTGATCACGTTTTCAGTTCTTCCCCAACAGGGTACAATCCAGAAACGTTATGTGATTTTACCGAAAATTCAGTTGTGTTGTTAATTTCCTTGCCGCGCTACTCAAAAGAAGCACTGGTTTTGGCGGAACAAGCAAAAGCACAAAAGGCTACCTTAATAGCGATGACAGACCGACCTTTATCACCAATCGGGCAACTTGCCACGATTACACTCAGTACCGGAGAAAATCCCGAGATTTTTTCAGATCACATTTTGGAGCTCCTTAGTCTTTCAGAATTAATTGTAATGGGTATGCACGAAAAAGATCCACAAAACATTCGGGCACGGCGGGAAAAACTCGAACAGCTGTACAACCACACAGGAATGTTTATCGAGTAAAATAATAACTTTTGAGAATAGAGAGGTAACATGATGAAGATTAAAAGTGTAATTGTAAGACGATTGAAATTGGATTTGGTTCATCCCTTCACTACAAGTCTGGGAACAGAAAGAGATCGGGAATTTCTTCTCGTTGAAATTCAGAATGAGGATGGCTTATCTGGATGGGCAGAATCGGTTGCAAGCGCGGACCCTTTTTATAAAGAAGAAACAGTAAAAACAAATTTGCATATCATGGAGGATTTCCTGATCCCGATCCTTCAAAGAGAGGAAATCAGTCACCCAGATGATGTGACGAAGCTCTTTTCACATATTCGCGGGAACTATATGGCGAAATCGGCCCTGGAAGGTGCCATTTGGGATTTATACGCTAGAGAGAAAAATATATCTTTGGCAACTGCTTTAGGAGGAGTCAAGAAGCAGATCGAAGTAGGGGTTAGCATCGGAATCCAGGATTCTATAGATGAGACGCTACGTAAAATTGAACGTAGTCTGTCAGAAGGCTATAAACGGATTAAAATTAAAATCAGACCGGGCTGGGACGTAGAAGTAACACGTTCAGTACGTAAAGAATTCCCTACGATTCCTCTAATGGTCGATGCAAATTCTGCATACAGCTTAGCGGATATTGATCATTTGGCCCAACTCGACGAGTTTCAATTAATGATGATTGAGCAGCCTTTGGAACACGACGATCTGATTGATCACGCAGAATTACAAGCACGCATTCAAACCCCTGTTTGTTTGGATGAAAGCATCCATTCCGCGGAGGATGTACGGAAAGCGATTAAATTGGGAAGTACAAAAGTAATCAATATCAAAATTGGACGGGTTGGCGGACTCACAGAAGCCAAAAAAATACATGATCTATGCCAAAAGCACAACATCCCTGTCTGGTGTGGAGGAATGCTCGAATCCGGAATTGGAAGGGCACATAATATTGCCATGACTTCTCTCCCTAATTTTACATTGCCTGGAGATACGGCGGCGTCCTCTAACTATTGGCATGCTGATATTATTAACCCGGAAGTCACCGTAGACAACGGAATCATAACCGTTCCAGATGGGGTTGGTATCGGCTACATACCGGATATGAACAGAATAAAAGCCGTTACTTTGGAAGAAAAGGTATATGGTTAAGTAATAGTTCTGACTAGCTTATATAACCAATGCTAGGGAAAAAACTGTCACGTCTAGTCCGTTAACAAGCTGTATCCATTTTTATATGAAACCTAATCCCGAGAGGAGTTATGAAAAATGGAACTACAACGCAATTCAAAAGACTTGCAATCCATCCAGCTTGATGAGTTATTTACGACTTTGGCAGATGAAAAGAAATTCAATGGAAACATCATGGTACTTGATAAAGGTGTTCCCATTTACGCGGGTTCATTCGGTTTCGCTCAACTGGCTTCTTCCACGATGTTGACTACCGATTCGGTTTTTGAGATTGCGTCCGTTTCCAAAGCATTTACAGCGATGGGCATCATGATTTTGCAAGAACAGGGAAAACTCAGCTACGAGGATACAATCGAAAAATTCCTTCCTGATTTTCCATATGCAGATATTTCTGTACAGAATCTGCTGACACATACGTCCGGTTTGCCGGATTACATGGAGTTATTTGAGCAACACTGGGACAGGTCAAAAATTGCCACGAGCCATGATATTCTTGAGCAGCTTAAGCTCCATAAGCCTGACGTCTATTTTCGTCCGAATGAAAAATATGAATATAGCAATACCGGATATGTGTTACTCGCCTTAATCATCGAGCAAGTGTCGGGAACAAGCTTTGCTGATTTTATGGAACAACGAATTTTTCATCCGCTTGAGATGGAGAGGACTCGCGTTTACAACAGAAGATATTCTCGGCAGTCAATTGACAATTATGCTTATGGATACGTTTATTCCAAGCATTTAGATAAATATTGTTTGCCAGACGAATTAGCAGAGCACGATTTTGTGTTTTATCTGGATGGAATTCAGGGAGATGGGGTCGTTAATTCAACGCTCGGAGACTTAAGAAAATGGGATAGGGCCTTATATACAGAAAAGCTGGTAAGCAAAGAGACCCTAGAAAAAGCCTTTTCTCCTGTTCTCTTGGCAGATCACCAATCGTATGATTACGGGTATGGCTGGCGGATTCGCAATGAACCCGGGGTGGGAAAGGTTGTTTGCCACGGAGGTGGCTGGCCAGGATATCAAACCTGGTTGGGCCGTTATATCGATAAAGATAAAACGCTGATTTTTCTTTCAAACATGGAGCAGGACCACGCACGGATACAAGCAACTATTGAAGCTGTGGAGAATATTATTTTTAATCGGCCCTATCAGATCCCGGAGTGAGGAATGAAAACCATTGTTTCTTGTGTATAGCCGGGGAATCCGGCTTATTTTCTTTCAGGAAAGGTATGTAACCGTCAAGTTTCCGTCACCCTTTCAGAATTTGGAGACGGTTCAATCAAGGCTAGGAGCTCATAGTGCAGCTCGTTTTGACTAAATAGGTAATGAATAATCGCCAGGTGCTCGTGTTTCCGTGTATAGAGTAAGATTAAACCCTGGGTCTGCCCTAAGGTAAACTTCGATATCGTAATCGGGCATCGCAGCGAATTTTTAGCATTATGTCAAAGAAGACAAACGAATGAAGCAGCAATGGATCAAATGATCATAGAACTCTATGAAGTACTTGAAACAAACGATTTGGTAATGACGGGAACGCATATGACGATCTTTCATGTAACCAATTACGTGTATGATCCTGAGGATGCAGATATCGAAGTATGTATTCCGGTAAACACTGCATTTAAAAGGGGAGCGTTTTATACCAGAATAATCGAAGGTGGATTGTATATGAGCACAATTTATATCGGCAGTTATGAGGATATTAATCGTCCTTACCAAGCGCTCATTGCATGGGCAAAACAGAACAATTATTCTATCACAGGGCCATCTGTAGAGCGATACTATCGAGATCGTGGAGAAACGGACAATCAATCTGAATACGTCACTGAAATATGCATTCCGATTGCAAGTTACTCAAATATTGGTCAATGAAGTTTGATCATACAATTAAATTGCCGTGGATTTATGATCCACCATATTATTTAGAATTATTAGCGACATGAAAAGTCTGTAATATCCTTTATATGATATTTGAAGTTCCTGGAGATCTCTCTTTGGGGCATCAAGAGGTGCGCTGGCAAAATTCAGCACTATGCATGGGATTAGTAGGAAAGATGTTGACCTTGACACAATGTTAGGGTATAGAATGTGTTTTACATTTACAGAAGGAGAATTTTGTCAAATAAAGCCCTCCTTCGTTGTAAAAAGTATCTCAACCTACTAGGAAGTGAACAGAATGACGAACCAACCAACTCAAGTAACAAATATGCCTGTATTTTCACAAACGATCACTGACTTTTGGGGGGCATCATTTATGAATGGAGACGTCCTCTATAGTGATGAATCATTTACTCTCACCATCAAAAACTGTCTGAAGCGATCTTTCGTCAAAAGTTGAATGACGCAGGAATCACTTTGCACGGCGCAGATTATCTTTTTTATTTTTCAAAAGCGGATAAGATCGAATTGCTGCAAGAAAACATCGAAGGTGACTTGTGCCGGTTAAAACAGCAAGATGATGCCGTTTTCTCCGAGTTCCAGTCCTCTGCCTCGGAACAAGACCTGGATGACGCTCAAGTGGAATTGGATCATTGGGCGGTGTTCGGCTCTTTTGAGCAGAACCGCCTCGTAAGCGTCGCGAGTATGTACCCTTGGGAGGACGACTTGCAAATTGCGGATCTCGGCGTACTGACTCTAGCGCCTTTTAGAGGAAAAGGTCACACCCGCAAAGTGGTGCGCTCTATTTGCAAATATGCCTATAGTCAAGGATATGTACCCCAATACCGTTGCCAAATCGATAACCATGCGTCTACATTGCTGGCAAAAGCGGTCGGTTTGACGCTGTTTGGAAAGTGGGAAGTGATTTCACCAGACTCTACTGACTGACAGGTTCATGTTTTATCGTCAAAAAATGAATCGATCTTGGGGTGTTTTTATGAAGAAAAAGCAGTCTAAGGTGCTATCCGCTGCACTTGCACTCACTCTGATTGCACCAAGCGGAGCAATGGCCTCCAATGTGGCACCAGCAGTTGCTGCAAACCAAGGATTGGGGAAAACTGCTGCCGAGAAGGCTGAGCTGATACTCGAATTTACGGAAACGTTTCGTGTTCAATATGCACTGATCGACAACGGTAAAATCACAATTTCTGGACAGACTGGCAAGAACGATAAGCCACTGACCAAGGAAACTAGCAAGAATGAGTTCCGCCTGTGACAGTTATAAACATTGGAAAAGGCGGACCAACCGAATCGGTCCGCATTATTACTGGAACACACCTGTAACGTACCAGCCACCCATCATGTGGAAATGGATAGATACGAGAGAGGGGCCGGTATCAGACAATCATTAAAACCTTTGAGCAACCTCACGCGCTTGTTGAATCGCCTTTTCTTTTATCGCGGGCTCTTGCTCGGGATTTTTGGCCATTCCCTCAACAAATATTCCCTCAAAGGTAGGAACTCCAACGAAGTCCATAATAATCTTCAGGTGGCGGTGCCCCATTTCTAAGTCTTCATCATCTGAACCTGGTGACAAGAAACTGCCACTAGCTTGAATATGAACGGCTTTTTTCTCACTCAGAAGGCCAACTCGGCCGATATCCGGTACATATCTGAAAGTCTTGCCCACAATGCAGATGCAGTCGATGTATGACTTCAGAACGGGAGGATAGGAATAATTCCAAATGGGAGTAACAAATACATATTTATCTGCTTCGACAAATTGGTCAACCAACTCATTCATACTGCTTAATTTCACTATTTCTGCTTCGGTTAACTGTTCAAATGCCAGGCCAGCTCTCAGTTTGTCCCATCCGCTAAAAACGTCTTTATCCAGCTGAGGAATATCCACTTTATACAGATCAAGGTGGATCACTTCATCATATGGATTTGTGGATCGATAAGACTGTATAAACTCATTACCTACTAACATGCTGTATGACTTTTCATGATCGTGTGGATTTGCTGTAATATATAATACTGTTGCCATAATGTAATACCTACTTTCTGTTTTTAGATATTCATTTAACTAGAACCAAATTTGGCTCCTTACTATGCTGACGGATGGCCAACCGGGATTTGTGACAAAACTTTTCTTGAGGAACGAAAAATCTACGGATGACAAATGCTTTGTCACATTGCTCATGCTTCATCCGTCAGTCCTTATAGAGAGTTTTTTATTTATGAGCGAGGGAGTTTATATGATGAGCGAACAGGTTTGGTTGGCAAATAGATTCGACGCACATCGGCAGCATCTTCAGGCAGTGGCTTACCGAATGCTAGGATCATTGAGCGAAGCGGAGGATGCGGTACAGGAGTCTTGGCTGCGCCTTAGTCGTGCTGATGCAAAAGGCATTGAGAACATGGGAGGATGGTTGACAACTGTTGTTTCACGGATTTGTCTCGACATGTTGCGCTCGCGAAAATCAAGACGCGAAGAATCGATAGATGCTCAGGTTGCCGATGCTATTACAAGTCAAGAGAATATCATTGACCCCGAACAAGAAGCCATATTGGCTGATTCCGTTGGTATTGCACTGCTAGTCGTGCTCGGGAATCTGAATCCTGCAGAGCGCATTACGTTCGTGCTGCACGATGTTTTCGCCTTGCCTTTTAATGAGATTGCTCCTATTGTAGGGAAGTCGGAGGTTGCGACAAGACAGCTTGCAAGCAGGGCACGCCAACGGATACGTAGGGCGAAAGCTGTTCCCGAGATCGACCATGAGCACCAACGCGACGTCGTGCAAGCATTTCTAGCTGCAGCGCATGCAGGCAATTTCGATATGCTAGTAGCTGCGCTCGATCCGGATGTAATTCTTCGCGACGATCGTCAAACAGGGGCTGCAAGAGTAACACGAGGAGCGGTTGCTCTGGCGAAGCTAGTTTCGGGACGTGCACAGAAAGCAGCACAACTAGCGCTTGTAGACGGAACAGTAGGAATCATAGTAGCTCCTCAAGGAAAATTGCTCTATGTACTCAAATTTACGATGAGTCACGGAAAAATTACCGAAGTCGACTTGATCTCCAACCCTGAGCGCATAAGCCAGCTTGATCTGGCGCTATTGAACGTTTGAACACAGTTGTGCCCAGGTATTCAGCAACTTGAGTATAGGAAATCTCGTCAGACCCATTTTTAAATATCCCTTGGAGGAGAGGGTACACACGTGAATAAGAAAATAGTGAAAATAGAATCACCTAAACTAGTTCCTGTGGATTTACCCGTATTCAAACAACTTACGATACAGTCCGATGATTTTTTTGAAATGAGAATGATTGAAGACTGTGTGATTGAGAATCAAACGGCGCATAAAGTTACTTTTGAAAAAGTCATCTTCAAAAATGTAACTTTTACTGAAACAATATTACGCGGAGCTGAATTTACTGATGTCATTTTTGAGAGATGTGATCTGTCTAATGTAGATTTCACTGATGCTATTATCCATAGAACAAAGTTCAATGAATGCAAAATGATTGGGATTAATTTTGCTAGCGTTACCCTAAGGAATGTTGAAATGACTAGCTGCATAGCCGATTATGCCACATTCAAATTGTCAAACATTAAACAGGCTATCATTCAAGATAGCTCTTTACGTAAAACAGATTTTAGCAATTCAAAAATACAAAAATTTCACTTATACTCCTCCAATATAGACCAAGCTCAATTGTCTGGAACGAAGCTAGAGGGAATAGATTTAAGTGATTGTGAATTCGATGGGTTAGGCGTAACCGTGGATGATTTAAAAGGGTGTATCATTTCTCGTGAACAAACTTACATATTCGCAAAATTATTTGGACTCATTGTTAACGAATGATCTGAACAAATCATGAGAGTTAAGGAAAATGCAATCATGCAAGCTCAGAGGAGGTGATGTGCAGATGATTTTAACAAAAGGAGAGCGTGACAAGGACTCGCATTCGTCCTGGTATGGAGATTATGCTGACGGATATTACATTCGAACAAGGCAAAAACCCATTTGCACGACATCATTTTTCAAGTATTGCTCAATAAGGGAAGTGATAGTAGAGGACGTTTTTTCGTTAAAAACTATCATTTCCTATTTTACTGCTGACATTTCCTATAGAGTGGAAGGCGCTACGACACACCAACAGAAATCCGAATAATAAAGTTATCAGGGTCCTTCTCAGTAAGGTAATTAAGCATCTCCACTTCATATACATCGGTACTGACGTTCAATCCCATGCTGTTAATGTACTTTTTCAGTGTAGCGTATGTGGACGACATGCTTTCATACGATCCAATATGATCCAAGACAGCATACTTTCCTTTTGGTCTTGTAACCATTTTTTCTGTTTGAATAGGGTCAATAAGTTTATAGGCAATATAGTTTGGAAAGTAATGTTCAGCATGAAAACGTTCTTTACTCAAAATCGACCAAAGAGGAAACTCATGAAGGATGAGGTGTTTTTCGGAATAATCGCGATGCTCACTCAGCTTTTTGGCATATTCTTGCTCATCCAGACAATGTTCTATCTGTGTAGTAATGAAGTACTGCGCTTCACATTCCTCAGTCATCGGGGTATCCCTCAAGTCATTCATGGCTGTTTCGGTCATCTCGACAGCGCCCTTCAAAAAATACTGCATTCTTTGGATTCGAAGATGCTCCACTTCCAGGTCTCGTTGTTTCTGTTGTATTAGGTTAACGAACATCGTTGAATTATGGTTCTGAAAAAAATCCTTGATCTCCTGCAAAGAACTGCCTGCCTTTTTGAGTACATTGATGATATCTAGCGCGTAGCATTGTTTAAAAGAGTAAAACCGATAGCCCTTTTCGTTAACAAAATCAGGCTTTAAAAGCCCGATCTCATCGTAGTGAAAAAGGGTATGTTTCGTAACGCCACAAGTTTTGGCCATTTCACTAGTAGTAAAATACTTTTGCTGGATTTTCGACATGGATTACCACTCCCAAACATTTTCATTCCATACTTTTATGATAAAGAAATTATATAATGAATGATTTATCCTTGACTATAGGGTTACCCGATAGTTTAAATTCGTAATCGTACAAAATTTAGCAACAACGTGAAATTCTCTACGATCTAGAATGAACATTCCGTATGTTTGCGTTTGGAGGAATAAAGCATGACATTACTATTAAAAAATCGGGGCTCGGTATTGATTCTGATGTTCAATATTTTCCTCGTTTTTACCGGGATTGGCCTGATCATACCGATCATGCCTAAGTTCATGACGGCATTGGGCATTAGCGGAAGTACCGTCGGCTTGCTGGTTGCTGCCTTTTCGCTGACACAGCTTCTTTTTTCGCCAATTGCTGGCCGTTTGGCGGATTCTTTTGGAAGAAAACGAATGATTGTCATTGGCTTAATCATATTCGCATTCACTGAATGGCTGTTTGGGATAGCGAGCAACTCAGAGCTGCTGTTCCTCTCTAGGCTGCTCGGAGGTATTAGTGCAGCCATGATCATGCCAGCCGTAATGGCTTGTGTGGCAGACGTCACGACGAATGAAGAACGTGCTGCTGGGATGGGCTATATAAACGCGGCGATTACAACTGGCTTTATTATCGGACCAGGTATTGGCGGATATATCGCCGAATTTGGGATTCGCGTACCTTTTTATTCCGCAGCAGTTGCGGGGCTGATTGCAGCAGGCTTTACACTGTTTTTCCTGCAGGAATCGCGTACTGCCAAAGAAGGACCATCTCAATCTTCAACAATTGCGAAACAGAGACCCGGTCTTTTCTCGCAGTTAGGGCAGATCTATCGCGAGCCGTATTTTTTAAGCTTGATTATAGTGTTTGTAATGTCTTTCGGACTGGCGAATTTTGAAACGGTCTTCGGACTGTTCGTCGATCATAAATTCGGGTTCGGTCCAAAAGATATTGCCTTTATCATTACATTTGGCTCGATAGCAGGAGCAGTGGTTCAAGCTACCTGCTTTAGCTGGATTTTGAACAGGTTCGGCGAGAAACGTGTTATCTCGGTCTGCTTATTTTTTGCAGGTTTATTTATTCTCATGACGCTGTTCGTCCACAAATTCTGGGCTATTTTTGCAGTTACCTTCATTATCTTTTTAGCGATCGATATTTTGCGTCCAGCTATCGGTACGCAAATGTCGATGGTTGCCGAGGATCAACAAGGATACGTTGCTGGACTTAACTCATCCTTTACTAGTCTCGGTAATATTGCCGGGCCGGTAGTGGCAGGGTATATGTTCGATGTGAATCTCAACTCTCCTTACGTGCTCGCATCGATCATCCTGTTTATCTGTTTTGGCTTATCGCTGAGGGGTAAGAAGCATAAACAGCTGAAGGCAGGAGCAGCCTAATACAAAAATTCGACAAATACGTAACCTAGATCCCGATATCTTGTATCGGGATTTTTTCTTTGCCTTTTTCCCAAGCAATCTGCCGCGTTTCTCGATCAGGAGGTTCATAAAAACCTTGAGGTTCCTTAGGGTAATCCATTAGGGTGTAGCTGGTTCCAATTCGACCGTTCTTATCCTGCCCATGTATGAAAATCCCTGCTTAAACGTCCTCATTCTTCTAAATACTCTCTATCTCCCATTGGCACCGAACATGCAAGTGGATCATCTTGGAAAGATCATGCTAGAGCTTCCACATGTTGTCCGCCACCGCAACTCCACCTGATGTCCAATCATTAAGCAAAGAAAGGTGTGATTTTCATGCAAAAAAAGGATTACAGAGGGTATCGTGCTTATCAGTATTTAGAGCCGGGTGTCGATTTCAAAGAGTTTAAGCTATCGAAGGAAACAGGTTTATTCCCGCCATACACGATCCCGTTGACAGAGGCGCAAGAAGAGCGAGCAAAAAGGCTTTTTGAAGAAAACCTCGTGATCTCTCTTCATGACCACATGTTTGTTGCACCAGAGAATCTGAATGAATTTTTCGAGTTTCGCCGGTGGGGCAGGGACAGCATGGGGTATGAGGGGTTGAGCAAGTCTGGTCTGGATTGCGTTTTTGATAATCTCATGAATGGAACCGCTATGATCACCTCTCGCGCGGGGTGGAAATGGGATGATATCCTGTTTGACTTGGGCATGCGCTTGTGTGATATCGCGCACCAGGACATGGTTGTTCTTGGACTCACCACGGATGACATTCGTCAAGCAAAGAAAAATAGAAAGATTGCCTTCGTCACTTCTTTGGAAGCATCCACGATGATCGAGAATGAGCTAGATCGATTGGATATTTTATATGGCTTTGGCGTTCGCTGCATGGGGATCGCCTACAGTGAAGGCAACTCGCTCGGGTACGGATTAAAGGAGAAAAACGACGGCGGCCTGACGGAGTTCGGCAGACAGGCTGTACGCCGTATGAACAAGCTCGGGATTGCCATCGATATCTCTCACTCTGGAGACAAAACCTCGCTGGATACGATTGAGACGAGTGAAAAACCGATTTTCATTACTCACGCAGGTGCTCGGGCGCTTTGGGACTCGAACCGCTTAAAGCCAGATCACATCATTCGAGCATGCGCGGAGCGCGGCGGTGTTATCGGCATTGAGGCAGCTCCTCATACAACGATGACAAAAAATCAGCCGAGGCACAATCTTGATTCTTTCATGGAGCATTTCGAGTATTGTGCGAACCTGGTTGGAATTGATCATGTCGCATTTGGACCGGATGTATTGTTCGGCGACCATGTTGGTATCCATCGTGTTTTTGCCAGTGCCTTATCAATAGCGGCAGCTCATGGCAAAAAAGATTTTGAGGAAGTCGATTATGTCGAGGGGATCGAAAATCCGACAGAAGCATTTCCGAATATCGTCCGTTGGTTGATCACACGCGGTTATTCTGATGAAGATATTGCTAAAGTGATTGGCGGCAATATCATGCGGGTCCTCGATGAGGTATGGTATCAACCGAAAACGATGGGCGTAGGCAAAAAAGACGAAAAAGCTACTGTCTGATCTCCACATACTCTACTAGACAACGCAAAAAGAGCAGTTTGATACGCTCAAGATAGTTCTCGCTTAGCATTTTTCTCGCTAATAGGAGACCTATCTTTCTTTTTATCTGTATCATCAATTCCTAATAAATTCCAGTTGGATCAAAAATTTTTAGCCTCTATTAACCAGAGGGGTTCCCATACTAAGATGATAGAGAAATATCAGTATGAATATCTGGGGAGGGATACTGTGGATAAGCGAACGCTTCTGGTTGTGGCAAAAGATCATCGAACACACACTGTTTTTGCTAGTCAAATCCATGATTTTTTCCAAAATCGAATTACGATCCTCCATGAGTCGAAAGTCTCCAATACGGATGAGGTTGACTTCGTTCTCGCATCATCAGCAAAAGTCATTGAGGGATGGAAGATACCAAGCGAGAAGCTGATCATTGCAAGAAGAGCTATTAACATCGCCAAAATGGAAGAGTTGGTGACCCTCCCCACGGACGTCCGTTGCCTCGTCGTCAACAACATGCTGGAAACGTCGTACGAAACAATTGAATTATTGCGCAATCTTGGCTTTCAGTTTGATATGGTCCCGTACTATCCGGGATGCAAGCAGCCCATTGACGGCATTCATACCGCGATTTACGCTGAGGGAGCAGAGCTGCTGCCACGCGGTATGCAAAAGGTCGTGAATATCGGAATACGGCCACTTGATGTGTCTACAATTATCGAGCTTGCGGTCCGACTGAATGCCAACGTTGATCGGGCCAATCTGTATTCCGCAAGGTACCTCCGAGAAATCATCGAGCACAACAAACGTTTTTTCCGGACCTTGAATCAAATGAAGGAACTCAACAAGCATCTGGATACGATCCTCAATACCGTTCATGAAGGCATTATTACGACTGATCCCAATAAAACGATCATTCAAATCAACCAAGCTGCGAAAAACATCCTCGGCATCTCTGGTTTAAGCAAAGACCTGGTAGGGAAACCCGTTGACGAAGTGCTTCCTTGGCTGGCTCTCCCCGAAGGAATGGAGCAAGGGGAGGTCAATATGGTGCAAGCGGTTAATCATCTGAATCTGGTCGTAAATAATATACCGATCACATTGGAAGACGAAAAGATTGGTGTGGTGACGGCCTTTCAAGATGTAACCAACCTCCAAAAGGTTGAGCAGGAAGTGCGAAAAGAATTGCAGGGAAAGGGCCTGTCCTCCAAATACACAATCAAGGACATCATCGGCAAAAGCGAGCGCCTTACTTCAACACTGGGAGTGCTCCAAAAAATTTCTACAACCGATAAAACCGTCTTGATCCTTGGTGAGAATGGCACAGGCAAGGAACTATTCGCGCATTCCATCCATAGCTTGTCCAAACGTAGAAACGGTCCCTTTTTGCCTGTCAATTTCGCAGGTTTGCCTGAATCGCTAGCGGAAAGTGAGCTGTTTGGCTACGAAGGCGGATCTTTCACTGGAGCGAAGAAGAACGGAAAGCCCGGTCTGTTTGAGCTTGCTCATAATGGGACTCTTTTTCTGGATGAAATCGGAGACGCTTCTCCTTCTCTCCAAGCTCTCTTGCTTCGTGTGCTCCAAGAGAAGCAGGTCATGCGAATTGGGGGACAGCAAATTATTCCTATCGATGTTCGAATCATCGCGGCAACCAATCGCAGTCTGAAAGACCTCGTCGAAGAAGGGAAGTTTCGTCAGGACTTGTACTACCGCTTGTTTGTTCTCCCGTTGCGTGTTCCATCCTTGCGGGAGCGTAGGGAAGATATCCCGTTACTCGTCGAGCATTTTGTAAAAGAGAATACCGTCATCAAAGTGAATATTGAGCCTGCTGTCATGCATCGGCTGCTCACTTACGACTGGCCGGGAAATGTCCGGGAGCTGAACAGCGTCGTCCAGTATATGACGAGTGTCATGAGCGGAAACACAATTACAGAGCTTGATTTGCCTGAACAGTTTAGGGACGCAGAGCAACAGCAGCATAAAACTAAAAAAGGGGATTTGGAGGAGTTGGAGGCAAAAGGAGAGCTGTTTAGCTTCTTTGTCATCCTGGATTGTCTAGAGCAAGCGAAAAGCAGATTGGAGTGTGTCGGCAGGGGAAAAATCGTTGAATTTGCCTCGCGAAAAGGCGTTCCGATAACTGACCAGCAGGTTCGACACCGCATGGATAGCTTAAAGGATTTGGGATACATTTATTCCGGACGTCGTGGACAAGGCAGTCGCATCACAGACAAAGGCTTGCACATGCTTTCTATGATGAAGCAAACGATGGAATTACGCGCATGACTTTAGTTCTGAATATTCAAAAGATTAAACCCGCCTATCTATCATCATTCTGGAAAGGGAGTATGTTTTGTGAGCCATACTGAGCGAGCCGAATGGCCAGAAATTATGAATACGATCATAAATGTCCGCAGTTACCAGGAGATGTCAGTCCCGGAGCTAGCTTTAGAGGAAGTGCTTTACGCTTTTTCATTGGGACCTTCACTAGCAAATACACAGCCATGGGAGCTGCTGATGGTGAAAGGGTCCGACGAGAGAGAGAAACTGACTGCCTCCACACTGGACCCATTTCTGTCGCCCGGCAGCCTTGGTGCACAAGCATGGTTAAAGAACGCGCCAGTCATCGTTGTCGTGTTGATTGAAAAACGAAGAGCTCTGGTTCGACTTGGAGAGAGAGGGGAGATATTTGCGATCCAAGATACTTTTTGCGCCATACAAAACGCACGTCTGACTGCAGCGCTACACGGACTCAGTACGTCGGTCATCCGGGAATTTGACTCGCACCTTTTGCAAAAAAATCTGGAACTCCCTTGGTACATAGAACCAGTCGCCATTCTCACTATCGGCTACAGCGAGGAAGAAAAGGAAATTCCACCGCGACTTACCGTTGCAGAGATCATTTCGTAAATGGAGGTGGACAAGATGAATTCAAAATCTAACTATGCCATTCCTGCGATTTTTGAACGGGTCAGCAAACGCAGGTTCACTAAGCAACCTATTGCACCCGAAATACTTGAACAGCTTTTACTCGCAGCCACGCGTGCCCCCTCTAGTGGCAATATGCAGCCCTGGGAGTTTATTGTCATTGACGAACCTGACAAGAAACAAGAAATTGTGCGCTCGACCTACAGTGGCTACTTTTCCCAAGGAAAGAACTATCAATATTGGATCGCAGATGCAGCCGTCGTGATTGTCGCTTGCACCAACGTGAAACGGACGGTTGCCCGTTACGGCCCGGCCGGAAAAGAATGGGCGCTCATTGATTCTGCTGCTGCAGTTCAAAATCTGCTGCTAACTGCTACGGCGTTGGGATTGTCGGGCTGCTGGGTAGGGGGAATCAATGAACAGGAGATCAAAGCAAGCCTTCGTATCCCTGACTACGTTCGGATTATCGGTTTGGTTCCGATTGGCTATTCAGAGGAAGATGCCACACCGAAAAGCCGCCTGCCGCTGAAATGGGTTACGCATCTTAATGCCTATAACATTCCTTTTTATGATTAGGTTGTCGCTCACACCCTAAGTCACCGTAATCCCCCTCCAAGAGACCGAAATTAGGTGCATTTCCACGTGTTTTGATTGGCATAGACTTTGCTACTGTTCATCCTCGAGGAGGGGTAACTCATGAATGAAACGAAAACACAGGAACTATTCCAGGTGGTCGAGGAGATGCGACCGCAGATCATTGAATTCCTACAGCGCCTCATTCAGATTCCAAGTGAAAATCCGCCAGGAAACTACAATGAGATATGTGATTTCTTACAGAAAGGCCTAACGCAGCTTGGCTTTGAGGTGCAGGTCATCTCTGTACCAGATGAGATGACACATGCAGCAGGGCTTGCGACCCCGCGAAAAAATGTGGTTGCGACTCTGCGTGGCTCGGGTGGGGGAAGAAACCTGATTTTCAATTCGCATCTCGACACTGTACCTGCGGGAGATCCAGCGCAGTGGTTGTTTCCGCCCTTTTCTGGAGCGATTGCGGATGGGCGTATTTATGGCAGAGGAGCCACAGATTCCAAGGGTCGTTTAACCGCATACATCATGTCCGCAGTGGCAGTAGCTCAGTCCACCATTTCGCGAAAGGGAGACGTCATCATTGCCGCCACATGCGACGAGGAGACGGGCGGTATTCTGGGTGCAGGCTATATCAATCAGAATGGGCATGTACATGGCGATATGGTGATCGTAGAAGGCTACAGCAATCACATCGTTCGGGCGATGGCAGGCGTCCTGCAGCTACGAATCGTCACGGAAGGAATCCCGGCCCATGCAGGCTACAAATGGAAGGGGTTAAATGCTGTAGAAATGATGGCAAAAGTGGTACAGGGGTTGGCACAATTACAAAAAGAGCTGGAGCGAGAGCCTTCTTCCATTCCAGGGATGAAATACACTACGGTCAACGTCGGAACCATACACGGAGGAACAAAAGTTAATGTCGTTCCTGCTACATGCGAGATCGAAGTAGATTTTCGCGTCATTCCTGAGCACAGCCTCGATCAGATCTATAACCGAGTCGTGTCGATTCTACAGTCGTTGGAGCAAAAGGACCCCACATTTAAAGCCAAGCTGATACGGATTACTGATTTTCAGACGGAACCGACGATCGTAGATGAAAGCTCACCGCTCATTTCCGAGCTGCAGGATGCTGTACAGGAGGTAACTGGCCGCACCTTGCCTGTCGTAGGAGTATTGGCTCAATCAGACACACGCTGGTTCATCCGAAATGGGATACCAGGAATCAATTTTGGGCCTGGCACGAGTGAGAATAACATCCATGGCTTTAACGAGTGCATGGAGATCGAAGACTTGATTCAGACGACGAAAATCTTGGCTGTCCTCACGAAAAATATCATCGGCTAATCGCTCATACACCTATCAAAAAAACGAAAAGGAAAGAGGACCGTGACATGAACCAATGGCAGACGCTCATTCCAGAAGAACACCTCTTGCAGCAGGTGTCGAAAAGTAAGCTAATGGCGTATACGCAGACCATTTCCAAAGAAGTGCGTCTGTCCGGCTCGGAAGAAGAGCTGCGTGCTTTTCATTTTGCGCGTGAAACTTTAGCTGAATTCGGTGTGGAGTCCGAGCTGCATTTTCACGACGCCTATATCAGCTTGCCTGTGAAATCACAACTCGTCGTGACTGATCAATTGATTCCATCGATTACACATTCAATGGGGCAATCCGTCAATCATTTACAGGCAGAGCTGGTGTATGCGGCTTCCGGTACATCGCTTCATTACAAAGACTTGCAGGTTGTTGGAAAAATCGTACTTCTGGACGGGCTGGCTACACCGATTGCAGTAAAAACGGCGGAGGAGCAGGGCGCGATTGGGGCGGTCTTTATCAATGCGACCCACACTCATGAAATGATCGTCTCGACCGTATGGGGAACTCCAACGCTCGATAACAAAGGGCTGCTTCCAAGCATTCCAGTCGTCTCTGTCACCATTGAGGCAGGAGAGACAATCAAGAACAGTCTGTCAGATGGACAAAATGAATGTACGATCTCGACAGTCGTCGAAACAGGAATTCGCACCATTCCTACTCTCATAGCGGAAATCAAAGGGCAAACAGAGCCGGAGAAATTCGTGCTGTTTAGCGGCCATATTGACTCCTGGCATTATGGAGCGATGGACAATGGCACAGCAAATGCTGCCATGCTGGAGGTCGCGCGCATTCTTTCCGGACAGCGCAATCTATTAAAACGGACGCTGCGCCTCGCTTTTTGGTCCGGACATTCGCACGGTCGCTATGCGGGCTCAGCTTGGTATTGTGACACGCATTGGGAAGATTTACGGGAGAATTGCCTCCTGCACATCAATATCGATTCTGTAGGGGCGATAGACTCAACTGTCCTGACTGAAGCCAATACCATGCAAGAAACAAGAAAGCTCGCAAACGAAGTCATAAGTGCGGTCACCAATCAGGAATTCGCAGGATCACGCTTTGGACGCTCTGGAGATCAGTCGTTCTGGGGGACGGGAACTCCTTCCCTTTTCATGGGCCTTTCCGAACAAGAGCCATCTAACGAACCTGCAGCAAAAGCATTCAGCCAGCTTTTCGGGTCAGGGAAATCGGGAGGGTTTGGCTGGTGGTGGCATACGACGGAAGATACCATCGATAAAATCGACCCCGAGCTCTTGGTCCGGGATTGTCAAATCTACCTGTCCATTATTTGGCGTTCGCTGACGAATCCAATCTATCCGATTGACCAGCTGGAGGCGATCAGGGAGATTGAGCAAAGCGTCACAGAGTGGCAGGAGAAGGCAGGAAATCGTTTCGATTTGTCGTCCACACTCGAACGAATTGGGATCCTTACATCCAGTTTAGTGGAGCTACAGAATGTAATAGGGACAGTAACAGATGAGGAAAAGCTGACGACGATCAATCACTGCTTGCTGGAGCTGTCCAGCTACCTGGTACCGCTGAACTACGTGAAGGGCAGCAATTTTGAGCATGATTTGGCTTTAAAGCAACCAGCCGTACCGAAATTCACTGACATCGAGCTGCTGGTTCAAACGACAACGGAGCAGCAAGAGTACTATTTCCTGATTACTGCCCTGCAAAGAAAACGAAATGAAGTCAATTATGCGCTCAAACAAGCAAACCATCTCGTACAGCACACACTACAATTTTTACAAAAATGAAAACGAGAATATCGAAGCTGTTCCCATTTGCGGAGGTTCCTGGGGGCAGCTTTTTTCTATTTCTCCTAGGTTTCGACTCACCATGACTTAGGGTCACTTGGGGTCATCCAAGGAGCTGTTCACCAACCTAATGAGCCGAAAGCGATCTGCCAGAGCCGTAAAAGTAAGGAATTTACCTGTCTTGTACACTCAACCGAGCTGGCATAGTCCTTGCTATTAACTCTTGTAAACAAAGGAAGATGTCGATTCGCAGGGGGGAAGTCATGTCTCGAGACAAACCAAAAGTGTTGGAAGTCAGAAACGTGAAAACTCGGATCAAAATGGAGAACAAAGAGTACGCCATCATTGAGGGTATCGATTTCCACGTCGATAGCAAAGAAACGGTAGGGATTGTCGGGGAATCAGGTTGCGGGAAGAGCATGACCGCCTTGTCGATCATGGGTCTTCTGCCAGAAAACGCGAGAGTAAGCGAGGGAGAAATATGCTTACAGGGAATCAACTTGCTATCCATTAGTAAAGACGCTTATCGAAAAAAACGTGGAAATGAGATGTCGATGATATTTCAGGAGCCGATGTCCTCACTGAATCCGGTATATACGATTGGCTTTCAATTGATCGAGTTGTTACGAGAGCACACAATCATGAGCAAGTCACAGGCAAAAAAGAAAGCGATCGAGATGCTTCAAACCGTGGGAATTCCCAGGCCAAACGAGGTGATTAACGAATATCCGCATCAGCTGTCAGGCGGGATGAGGCAGCGGGTGATGATTGCCATGGGACTTGCCTGCAATCCAGATATTTTGATTGCAGATGAACCGACAACCGCATTGGATGTCACGATCCAAGCGCAGATTCTTGAATTGATGAAAAAACTCCAGGAACAGTTTGACATGGCGATCTTGCTCATCACACACGACTTGGGAGTTGTCGCGGAGGTTTGTGATCGGGTAATTGTGATGTACGCAGGACAAATCGTGGAGGAAGCACCCGTGCTCACCCTTTTTGAAACGCCCAGCCACCCGTATACGAAAGGGTTGATCGCATCGACACCCAAAATCGGGGACGAAAAGGATCGCTTACATACCATCGAGGGAACTGTTCCTCAGCTGTCCGCAATGCCAAAAGGATGCCGTTTCTCCACACGCTGTTCGGAGGTGACAGAGCGCTGTATGCGAGAATCGCCGCCACTGGTTGAGCTTTCCGAGCATGTCAGATGCCGCTGCTGGTTATATCCAAAAACAAGTGGGGTGTCTGTATGAATGAGATTTTATTGGAAGCAAAAAGCTTAAAAAAGTATTTTCCCATAAAGAAGGGACTATTGCGGCGTACTACCTCCCATGTAAAGGCAGTGGATGATTTATCCTTTCACGTCTTTAAAGGCGAAACCTTGGGAATCGTCGGCGAATCAGGCTGCGGAAAATCAACGACAGGCAGACTGTTAATTCGCCTATTGGATGCAACGGAAGGTGAGGTGATCTACAAGGGTAAAAACATCCTACACACGCAAAAAGAAGAGATGCGAGAGCTGCGAAAGGAATTGCAAATGGTATTCCAGGATCCGTACTCGTCACTGAACCCACGATTGACAGTAGGGCAGATTCTTGAGGAACCACTCGCAAACTATCAATTGTATCCAAAAAAAGAGTGGCGGAGTAAGATTCTCGAGCTGCTTCAGGTGGTGGGACTAGGAGAGCAAGCGATCCATCGATTTCCACACGAGTTTAGTGGAGGACAGCGACAGCGGATCGGCATCGCACGGGCTTTGATGCTAGGTCCCGAGCTGATTGTCGCTGACGAGCCCGTGTCTGCTTTGGATGTCTCAATCCAATCACAGGTATTGAATCTATTGAAGGATTTGCAACAGCAATTTTCTCTTACCTTTATTTTCATCTCCCATGATTTAAGCGTTGTCAATCATTTTTGCGACCGCATTCTGGTCATGTATTTGGGGCGTGTCGTCGAAATCAGCTCGAAAAAGAGCTTGTTTGAAAAGCCTCTCCATCCGTATTCACAAGCGCTCTTATCTGCTGTCCCAAGCTCTGATCCAAAACGCAAGAAAGACCGGATTATCTTGACAGGTGACGTTCCAAGCCCATCCAATCCTCCGACAGGCTGTGCGTTCCATCCGCGCTGTCCGTCTTGTATGGACGTGTGCAGGCAGGTACGACCAGCCTTGAGACAGACAACAGCGGGAGAAGCGGTTGCTTGCCATTTATACAGCGAATAGGACCACACCGGTAGTTTCAAACCAAACAAGAACAGGGGGAAATCAACGTGAAGCGACTCAACCGAAAGAATGTCATGCTCTCACTCTTGCTGTCTGCCAGTATGCTTGCAGCCTGTTCATCACAGCCGACGAGTAGTGGTAGTCAAAATGCAGCAAGCCCATCTGGCACCAGCACCTCTGCCGCCTCGACCACTCAGCCCTCACCTGCAAACGGACAGCCAGCTGTCGGTGGAACACTGGTGGTGGGAACACTATCAGGACCCGATACCTTGAATCCGCTTGTCTCCAATACTACACCTGGCAGCTGGATCGTCAACAATTTGTATCCGCATTTGATGCAGATGAATTCGAGTGGAAAAAAAGAGCCTTACTTGGCTGAATCGGTCAAGACATCTGATGACGGTCTTACCATCACCATCAAACTCCGGGATGGGGTAACCTGGCAGGATGGACAGCCGATTACCTCGGAGGACGTCGCATTTACAGGACAACTGCTGCACGACAAAAAGCTTCAATGGACAGCGGAGATTTTCGATCAGGTTGCCAAGGTTGAAACCCCTGACAAGCTGACAGTAGTGTACACGTTAAAGGGTCCATACCCCGCATTCTCGGGGGCGATTGGTTACTGGGTGCGAATCGTTCCGAAGCATATTTGGGAAAAGGTTGACGACCCTAAAGCCTTTGAAAACCAAGATCCTGTCGGGGCTGGTCCGTTTAAGCTCGTCAAGTATGAAAAAGGCCAGTACATCGAGCTTGCTGCGATCGACAAATGGTTTGCAGCACCAGGTGGACGCGCATATTTGGATAAAGTGATATTCAAGATTTACCCGGATGCCAATACGATGACGCTGGCGCTGCAAAAAGGGGAAGTGGATGTGACATCGTCTGATTTGCCGACCTCTGCTGCCAAGCTGCTGGAAACCAATCCTTCCATTAAGGTGGAGCAAACGGCGAGCCTGGGCTTTGCGTACTACAGCTTTAATACGGATGCATCGAAAGGCGTTTCTCCGACGCAAGATGTAAACTTCCGCCTGGCGATGGCAACTGCGACTGACCGCAACACCATTCTGAATGTGGCGTTGGAAGGGGCAGGCATGCAAATAGACACGCCGATTTCCCCACTGTTTGCAGATTGGATCAATCCTGACGCAAAAGCACCCGCGTATGATTCTGCAAAAGCAAAAGAAACACTCACAAATGCTGGCTATAGTGACACCGATGGCGATGGAATTCTCAACGCCCCAAGCAGCTTCGGAGGCAAAAACGTAGAGCCAGAGGTCATCTATGACGGAGCAAACGTCTTCCACCAAAAGGTTGCGAAAATTCTGGAGAAGAACGCCGCCGATATTGGCGTGAAGCTGATCTTGAAGCCGGTCGAGTACAACACGCTGGTCGCGAAGGTGTTTAACGAACACGATTTCCAAATGCACATCGGAAAATGGGGGGTTTTGGACGAGCCAAGCGAGACTTTCGCCAATCTGTACCATTCGAAAGCCAAGAACAACATGGCCACCTACACCAATACAGAGATGGATCGCCTGGCAGATGGAGCGAAATACGCCAAAACCGAAGAAATTGCCAGGGATGATGTAAAAGCAGCCCAAGCGCTGTTTGTCAAAGAGTTCCCGGTTGTGCCGATCTATGTTCAAAAATTCAATCTGGCCTACAACGCAGATAAATTCGGTGGTTTCACTTTGTTCCCGGGAGACCTTCAAGGCTTGGTAGACCCGAACTCTCTCGTTGGCGTGTACAAAAAGTAAACCGGACATCTTCCCGAGTGGTTGCAGCCTGACTGCTCGGGAAGCGTGATCTACGTAAGGGAGTGCCGCTCATGACGCATTTTCTGATTGCTCGGCTGCTGCGCGGCGTAATTACCGTGCTCGTTGCTGTGACTGCCACTTTTTTGATCCTGCGTGTCATGCCCGGCGACCCGACAACAATGATGCTGGACAATCGAGTCCCTGAGGAAATCAGGCAGCAGTTGTTAAAGGACTTTGGCTTGGACAAGGATCTGTTTACACAATACATCATCTTTCTCAAGCAGCTGTTCCTTCAATTCGATCTGGGAACCTCCTTTGTGCAGAGGGTGCCCGTGATGGATGTGATTTTATCAAGGCTGCCCTGGACCTTGATTTTGATGTCTGTCTCCTTGCTTATTACAGCATTGATTGGCATACCTTTGGGTGTCATCGCCGCCTATCGAAAAGGATCGTTCCTCGACCAGGCGATCAATGCTTTGTCGATCTTGGGGATTGCGCTATTTATTCCCTGGCTGGGGATTATCCTGCTATATTTCCTCGGATTAAAAATTCCCTGGTTCCCCATAGGTGGAGCTGTGACGGTTGGCGTCGAAGGCTGGGATTATATCTGGGATGCCACCCATCATCTCGTTTTGCCAGTCGTGTCATTAACGATTGTACATCTGGCTAGCTATGTGCTGTATATGCGGGCAAGCACGATTGATGTTTTGAACGAGGAATACATTCGCACCGCTCGGGCCAAAGGCTTGAAGGAAAGAGTGGTGCTCTGGCGGCATGCCGTACGAAATTCCTTGCTCTCTACCGTTACCATGATGGGGTTGCAGCTCGGTGCCATCGTCGGCGGTGCCATCCTGACCGAAACCGTGTTTGCCTATCCAGGCCTCGGCAGGCTGATCTATGAAGCAGTTAAAGAGCATGATTATCCAATCCTGCAAGGCACCTTCTTGATCTTGGCAGTAACGGTTGTCATAGTGAATATCTTGACTGATCTCGTCTATTCGTACCTGGATCCCAAAATTACGAACAGCTAGGGGGTGAAAGCGATTGGAAAATACTACGTTGATCGAAGAAAAAGTCCCTAGTTCGTTGCCTTTAACGATCCAACAGCCGAGAACATCCCCTTTGCGGGAGTTCATCAAACACTTTCGGCGGAACCGCTTCGGAGTCATCGGTCTGTATGGCATTGTCGTTTTGTTGCTTCTAGTTATTCTCGCACCAGTCTTCAGCGATCGCCCCACGGGGTACGGAGACGTCGCAAACATGCTCCAACCGCCGAGTGCCCAGTATTGGTTTGGCACCGATTCAGTCGGCTTAAGTATTTTCGACCAGGTCATCTGGGGGACGCGTGTTTCTTTGTATGTCGGCCTGACTTCTGCCGTAATCTCGATCGTGATCGGCGTGCCGATTGGTCTGATATCCGGTTATTACGGGGGGAGAGTCTCCCATATCGGCATGGCGATTACAGATATCTTCCTGACGCTTCCTGTCCTTCCTTTGATGATTATCATGGCGGCTGTACTCGGTACAGGCATCAGCAATATCGCGATCATCATCGGCTTGTTCAGCTGGCCGCAGATTGCACGGGTGACTCGCGCAGAAGCGCTTGCGATTCGTGAAAAGCAATATATCGAAGCAGCGAGAGCGATTGGGACGAAGGAGTCTAAAATCATCTTCCGCCACGTTCTCTTAAATGCCTTTCCACCGATTCTCGTCAATATGACCATCATTATGGGGACCTCCGTGCTTTCCGAGGCAGGGCTGAGCTTCCTCGGTTTGGGCGATCCGATGAGCTGGAGCTGGGGGACCATTTTGCAGAATGCACATTCTACTGGTGTCATTATCCATGCGTGGTGGCTGGCATTGTTTCCGAGCATTGCCATCGTTGTTCTTGTGCTGTCCTTTAACTTCCTCGGAATCGGCATCAATGAAGCTCTGAATCCGCGCTTGAGAAAAAGATAATTTTCTGGAGGGACAAAAAATGCTGACCAAGATTCCAAAAAAAGCTTACACGGAAAGGATTTCCCGTATTCAAGAGCATTTGCAAAAGAACGCTATCAGCGGACTTCTCGTCACAAACACGTACAACATTTTTTACACGACTGGGCTGTTTCACTTTCCAAATGAACGGCCTGTTGCGTTGTTTGTACCAGCGACCGGCGAATCCATCCTGTTCGTTCCCGTGATGGAGCTGGCAGAGGCGAAGCATGCGACAATCTTCCAAGACATACGCGACTATTTTGAATACCCGGGAGTCGTGCATCCGATCGATTGGATGATAAGCAGCATAAAGCAAACGTTTTCGAATCTAACGCAAGTAAGCATCGATGGTGGGAGTCGCGAGCTTTATCTCCGCGTAAAAGAATTGTTTGCGCCCACATCCTTGTCAGTGAATACCCTCATTCATGAAATGCGGTTGACAAAGGATTCCTATGAGGTCGAATTGCTGCGTTTGGCTGGATACTACTCCGACTATATCGTCAAAAAAGGAACAGAGGTAGCCGCTCCGGGCATGTCAGAGCTGGAGATGCTGCAAACGATCTCGGGGGATACCTTGAACAAAATGATTGAAGATTTGGGCGAGGTTGTGTACGTCCCGGGTGGACCTGCTGGTGGACTCGTTCCTAGCGGCCTCCGCACGGCGATGCCACATGCGTTGCCAAGTGCGAGGCGCATGGAGAAGGGAGAGACGTTGATCCTCAGTTGCGGTGCAAATGTAGGGGGTTATCGGGCCGAGTGTGAACGCACCTGCTTTATCGGGGATGTGAGCGATGAGCAGGCTAAAGTGCTGGAGATCATGGCAACTGCGCAGCAGATGGCGATCGAAGCCATGCGTCCTGGCAATAAATGTTCAGATATTGACGCAATCGCACTCGATTACATCCGAAAAGCTGGCTACGGTCAGTACCTGCTGCATCGCACAGGTCATGGAAAAGGCTTGGAGGAGCATGAAGCCCCGTGGATCGAGGTGGGAGACCATACCATACTGCGTCCAGGTATGGTGCTATCAAGCGAACCGGGCATTTACATCGAGGGATTCTCCGGCTTCCGGCATTCGGATACGATCATCGTCACAGACGACGAGCCACTTGTCGTTACGCAATTTCCAAAGACACTCGATCAATTGATTATCAAAGTATAGGAGGTATGGCATGTACACGACTATTAATGATTGCCAAATTTACTATGAGGTCCATGGAAAAGAGGATGGGGATGCGATTTTTTTTATCCATGGAGCACCTGGTCTAGGAGATTGTCGCGCAGACCGCAAAGCGTTCGCTCCTTTGGAAGAGACTCATAAGCTCGTATTTTTGGATATGCGAGGCTCTGGCAGATCGGAAGAAAAGCCACCCTATACGCATGAGCAATGGGCAGCTGATATCGACGAATTGCGCAAGCAGCTGCATCTGGACAAAATCGTGATTCATGGCGGCTCGTATGGCGGGTACATGGCATTGGAATACGTCACTCGCTATCCCCAGCATGTCTCGCAAGTCATGCTACGAGATACAAAACCCGGCTCAGATCGCCAGGATGGCGCGACAAAGAGGGCGCTGGAAGCCAATCTTCCCGGGCTGACAGAAGATGAGCTGGTCCGTATGTTTGCCGGCGAGATGCGTTCCAACGAAGAGCTAAAATCCGTATTTTTCGCTCTCCAGCCTTTATATACGGTGGAGTACGATCCTGTAATCGCGAAAGAAAAAATGGATTCTATCTACTATCACTATGAGACGCATAACTTTGCCTTTCGTGTGAATCAACCGACGTTTAACCTCCGTGACAAGCTGCCAGCCGTTAATGTGCCCGTTCTTGTTTCTGTTGGCAGACACGATTGGATAACCCCAGTAGAAGCTTCAGAGGAAATCGCAAGTCTGATTCCGCGATCCGAGCTGGTTATCTATGAAAATAGTGGACACTCGCCACATCTTGAAGAAAATGAGAAGTACGTAAGCCGAGTCAGGCAATTTCTTTCTAAATAGTGTGGCTGTCATTTGAACGAGAAAAGCTAGAGGAGGGTACCAAAATGAATTTGAATGATGTTCTCACGCATTTGGAGAAAAACTTCGTTGAAGATTTGGAGCGTGTTCGCGAATTTTTGCGGATGCCGAGTATTAGCTATACTGGTGAAGGCATAGAAAAGACAGCGAACAAATTGAAAGAGATTATCGAAGAGCTCGGAGGAACTGCCGAAGTAGTTCCGACCAAAGGGCATCCGATTGTATTTGGGGAGTTTGACGAAGGGCAGGAGCACACCCTTCTGGTCTATGGGATGTACGATGTGATGCCGACGGACGAAGAGGGCTGGACAGTAGATCCTTGGAGCGCAGAAATCAAGGAGCTGCCCAAATTTGGTCCGTGCATCATCAACCGGGGTGCAGTCAATACGAAAGGGCCACTGGGTGCTTTCTTCAATACGATTCGCGCCATAAAAGAAGTGGATGGCAAGCTTCCTGTCAACCTGATCTTTGCTGTCGAGGGAGAAGAGGAAATGGGGAGCCGCAACTTCCCTGCCTTCCTCGAGCAGTATAAGGAGAAACTAGCAAAAGCTGAAGCTGTCCTATTTCCTTTCTTCGAGCAGGATGAGGTAGGTACGCCTGGACTCGTGCTCGGTACGAAAGGCTTGCTCTATTTTGAACTGGTATGTCAAGGCGGCGAGTGGGGCGGCCCCACTTCTCGCGGCATTCACGGTTCCTTTAACGCATGGGTGAAAAACCCTGCCTGGCGACTCGTTCAAGCACTGTCGACCATGGTAGACGTGGATGAAAACATTTTAATAGAGGGTCTCCTGGATGAAGTGTCCGAGATACCTGCAAAAGAGAGAGTGATTTTAGAACAACAGATCGAGGAAGGCATCTATGACGAAAAGGTGTTTCTCGAAAACTATGATGTGAAACGCTTGAAGTATGACGGTACAGGGATGGATGTCTGGGAGAAGCTGTATAGCCGACCTCAGCTGAACATCGACGGAATTTACTCCGGCTACACAGGGCCGGGAACAAAAACGCTATTGCCACATATCGCGACGGCCAAAGTCGATGTCCGCATGGTGCCTCATATGGAGCCGGATGAAGTGGTCCGCCTCATTCGCGCGCATTTGGATAAACACGGCTTTGCCGACATCGAAATGAACGTCGCTAATAAATACTATTGGTCGAAAGTATCTGTGGATGAGCATGTTGTTCAGGCGATGATCGACACGTATCGGACAATGGGCAAAGAACCGCAAATCCAACCGCTGAACCCTGGTAGCGCTCCCTACTATGTATTTGAGCGCTATCTGCAAATTCCATATGTAACAGGAGGCATGGGTCACGGGGCAAGACAGCATTCCAGCGACGAATACTGCACGGTACAAGGCGTGCTTGATTTTGAGAAGTCAATGGCGATCTTTTTTGATCACTATTGCCAACGAGTCTCTGGCAAGCCTGGTGAACAAGAAACGGTTTCCAAGTAATACAAGCTAATCTTAGTACAAGATCTTCGTTGTAGAGGAGGCTTATCCGTGACTTGCGAGCTAGATCAGGTAGAAAAGACGATATTAAACGACATATCGACGGATGTTCCGAAAGCGATTCTGGAGCGATTCGTCACATTGACTCGTGAATCTGGGAGTGAGGACGAGAGGATCGCTGCTCATTTCTTGACCCAGTTTCTGGAGGATTGGCAAATCCCACATCGGATTCACTACCCGAATATTCACTTAAGTGTTCCTAAAAGGGCTACCCTCATCGTCACCGAGCCTGTGTCGCGGGAAATCAGAGCCAAAACGCCGTCGTGCTCGATTTCGACAGGGGACCAATGGATATGTGGCGAGATGGTGTACATTCCTGCAGAGAAAGACGATCTCTCAGATGCATTTGACCCCCTGGCAACTAACAAATACGGTGATATCCGTGGGAAGATCGTATTGACAGACGGTTACCCGGTGTCAGGAAAAACGAAGGAATTAGGCAATGAGGGAGCACTAGGCGTTATTTTCATCAGTCCCGGTCGTTATATCCATGAAGGAACGATCGGAGTCATCTGGGGCTCACCTGATTTGGATAACATGGACGAAGAGCCACGGATTCCTGCTTTGATGATTGGAAAGCAAGATGGGCATGCATTAATTACCGAATGTCAGTCAGGAAAAGTAACCCTGCAATTCCAGACGCATTTGGACAGCGGCTGGTTTCCATGTCCATTGATTGATGTCTGGATTGAGGGAACCGAGGAACCCGAAAAGTACGTTTTATTGCACGGTCATTTGGATTCCTGGCATCAGGGAATAGGAGACAATGGTACAGGAAATGCCGCATTGGTGGAAATGGCACGCCTGTTTCATAAGCATCGTCATCTGCTAAAGCGCAGCATTAGAATTGCGATTTGGCCAGGGCATTCGACAGGCAGATATGCAGGCTCTACCTGGTTCGCAGATCAGTTTGGCCTTGATCTCGACGAGAATTGCATTGCGCAGGTGAATTGCGACTCACCAGGCTGTCGCTGGGCGACTTCGTACGAGGACATGTCCTGGATGAGCGAAGTAGAGGGGCTTTGCCAGTCATCTATACAAGATGCCATCGGTGAGCAGTCCAAAGGCTTCCGGCCACATCGGGCGGGCGATTATTCGTTTAACAACATCGGAATCACGTCGTTTTACATGCTTTCGTCCAGCATTCCCGCAGAAGAATTGAAGGAAAAGGGCTACTACGCCGTTGGGGGCTGTGGATCGAATATCGAGTGGCACAGTGAAGAGGATCTCATGAATGTTGCTGACCTCGATATTCTCGTTCGAGACATTCGGGTATACATGACTACGATTCTGCGCGTTGTCCATTCACCGATTCATCCCTTTTTCTTTTCGAAGACGCTGGAAGAGTTGATGGATACGCTGGAGGAATATGAATTGGCAGCAGCGGGGCATTTTACATTCTCCATTATGAAAAAGGAAGCTACGGAGCTTGCTCATGAAATGCAGGATTTTTACAAGCAACTGCCATTGCTTTCATCTCCCTCGGTCTCAGATCCAAATGTGAAAAGAGTGAACGAGATCATTCGCCAAATCGGCCGAGAGATGGTCACCATCAACTATTCACGAACGGGTAAATTCAGGCACGATCTGGCGATTGATATGCCACGATTACCGGATTTATCTGCGGCACACTATTTGTCCGAGTTAGATCCTGCGTCTCACGCGTATAGGGTTGTCCTCACGCATCTTACACGCGGTCAAAATCGTGTGACCTGGGCCATTCAGCGTGTACGCCGTCTGCTGAAAACATACTCATCTGTAGGGGAACAAGCCACAACCTAATCGGAGGGTGCTATGACGAGTCTCGTAAAAGAGCATGAGAAGCTGCTGCTTGATGAAATCAGCATGGAGATCCCCAAACGGATTTTGCAAACATTCAGCGGGTTGATCCGGGAGTCTGGCAGTGAGGACGAACGCAATGCCGCCGACTTTCTAGCATCGCTCTTGAATGAATGGGGTGTGCCACACACCGTGCACGAGCCTTCTATTTACTTGAGCGTTCCCAAAACAGCTTCAGTAAAGACGCTTACGCCTGAACCCAAGTCGTTCCGTGCAAAAACGCCTTCCTTCTCCGTCTCGACAAATGGCATACCAGTAGCAGGGGAGCTGGTTTATGTCCCATCAGCACAAGCGACGGACCGCTACGATATATTCGATGCCAAGGTGAAGGAAGAAGTGAACAATCTCACTGGAAAAATCGTCATCACTGAAGGGCTGGCGATGCCCGAAAAGGTTGCCACTTTTCACGACAAAGGAGTCCTGGGTGCCATATTTATCAATCCTGGCAAGAACATCCATGATGGGATTTGCACCACGATTTGGGGCTCCCCGGACTTGGACACGATCGACAATGAGCCAAAAATTCCCGTGCTGGCCATCAATATAACAGATGGGGAAGAGCTAAAGGCGATGTGCCAGGCAGGAAACACGATGGTCGAGCTGTCAACAAGCCTTGCAAAGGGCTGGTTCAACTGCCCGTTGATCGACCTGTTTATCAAGGGAACCGAGGAGCCGGAGAAGTATGTTCTCTTGCACGGTCATCTGGATTCTTGGCATGTGGGGATTGGTGATAATACGACAGGTGATGCAGCATTGATGGAAATGGCAAGGATTTTCTACAAGCATCGCGATAAGCTGAAACGGAGCTTGCGAATTGCCATCTGGCCGGGACATTCAACCGGACGCTATGCTGGGTCGACATGGTTCGCAGACAAGTTTGCACTGGATCTGGATGCCAATTGCATTGCGCAAGTAAACTGTGACTCTCCCGGCTGCCGTCAGGCTACCTCCTACGAAAAAATGGACTGGACGAATGAAGTGGAGGATCATTGCAAACAGTCTATTTACGATGCGGTGCAAGAGGAAGCCAAGGGAAAACGTCCGAATCGTGCTGGCGATTATTCGTTCCACAATATCGGGATCACATCCTTCTTTAAGCTATCGTCCAGCATTCCGCGGGAGCAGTTGAAGGAAAAAGGATACTATCCGGTAGGAGGCTGCGGTTCCAACATTGAGTGGCATACGGAAGACGACTTGATGCATGTAGCAGATTACGAGATTTTGCACAGAGATTTGCGGGTGTATATGACCTCGATCTATCGCGTGTTACAGGCGAATTTACTTCCGTATGATTTCAGCAAGACTGCCGATGAGTTCTTGGAAACTATCAGGCGATATCAGGAAGCAGCTGGTGAGCATTTTTCGTTTGAACAAGCTACAAGCGAGGCCACAGCTCTACGTCGTGCTTTACAAGTGTTTTATAGCGAATTGCAATCACTGCAAATGGCAAATCTTTCTTCGCCAGCTGTCAGGGAAGCAAATGAAAAGCTTTTGCAACTAGGAAGGACGCTAATTCCGATCAACTTTACTCGGCGCGGTAAATTCCACCATGATCCTGCCGTTCAAATTCACGCATTGCCCGATATCGCTCCTTCACTGCAGCTAACGTCATTAGAGCCAGGCTCTCACCGCTATCGGGTTATTCAAAATCACTTGCTTCGAGGACAAAATCGCGTGGTTTCGGCGATGAAGGAAGCGCAAAAGATCATGAGAAGTCAATAGATCACTAACAGCACACAATTCATGCTTTCCTGTCAGTAATAACCTTTTGGCAGTCAACGATTCGCATTCGTGTCGGTGGCTGCTTTTTTGTTGTTCTCCATTTCATGATCTCATATGGGCATTGGTGATTAGATTGATGCCAATTTTCTGAATGTTAGGTTTTTGGGGTCCTTACTGCCTGGGATTCCGACCCTAAATTCACCTTCAAGGAAGAAGTTTTCTGCAATTCGACAGCAAGATAGGCCTTTGTTTGCCCTTTTAGTGAATGGCACGGGACTTGCGTATATCATCAGACGAGGCAACGAACGACAAAAGGGGGTAGATGAGTGTTGGTGGAAGCCATGAAAAGGCTGCTGGATGAGATTAGTATGGACACACCAAAAGCGATCCTGGAGCGCTTTGGCAGCCTGGTGAGAGAATCGGGAAGTGAAGATGAAAGAGTCGCTGCTCAGTTTTTATCCAGTCTGTTGGATCAATGGGGTGTACCTCATCAGGTGCATCGCCCGAATCTTTACCTGAGTGTACCAAGACTTGCAAGGCTCAAGCTGATATTGCCTGTGGAAAAAGAAATACGAGCAAAGAATCCGGCCTTCTCAGTGATTACTGGTGATGAATGGAGGGGCGGGGAACTGGTCTATGTCCCCACGGGCTTCAAGAAAAAGTGGGACAACCAAAAGGATGCTTCCTTTGATCCAGCGTCTGGAAGCCTGTCTGGGAAAATTGTCTTGACCGAGGGCTTTCCGAGACCAGCTAGAATCAGGGAGCTAAACGAGCAAGGAATCATCGGCGCCATATTTATCCACCCCGGCAAAAACATTCACGAGAGCATTTGTACACCGATCTGGGGTGCGCCGGACCTGGATACGTACGAAAACGTCCCCAAGCTGCCTGTTCTGATGATCAATCGCACAGACGGACAGGAACTGATTGATAGAATCGCTGAGGGAACCGTGGAGGTGCAGTTCCAAACCCATTTGGATCAAGGCTGGTTTACATGTCCACTCATCGACATCTTCATCGAGGGCACGGAAGAACCAGATAAATATGTCCTGCTGCACGGGCACATGGATTCATGGCATCAAGGCTTGGGAGATAACGCTACTGGTAATGCCGCCATGATTGAAATGGCACGAGTGTTCTACCAAAATCGTCACCTGCTAAAACGTAGCCTGCGGATCGCGATATGGCCGGGTCACTCCACGGGTCGTTATGCAGGATCGACGTGGTTTGCGGATACGTATGGCTTGGATCTAGATGAAAATTGCATCGCCCCGGTCAATTGTGATTCTCCCGGATGTCGATGGGCGACGTCCTACCACGAGATGAGCTGGATGAGCGAAGTCGATCCGTTCTGTAAAACAGCCATTCAGGAAGCGATTGGGGAAGAATCCGTCGGACATCGACCATCGCGGGCGGGCGATTATTCGTTCCATAATATCGGATTGACTGCCTTTTACATGCTATCCTCATGCATTCCTGATGAATTGCTGCAAGAAAAAGGCTACTATCCTGTTGGCGGTTGCGGCTCAAATATTGAATGGCACACGGAAGAGGACCTGATTCACATCATCGATTACGAAATCCTGGAGCGAGATATACGGGTCTATACCGCTTCTCTTTATCGGATCGTGAATGCCACCTTGCACCCTTTCCAATTTGTAAACACCGCCGATGAGTTTATCCAGACTATCGAGACTTATCAGGATTCTGCCGGCAAGCATTTCTCATTCGAGCTCGCACTTGGCGAGGCAAGGGAGCTCCGCACGACGCTGATCGATTTCTACAATCGCATTGAGCACGTACAGCTTCACACGAAGGACGTAAGCGATCCACAAGTAAAGCAGGTTAACCAGGTACTAAGAGGCTTGAGCAGATCGCTCGTATCCATCAATTTTACACGACGTGGCAAGTTTTGGCATGATCCAGCCATTGATATTCCGCCTCTTCCTGATATCGCGCCTGCCACGACACTGCCTCAGCTCGAGGAAGGTTCCCATCATTACAGGGTGACTCTGACGCACTTGATGAGGGGACAGAACCGACTTGCCTGGACGTTGCATCAAGCCAAGCGTCTCGTTCGCACATCATCCGTCTTTTAGGGGGGAAATCGAATGAAAAAAGCAAGCAAGTGGAAGTTCGGTCTTTTGGCAACAACCGTGCTTCTGGCAACCGTGCTTTCTGCATGCACCAGCGAGACCCAGACACAGCCCAAAACCAATGATACGCCGAAAACAGAGCCTGCGGATGCCAAGGGCAGGGAGATTCGTACTCTTCAAATCCTGACCAGACCGCAAGCCTCCTCACCTGATGAATACGAGCGGGCGAACCTGATTGCAGGGGCTATGATAGAGCTGGGTATAAGCGTCGAGCTAAAGCCAATGCCCTATGAACAGCAATCAGATATTGTCTGGTACAAACGCGACCAGTGGGACATGACCGGCTGGCAAATGGCAGCACGTCCAGAAAGATTAGATCCGGATGAATTTATTTATAACCTGTTTCATTCCAGCACGGCAAAAGATGGTTACAACTTCGTAGGGTACAACAACCCTGAGTACGACAGGATTGCAGAGCAGCAGCGGATCACAGTGGATCGGGAAGAGCGGAAAAATCTGATTTTCAAAGCGCAGGAGCTGATCGCAAGCGATGTCGCCTATCTTTTCAACGTCCACCCCAAATTAAAATACGTATACAACCACCAAGTGTTTGACAAAAACTCCATTGTTGAGATGGCGGGGATGGGTATCCGCAACATTTGGACCTATCTGAATGCGATGCCGATCGGACAACAAAAAAACATGATCTTAAACAGCAACGACTCCGTTCAGGCTATCAATCCATTTTACATCAGCGGTTCCTTTGATTCATGGGTAACGGAGCTGATTTGGGATCGCCTGATGCGAATCGACAAAGACGGTCTTCCGAAGTCTTGGGCTGCCGAATCGGTCACCTGGAAAACAGATACACAGGTTGAGATCAAGCTGCGTGCAGGCATGAAATGGCATGACGGCAAGCCTGTTACCGCCGAAGACGTGAAGTTCTCCTATGAGGCTCCGATGACGGGTGAAGTGCCGATGTATAAGCCTTTTGTCGAAATCATCGATAAGATCGATATCAAAGATCCGCTCACCTTGGAGTTTACACTGAAACGACCTTGGGCTGCTTTCGAAACGGCGAGCTTATCTAAATTGAATCTTGTTCCAAAACATATTTGGGGACCGATCATTGAGGATTTGAAGAACAAACCGGAGAATGCGGAGAGCTATCAAGAGAAAACGCCTATCGGCTCTGGACCTTTTAAATACGAGAACTGGAAATTCAAAGAGGAGGTCGTCTTGACCACCAACAAAGCGCATATTTCACCTCCGAAAATCGAGAAGTGGATCATGAAGGAGATTCCGAATACCGAGGCGTCTCTTGGCATGATTGAAAATGGAGAAATCAACTTCCTGGCGGTGTTCCCGGGAGATGGACAGTTGCTCCAGCAAAAGGTAGAAGCGAGTCCCAACCTCACGATGGTAACAACGACCGATCTTGGCTTCCAATTCTTTGCAGTGAATCACCGCAGACCACCATTCAATGACGTGGCTTTCCGGCGCGCCTTGGCTGCTTCCATCGACCGGGACTTGATGGCACAGGTCGTATACAAGGAATTCGCAGAACCAGGCGATTCTGTCATCTCGCCAGCCCTATCAATCTGGAAAAATCCGAATCTACCATATCCGTCAGGTGGAGTAGAGGAAGCAAAAAAGATTTTGCAGGAAGCTGGCTATGAATGGGATGCAAAAGGCAAGCTGCTCTATCCGGCAGGCAAAAAAGAAGAGCTCGGAAAATAAAAGGCTGAATCTCCTTCATATGTGCCAGGCGTGAGGAATACTGGCCGTAGCTGATCGCCAGTATTCCCCACCTTTGAAGCTTTCCGAGAAAGGAGGGAACGTATTGGGGAACCGATCAAAATTCATTTTGAGTCGACTCGCTCAGATGATCCTGACTCTCTGGATCATTGCGACGATCCTGTTTTTTATCTTTCGACTGATGCCTGGTAATCCGCTGGTTGCCTACATTGACCCGACGTTTACCAAAGAGCAGCAAGACATTTTGATGGCACAGTTTGGCTTGGATAAACCGCTGTGGATGCAGTATTTGATCTATTTGGCCAACCTGGTCCAAGGTGAGCTGGGCGATTCCTTTAAATTTCGGGCGCCTGTCATGGATGTGATCTGGGGCGTTTTACCCAACACGCTGTACCTGATGCTCTTTTCGTTTGTGATCGCCTATCTAGTCGGGATACTCGGGGGAGTATTGCTCGCGTGGAAGCGCAAAACCAAATTCGAAACAGTCGGCATAATTGTCACCCTGTTTACGAGATCAGCGCCACAAATGTGGGTCGGAATGATCGTGCTTGTGATCTTTTCCTTTCAGCTGCATTGGTTTCCATCAGGGGGAGCATCCGCGACTGGTGTCGTCTATGCATCCGAATGGGAGAAGCTTGCTTCGCTTTCGTTTCTGAAGCACCTGTTTCTGCCGGCATTGACAGCGGCTATTTATTTGATGGGACTTCCTCTTCTATTGATGAGGTCCAACATGCTGGACGTAATGGGTGAGTCCTACGTGGAAGTCGCCAGAATGAGGGGACTTAGTGAGCGCAGAATCATGCTCAAATATGCCGCGCGAAATGCAGCATTGCCAGTTGTCACTGCTATGGCAGTGGGGATCGGGTACGCGCTTGGAGGGAATGTCGTCATTGAAATGGTGTTCAGCTGGCCGGGGTTGGGGCG
Organism: Brevibacillus sp. SIMBA_040; assembly: GCF_046535075.1. Taxonomy (NCBI): domain Bacteria; kingdom Bacillati; phylum Bacillota; class Bacilli; order Caryophanales; family Paenibacillaceae; genus Brevibacillus; species Brevibacillus sp. SIMBA_040. Next base: position 141,713 of record NZ_JAWRXI010000008.1, read on the forward strand.
TCTTCTCGTCAATGCGGTTTCGGCAAGTGATTACGCATTGGCCCAAGGAGCGTTTATTTTGAGCGCCGCTGTCATGGTCATGATGAACTTTATAGCGGATATTCTGTACAGCTTTTTGGATCCGAGGGTCACATTTGGCAAAGGGAGGTGAGTGGAATGAACACGGACGTAAGAATGGGGCAAAGCTCCGTACAAGTCGCTTATCGGAAAACAAGTGTGCTGACGATCCTTGCAAAGAATTTTGCGGGTGTCTACCGTTTTTTGAAAAACGATCCATTTAGCATGACGGGTGCAGTCATTTACCTGTTTTTTATCTTGATCGCGCTGTTCGCGCCACTCATTGCGCCCTATGATCCACATGAGATGATCAAGCACAACGGAAAACTGGCGTTTAATCAACCGCCTTCTGCTGAGCACTGGCTCGGGACGACGAACATGGGACGAGATATTTTTTCCCAGCTCATCTATGGAGCTAAGCCCGCGATGATGGTAGGGCTGACGGCTGCATTTTTCGTAGTAGTCGTAGGTACTCTTGTCGGCCTGTTCGCAGGCTATTATAAAGGTCGCGTAGACGGTGTGCTCATGCGGATTACGGATATTGCATTCGGTATTCCGTTTGAACCTTTCGTCATCGTTTTAGTCGCTTTCTTAGGACCGAGTGTCTGGAATATCGTCCTGGCGATGGGGCTGCTGTTATGGCGGGATACGGCTCGTGTCATACGTTCCCAGGTTCTCTCAGTACGCGAACGCAGCTTTGTGGAAGCCGCAAAAATTTCGGGTGCTTCTGATTTGCGTATTTTATTCGTGCAAGTAGCTCCCAACATTCTTCCGCTTTCCTTTTTGTACGGATCACTTGCTATGGGCTGGGCTATCTTGACGGAGGCGGCAGTGAGCTTTCTCGGCTTTGGTGACCCTGCCATGATGAGCTGGGGCTTCATGCTCAATGATGCGTATGCTTCCCAGGCATTAAGTCGCGAGGCGTACTGGTGGATTATTCCACCTGGCATATTTATCATGCTGACAGTCATGGCTGGCTTCTATATAGGAAGAGGCTCTGAAGAAATCTTGTATCCTCGGTTGAAGAATCAATAACCAAGGGGGTGAAATCATTGTCGTTATTGGAAGTAAACGACTTGAAAATCTACTACAAAACGTCACGAGGTATGAGCAAGGCTGTCGATGGCGTTTCCTTCTCAGTTGATCAAGGTAAAAGCCTGGGGCTTGTGGGGGAAAGCGGCTGCGGCAAAAGCACCTTGGTGAAAGGCATTATTCGCGTGCTCGCCGGAAATGGGAGCATTGCCGGAGGTTCCGTCACTTTTGATGGGAGTGACTTGACCCAAATGACCGAATCGAGAATTCGCCAGGTTCGCTGGAAGGATTTATCCCTCATACCACAGGCGGCGATGGACTCGCTCAATCCCGTATATCCTGTCATCGATTCATTCTTGGAAATTTTGATGCTAAAGGGCAAGCTATCTCGCGCGGAGGCAACGAAAAGAGCACATGATCTGTTCACCATGGTTGGCCTGGATACAAAGCGACTACGATACTATCCGCACGAATTTTCAGGAGGAATGAAGCAACGGGCGATGATTGCACTCGCGCTTGCCCTAAGTCCAAAGCTTGTCATTGCGGATGAGCCCGTTACTGCACTAGATGTGATTGTGCAAAATCAAGTGCTCCGTGTTCTGAAAACTTTGAAAAAAGGGCTTGGCCTCACGCTGGTGATGATTACACATGATATCTCTGTCGTAGCGGAGACATGTGATGATGTGGCGGTAATGTATGCAGGGAAAATCATTGAAATTGGTCCCGTTTCCCAAGTACTGAAGAACTCGATGCATCCGTACACGATGGGACTAGCCAATGCATTCCCGAACTTGAAGAAAACAGAAAATACACTGATTTCGATTGAGGGTTCTCCGCCAGATTTGGTTGATCCACCCAAAGGATGCCGATTTGCTGCACGTTGTCCGTTCAAACTCGAAACGTGTGCTCATGAAGAACCATCGCTTGTTCCTGTGGGCGATCGTCATTTTGCAGCATGTCATCGTTTGAACGAAATCGCAACCCTGCAGCAGATGGCCAAGGAGGTGGGTACATGGCAGAAAATCCCATCATAGAAGTGCAGGGGTTATCCAAGCATTTTGAAGCAAGGCAGCATTTGTTTCGCAAAAGCGGAGTAGGCGGTGGCGTGTTAAAGGCAGTTGATGATGTGAGCTTTCGTATTCCCAAAGGACATTCTCTAGGTATTGCCGGTGAAAGCGGCTGCGGGAAAACCACGACCGCCAAGATGCTTTTGAAGCTATATGAGCCCACTTCTGGAACTTTTTTATTCAACGGCAAAAACATCACTCATCTAAAAGGGAAGGAAGAGCTCAAGCAGTTTCGCAAGCAGGCGCAATTGATGTTTCAAAATCCATTTGAGGCCTTGAACCCTCGATTCACGATTTTTCGCTCTTTGCTGGAGCCACTGATCGTCCACAACATCGGTACAAACGAAGAGAGGGTTTTCCTTATTAAGCAGGCACTTGAGCAAGTCAATTTGATTCCTGCGGAAACCTTTTTTGAAAAGTATCCCCACCAGATGAGCGGGGGGCAACTCCAGCGGGTCGTATTGGCACGGGCATTGATCGTAGATCCGATCTTTCTGGTAGCGGATGAGCCGGTATCCATGCTGGATGTCTCTGTACGCGCGGGCGTTCTCAACCTGATGAAAGCCTTGACAGAGCGTCTGCAGCTTACGACGGTCTACATCTCCCACGATCTATCGCTCATCTCTTATATGTGCGAGCAAACGGCGATTATGTACCTGGGAAAAGTCGTTGAGATCGGAGATACCATGAGCGTCTTGCACAAGCCCAAGCATCCCTATACCCAGGCCTTGCTAGCAGCAGTACCCTCTCCCGATCCAGATGAGGAGCCGGAGGAGGTTCGCATAAAAAATCATGTGCCCAGCCCGATTAACATGCCCAGAGGCTGTCATTTCCAGGACAGATGCCCCTATACCGAGGCTATCTGCCGGGAGAAGACACCTGAGCTGCGACAAGCCGATACCGGTCAAATCGTTGCTTGCCACATGGTTACACCTTATTTGGAAAGAAAGGCAGACAGAGAGGAGCATGTGATATGAAGATCATGTATGTCGTGCCAGGCCCGATGGATCAAGCGGAAGCCACTCGCAGAGGCGAAATGTTAAAGCTTTGGGCAGCTCCAGGGACGAATGTGGAAATCGTCACGGTACAAGAGGGGCCAGCGTCCATCGAATCGATGTATGAGGAATACTTGTCCATTCCTCCCGTAGCCAAGATCATGTACCAGCTAGAACAGGAAGGCTATGATGCCGCCATCCTCGGTTGTGCAGGTGACCCGGGCCTCGATGCATTTCGGGAGATCACCACGCGTATGCTTGTCGTTGGTCCTGCTGCAAGCAGCTTTCATGCAGCCGCCATGCTTGGGCATCAATTCACCTTGCTCACGGTTGCAGACAGCATGATTGGTTCGAGTCATGAGTTAGTCGCCCGGTCGGGATTGACTGACAAGCTGGCCTCCGTGCGCGCTGTCAACATACCCGTTTTGGAACTGGCCACAAATCGTGAGGAGACCTTGGAAAAGCTCGTTCGCATCGGACGGGAGGCCATCGAGAAGGATCACGCTGACGTACTTGTTCTAGGGTGCATGTCTATGGGCTTTTTGAATGTGGCAGAAGAAATGCAAGAAGCGCTAGGCATTCCTGTTATCAACCCAGCCAAAATCGCTTTGAAAATGACGGAAGCCCTCGTGTCGATCGAGCTGGTTCATTCCAAGAAGGCATTTGGTTTACCGCCAAAGCTGTCCAGTGGAAAAGTAAAATCACTCGATGAGCTGTTGGTAAGCCGTTCTTGAACTTGCAACGGACGAAAGAAGTGAATGTCTAGACGAGTAAGATTAAAAGTTTCGGACTTGCCATGGTAAATGACAGAGGGGTGAAGCGCTGGTGAAGATAGCCTATGTCGGAGCAGCGCCAAAATCGCATGAAGAGGTGGGTGAATTGATTCAGAAATCAGGGCTTGCGAGTAAGATCGCGTCCGTCCGAGCTGTCAATATACCTGTATTAGATCTGGCTGCGAATCGGGAGGTGACGCTGGAAAAGCTCGTTCGTATCGGGCGGGAAGCCATCGACAAAGACTGTGCGGACGTACTTGTTCTAGGCTGCATGTCTATGGCATTTTTGCAAGTCGCAGAGGAGATGCAGAAGCTGCTTGGCATCCCTGTGATCAATCCGGCAAAAGCTGCACTGAAGCTCGCTGAATCCTTGGCATGCTGCGGCTTGAAGCAATCAAAAGCAGCAATTTCCGTACCGCCAAAGCTATCCGCAGGTAAATAAATCCACGTTGGGAGAGAGTTAAATGACAACTACTTATAAAGATACGGAAAAAACACTCCTGGATGAAATCAATCTGGATGCTTCAAAGGTTATCCTGGAGAGGTTCAGCACTCTTGTCCGTGAATCATCCAGTGAAGATGAGCGTAGTGCTTTTGGTCATCTCGTCAGCTTTTTAGAGAAATGGGGAGTGCAGCATAAGGTTCATCATCCAGAGCTGTATCTGAGTGTTCCTGTACGAGCAGGCGTCAAAGTGACAAGCCCGACGGTAAAGGAAATTCGCGCAAAAACTCCAGCATTCGCTGTATCCACAGGCGATCAATGGTTGAGCGGAGAGCTTGTTTATGTCCCATCCGGTCATGCGGCAGACATGCAAGAAGTGTTTCATTCACAGGTTAGTGTAGATTCGAGTGATCTGAAAGGAAAGGTGGTCATTACCGAAGGTCTCGCCATGCCAGGAAAAGTAGCCTCATTTGACAAGCTTGGGGTACTTGGTGCAATCTTCGTTAATCCGGGTAAAAACATCCATGACGGAATTTGCACAACAATTTGGGGAGCCCCTGATCTGGATACGATTGATCAAGAGCCAAAAATCCCTGCGCTTGCCATCAACCGAGCAGATGGAGATGAGCTGATCGAGTTATGCAAGCAAGGTAGTGTCCAGGTCGAATTCCAAACGGCTCACAAAAAAGGATGGTTTGCCTGCCCGCTCATCGACATTTTCATCGAAGGGACAGAAGAGCCAGAGAAATACGTCTTGCTTCATGGACACCTGGATTCGTGGCATGTAGGGATCGGTGACAATACCACCGGGGACGCAGCGATGCTGGAAATGGCACGCGTTTTCTTCAAGCATCGCGACAAGCTGAAGCGCAGCTTGCGGATCGCAATTTGGCCAGGTCATTCTACAGGACGCTATGCGGGCTCTACCTGGTTTGCGGACACATACGGTCTCGATCTGGATGCCAATTGTGTCGCGCAAGTAAACTGCGATTCACCAGGCTGCCGTTGGGCTACTTCGTACGACTACAGTGAATGGATGAGCGAAGTAAATGAGCTGTGCCAAGGAGCGATCCTGGATACGGTGCAACAGAGCTCGAAAGGTAGCAGACCTTCTCGTGCTGGAGACTACTCATTCAATAATATCGGGATTACTTCTTTCTACATGCTCTCCTCAAGCATGCCGGAGGAGCTGCTAAAGGAAAAAGGATATTACCCTGTTGGCGGCTGCGGTGCAAACATCGAATGGCATACAGAAGAGGATTTGCTGCATGTGGCAGATTTGGACATTTTGCTCAAGGACATCAAGATATACACCGCATCCATCCTGCGCGTGGTCAATGCCTCGATTCTACCGTACAATTTCCGCAATACGGTAGACGAATTCATGGAAACCATCCAAACCTATCAGGAAGCAGCAGGGAGTCATTTCAGCTTCGAAATCGCACTTTCGGAGGCACAAAATCTGCGTGCAGAGCTCGATTCGTATTACCAAGCGATCGAAGAGTTGGTAAATACGGAAGTGACCGATCCACAGGTTAGAAAAGCGAATGAACAGCTGCAGGAGCTCGGACGGACGCTGATTACCATCAACTTCTCTCGTCGTGGCAAATTCCGCCATGACCCGGCTCTCGATGTTCCCAAGCTGCCAGATATCGCACCAGCTACGACATTGAAAACTCTCGCACCGGATTCGCATTTGTACAATGTAACGATTAATCACCTAAGACGTGGTCAAAACCGAGTGGCGTGGGCTTTAAAAGAAGCGAAGCGAATCATTCGCAGCTAATTACGAAGTCCAAGAAAAGAGAAGGGAACGAAGACCCGATAGACTCGATGATCGGGTCTTTTTTTGCTTTCTTCTCGACCTCTTTCGCTTTAGAATGATAGGGATGAAAATTAGGTAGGTATGGTAGAATCAGGGCGGAGGACTAGAACTGGGGGGAATAAAAATTGAACAAGCATAGATTTGGTGTATCTGGAAGTACCATTTTAACGAATCCTGAGCAGTTCAATGAGCTGTTTTGGGACGATATTGACCTCATTGAAATTGGGGAATTTCCGAGTGAATCAGCTTTCCATGCTTTCCTAGATCTTTGTAGAGAAAAACAAACTCCGTTTGGTGTTCATTCGCCGTTACTTCGAAATGGAAGTAAATACGACTTACTCGAAAAGGTTTCATTTGACCCTCTGGTCGCCAGAAAGCAGGTAGAGGAAGAAGCCGCGTTATTGTCACGTTTAGGTGCTGAATATATGTTGGTGCATTTTCCTTACTTCACAGGTGAATCCACTGAAAAAGCAACTGACTTAATTGAAGAGGGATTGCAAGAATTGAGTCGCATCCAAAACGAATACGCGATTCCGATTATCTGTGAACCGAAATTAGGGCTTGGCCGTTCTGCGAAAGGAATTCAATATCTTGATTCTTTTCCGTTAGAAAAATGGGAAAAGTATTCCTTGAAGCTCTGTATAGACATTGGGGATTATTTGATCGCAACAGGTGAGGGAATCGTAAAATATGTAGAGAAGTGGAAGGAACACATCAAGATCGTTCATTTGCACAATGTAGCCTATCAAGGCGATAAATACATTTGGATTCCTGTACATCCGAGTCATGAAAATAACGGAGAGCAATACAAGCTAGCACCTATTCTGCGTTTTTTATCACAATGCAAAGAAGTAAATTTCATTTTTGAACATACACCACATAGCAACCCAAGCAGAGGGTTTGTTTATGAAGGATATACCTGGACGAAAAATATGGTGATGTCGAGTGGAACTGACTGCTAGACAATCATGAAAGGTACCCTGAGTCCACCAACATTCACCACCGAGACGAATGTATAATACCCTACATTAACCCAATTTCTATCCATCTAGAATGTCTTTGAGTTAATGGGATACAAACAGTTCATGTAGGGGAGTATCGAATGAGCGATAATAAGCAGAAGAATGCGAAATTAATGTATGATTACATTGTTGTAGGTACCGGACCTGCAGGGTCTGTTATCGCAAAGAAACTAACGGACGATAAAAAAACATCTGTTCTCGTATTGGAAGCAGGAGAAAATAATGATAAGGACACGCCAATTAGCAACTCAACGTATGCCTTAGAGCTTGAGGAGCTTTATTTTCCTCAATATTTTTGGCAAGGAGAAGGAATACCGCAGGAAGAAGTAAATGAACGAAGTTTTGAATGGACGACCGGTCGATTATTGGGTGGAGGCTCCTCCATTAACACACAGCAGTATGTAAGACCGACTTCAGCCGTTTTTCGGCAATGGGAAAAGTTATTGGGACCTCTCTGGTCACCAAAAAACGCAATTAATGGGTTCCGAAAAATGGAAAATTACAATGGGAAGACAAACAATAGCAATGCACATGGCTATAAGGGTAGGATCGACATTCGGCAAGCACCGGAAAATCCAACAGCAATGTCAAAAAAGTTAGTGTCAGCCATCGAGAAAGCAACAGGATTTCGAAAAATTCTCGACTACAATGACCCGAAGACCCCACTAGGGCCTTTTACGCGATGGCAATTATTTCAACAGCCCAGTGGACGGCGAGAAAGTGCTTCCACAGCCTTTTTATCATCAGATATCATGACTTCTGGAGGTCAAGGAGTCAATGGTCGAAAATTGAGTGTTTCCTTCAAATCTACAGCTCTGCGGGTTTTATTTAGGAATAAGCGAGCGATTGGCGTAGAATTTCTTCAAGAGGGTAAACGCGTGCGAGCCTACACGCGGAAAAAAGTAATTATTTCAGCAGGCATCAACAGTTCTCAGCTTTTAATGCTTTCTGGAATCGGTCCAGCGAAAATGCTAAAGGACGCAAAAATCCCTATTGTTTATGCCAACTCCAACGTGGGCAAAGGCATTAGAAACCACACGCTCAACTTTGCAGTGTTCAGTGCCAATCCGAAAGATAACCCATTACCTGATGATGATCCAAATGCGCTTTATTCAGGTGGTGCCTTCCTGCCTGATCCCACGCCAGGCTCAAATAAAACTCGTCGTGCCGTGCAACTAATCGGAATTGGCTCTAAAGGGAAACTGCAAATAGCTATCCTTTTCCTAAAACCAAAAAGCCGTGGTTCCATAAAAATACAAAGCAATGATCCGTTGAAAATTGTGCTGGCTGATGAAGGCTATCTTACAAATCCCGCTGATCTTGAAGCAGTTAAAAACTGTTATAAAATATATATCAAGAAGATCGCTGCACAGTTAGCTTTGATCGACCGATCATACCAGCTTATTTCTCCGACACTAGACATTATCAATAATAATCGCAAGCTGGAAGAGTTTATCAAAAATAATTTTGACCATAATCATCATGAACAAGGTGCGCTTCGCATGGCGCCCCTTAACAAGGGGGGAGTGGTGGATAGCCACGGTCAAGTCCATGGAGTAAAAGACCTAATTGTTGCTGATGATTCGATTATTCCATTCACGGTGGATGGTAACACGTCTGCACCAGCCTACCTTATCGGACATACAATTGCACAACAGCTATTGAAAAAAAAACGCGCGAATGAATGAGAAGACGTAAAACAAGGCACTCCCGAGGAAATGCCTTGACCAATTGTCTAACACTATCGCCTGAAAGTTCTTAGCGGGTCAAAACTGAGCGGCAGTCTAGAACGATATTACGACCTCTACGTCTGCCGCTGTTTCTGTTATTGGATCAGACATCAACAAGCTAATGATTAACCCAAGAAAGCAATAGAACGTTTCACTTTCCTAGCGAATGCAATGGGATTATCGATCGACTCCCAGTGAATATACATCAGACGTGGGTTGTCAAAGAGCCAGTGATTATGGACTGCTGTTACTTTAATCCCGTTTTTTCGAAGATTTGACAGTAAACGGTTTACTTGGTTTTGGAAAAGAGCCGTTTCACCTAAACATAGTGCACGTCCTGAACTATTTAGGGATTCGAATGAGAATAGTTGGTACCGGATCAATGGGGAGGTGGTTTTTCTACCCAAAATGGATGCATTGAATTTTCTGTTTCTGGAGACGAAACAAACGGGACCTCTTGTAATTTCATGCTCTGTTCCACCTAAAATGGCTGAAAATCGGTTACAGAGTCTTCTGAATTGAGGACTTGTATTCACTTTGGCCATATTCGTCATCCTTTCGATTATGATGAAAATGTAACTTCATGACGCCACCAAGTTAACCCAGGAAAGCAATGGATGCTTTGGTTTTCCTGGCGAATACGATAGGATTCTCTACGGCTTCCCAATGCATATACATTAAGCGCGGGTTTTCTTTCAGCCAGTGATTGTGAAGTGCCGTCACTTTTATCCCACGTTTACGAAGATTTGACATCAAACGGTTCACCTGATTTTGGTGAACGGCAGTCTCGCCCAAACAAAGTGCACGACCAGACTTATCTAAGGATTCGAACGAAAACATTTGAGCCCGAACCAAAGGGGAAAGGGTTCGTCTTCCCAGGATTGTTTCCCGAAGATTGGTAAGTCGCATGACGAAACAAACTGGTCCTTGGTCAATTTCCGATTCGCCACCTAATATTCTTCCAAATTGGGTACAGAGTCTTCTGAATTGCGGGCTAACCTTCACATTTTTCGCCATAGTAATCCTCCTTTTTGTCAATTCCGAATTATCTTATGACGAACCGAAAAAAGGGACATGGTTAAAAACCTGCTTTTTCAATTGAAAAGGACCCACTTTTCGTTGAGATCCTGGTTAACTTGTTCTTAATAGCACTAGATTACATAGAAATCCATGTATAAAAGCATCAGGAATAAAAACTAGCAATCTCTTGCAAACGAAGATGCAGCTATTTTCACACGGACATGCAAACAAACAAACGGCTTTGATGAATTCTCATCGAAGCCGTTTGCATAAAAGAAAGCTATTCGTCACCACTCGTTTTTCCCCGATACATATGGGAGTGTGGATGTCTTCCGTCTACGGTCGTGTATCCCTCGAAATAATGATAATGACCACCACTTGGTAATGGGATGGCAGGACCGGTTGTTCCTTTGATTCGATGAGTATGACCATCGCTCAAGTCTGTCACTGTATAATACTTATGAACGTGAGGTACTCCTGTCGGGGCTGGCTCCGTCATTCCTGCATAATAGTGCGAGTGACCATCGTCACATGAAGTACATCCTGAGAAAGCGTGAGTGTGGACAGGTCTACCATCCCAGGACGAAATATACAATGTGTGAGAGTGTTCAGAACCCAATCCACTTGATTCGATTACAAATCCTGTTACAGGTATTCGCATTGATGTTCCTCTTTTCTAAATGAATTTTCATGAGTTTAGGGAGATGGGGGGAGTAACAATGTTAAGGAAGAGTTGCCCAAGTTTCGACTTCTGGAGATTTCACATGATGATGTATGCCTATGTATTTACTCAGCTGCTTGAAATAGGCTTAAGCCTAAAACAGCAAAGTTGGGTAAGCCTATTTTGAAAAGAGGGGATAAAGGATGACTTTAAACTGTCATTTATTGGATTTGAATAAAAAAGCAGTGACGGACTAGGATCGAAACACCTAGACTGTCACTGCTTTTATTGTGCTAACTATCTTATGTGGATGGGGGGAATGACTTGAGTTTAGGCCCGGGCCGGATGAATACGGCAATCCACATCAGATAAGCAGCCCATGAACTTTTCTTTGTCCATTTGCCCGTTACAGGATTTTTTCGAAAAAAGGTCATTTTTCCCCGAATGACCCCCAAGAACAAACCCACGCCAAATCCTAGTAGTAAAATGGTAGGTGCAACGACCGAGTCAAACCATATGACCATGACATCCTGAGTAGTTGCCACCGTAAGTAGCGTTGTTTTCTGATAGACTCCTTGCAATTCGTTAATCAGGTTGTGAAAGATCATTCTTGTCCGCTAATGTTTCAGATAAAATATTCACCATATTGAGTTGCCCATTATTGAGTAGTTTACTTCCCCAGAAGTAGGCGTCTACATAGGATACACTGTAAAACAATACAGAGGGGAGTATCGACATGTATCGATATGCAAATCATTATTATCAGTGGGATCATCCTATGTATGGACAATGGCTTCGCTACAATTGGGATAATTATTGGAACCCTTATCAGATAAATTGGAATAACAGATGGGGCGAGAGTACCCACATTCCTCTACAGGATTATGGTCCAAAGCCTTTGGTGATAGATATCGATCAAGCGGCTAAGGAGAGCAACAACTATAGAACTGCATTATGGACAGGTAAATACTTCCAGGTCACCCTCATGAGCATCAAAGTTGGAGATGACATCGGCTTGGAAGTTCATCCAGAAACGGATCAATTTATACGAATTGAACAAGGTCAGGGACTTGTTCAAATGGGACCTCGCAAGGATTCTTTAGATTTTCAAGAAATGGCATATGATGGCTACGCAATTATGGTGCCTGCAGGAACATGGCATAATGTAATCAACACTGGCAACACACCGCTCAAGGTTTACGTCATTTATGCCCCTCCTCATCATCCTTTTGGAACAGTGCATGTAATAAAAGCTGAAGCGATGTCGGAACACACTTAACTGAAGGGTAAAATGAAAACACAGCAAAAAGCCACTTTGCCATAAGGTGGTTTTTTGCTCTGAGCTTGCATAGCTAGTTGTTCAATCACAAGAGAATCCTTCAGCAGCTTTCGATCAGTATATGATTCGGGTGCGAAAGATGTTTTTAAGTAGGACAACTATGGTTTATACTCGGAAAACAGAGTATTTTTCCACGACACCATACCGAAAAGAGATTCGTAGTTTAATCTGAAAAAGTGGGGCTTGATCTGATGATAAAAATAACGAAGCAAACGGCTAAACAATTTTTATTACGTCGACTCATTTATCCAGAATTACAACAAGCCAACTTCTGTGAACTTCTGCAATGCTTAGAAGCGATTCAACTTGATCCAGTTAATACGGTTGAGCGAAATCATCATCTAGTGGCGGCATTACGCTTACCATCATTCTCTCCTCTCGATTTGAACAGTACCCTAAAGAATGGTCAAGCTTTCGAGTATTTCGCACAGGCAGCGTGTATTTTGCCCATGAATGACTACCCGCTTTTTGCAGACATTCGAACACAAATGAGATTGAGAGCTCAAGAAGAATTGAATCGGTATGCTTCAACCACAGCCGATATTTTATCAAAATTAGCGAATGAGGGGCCGCTCCCATCAAATGCGTTTGCAAGTGAAAATAAAGTTCGTGCAGGATGGGATACAACGGAAGAAAAGACCAAGGAATCCTCCCACGTTCTAGCGATGCTGTTTCAAACAGGACAAATTCAAGTAGTGGGGCGAGAAGGAGCAACTCGTTTTTTTGCTCGAACAGAAGATGCAATCCCTCTTTCCTTACTACAGCAAGAACATGAACAAAGCAGCGAAGAACGCTCTCATGCTCTGTTAAAAAAGTATGCACGAGCCTACAGAATATTTAGTGCAGACGATGCTCGGTATGGTTGGCAACACAAAAGTACGGCGCCAAGGCGCAAAAAAATGCATCAGGAATTCCTAGCAAACAACACCTTTACGGAAGTGAGTATTGAGGGTGTTAAACGCTCGTATGCCATATTAACCGAGGATTTACCTGAACTCGTAAAATGCCAATCTTTGGAGATACCTGAAGGAATCCATTTTATTTCGCCGCTTGATTCACTGCTATGGTATAGAGAACGGTTGGTAGACTTGTATGATTTCCATTATCGCTGGGAGATCTATACACCAAAACAAAAAAGAATGTATGGGGCATATGTAATGCCAATTTTGGAAGATGGGAATTTGATCGGACGGATTGATCCTCTCTTTGATAGAGCGAATGGTACTTTGCATGTTCAATTACTCTTTTTTGAATCAGATGTCTTTTGGTCAAACAATCGTAAAACGCGTATCATGGAAGCATTGCATTTATTTGCAAAACAGCTTGGGGCAGATCATGTAAAGTTACCTGAAACGATATCAATCAAGCTGTAGTTGGGAAGAAAACAAACAGGTAAAGAATGACCGAAGTCAGGTTTATGCTGCCCGACTCTAAAAGCACGAAGAATGGTAAAATGTGAATACCGATGAAAATCATATGAACAGAAAGGATGGTAGCATGAGCGGAGCTAATCAGGAGTATATCGTCATCTCGGGTGCACGGGAAAACAATCTCAAGAACGTATCCTTGCGCATTCCCAAGAGGCAGATCACGATCTTTACTGGAGTATCTGGATCTGGAAAGTCCTCAATCGTCTTCGATACAATCGCCGCAGAATCTACGCGATTATTAAATGAGAACTTCAGCATGTTCGTGCGCACTTTCCTCCCACGCTATCCGCAGCCGGATGCGGACGCAATTGAGAATCTGAGCATGGCTGTTATTGTAGATCAAAAGCGGCTTGGCGGCGGTTCCCATTCCACGATGGGCACAATTACCGATATCGCTCCCATTCTTCGGCTTCTTTTCTCCCGAGTGGGCGAGCCCTACGTAGGACAAGCGCACATGTTCTCCTTTAACGATCCACACGGCATGTGTCCTGAGTGCAACGGAATCGGTCGCAAATTAGGCGTCGACATGACCAAGGCGATAGACATGTCAAAGTCGTTAAATGAAGGGGCAATTATGCTCCCGGACTATAAGGTAGAAAGCTGGGATTGGACGATGATCGTGCAGTCAGGGTCTTTTGATCCAGACAAAAAGCTGAGCGATTATTCGGCTGAGGAACTGGAAGAGCTGCTGTACGGCAAGGCGCGAAAAGTGAAGATGGATTTCGCCGGTAAAGCGACGAATATTACAGTCGAAGGCGTTATCGAGAAGTTCACAAACAAATACATCAAGCAAGATGTGAAGACGAAGTCTGAGCGAACACAAAAAGCAGTTGCCCCGTACATCAATGAGGGTCCCTGCCCCAGCTGCCACGGCGCCAGACTCAGTCAGGCCGCGCTTAGCTGCAGGATTAATGGACTGAGCATTGCCGAAATGTCCTCCATGGAGGTCGGACAGCTTATCCGCAACATTCGCGAGATTGATGATCCAGTGGCTGCGCCAGTCGTCACTTCGCTGACAGAGCGTTTACAGCATCTGGTGGATATCGGGCTTGACTATTTGACGCTGGACCGTGAGACAGATACGTTGTCGGGTGGCGAGTCGCAGCGTGTCAAGATGGTGAAGCATCTGAGTGGTAGCCTTGTGGATGTCACGTACATTTTTGATGAGCCGAGCGTTGGTTTGCACCCCCGTGATGTACATCGGTTAAATGAATTGCTTCAGAAGCTTCGCGACAAGGGTAATACCGTGATTGTCGTGGAGCATGATCCCGATGTAATCAAGGTGGCGGATCATATCGTTGATGTCGGCCCTCATGCTGGCAATCGCGGCGGTTCCATCGTGTATGAAGGCAGCTACAATGGACTCCTCGAATCAGGCACACTAACAGGTAGCCATATGAAACAGCCACTCCAGCTGAAGAATGATTGCAGGCAGTCATCCGGCAAGCTGTCAATCAAGCATGCCACGCTGCACAACCTGCAGAATGTGAGTGTAGATATCCCAACTGGAGTACTGACCGTGGTTACAGGTGTTGCTGGCTCGGGTAAAAGTACACTGATCAACGAAGTTTTCCTCAGCCAGCATTCGGATGCGATCGTCATCGACCAATCGGCGGTAGGGGTGTCAACACGCTCGAATCCAGCGACCTATACGGGGATTATGGATGATGTACGCAAGGCATTTGCTTCCGCGAACAAAGTGAACCAGGGCTTGTTCAGCTTCAACTCCAAGGGAGCTTGCGAAAACTGCCAAGGTCTGGGTGTTGTGTGTATACTGACCTGGCATTCCTCGATAGCGTCAAGCTGCCATGCGAAGTATGCGGAGGAAAACGGTTCAAGGAAGAGGTCCTCTCGTACAAGCTAAACGGCAAGTCTATTGCAGAAGTCTTGGAGATGACGGTGGAGCAGGCATTGGTTTTTTTCGAGCTCAAAGAGGTTGTGCGCAAGCTTCGGGCACTGAGCGATGTGGGGCTTAACTACATCACACTCGGACAGCCGCTCAGCACGCTTTCGGGTGGAGAATGCCAACGCATCAAGCTGGCAAGCGAGCTGCATAAGAAAGGAAGCATCTACGTGATGGACGAGCCGACAACTGGCCTGCATATGTCAGATATCGGTCATCTTCTGGGGATCATGAACCGCCTCGTGGATGCTGGCAATACGGTGATCGTCATCGAGCACAACCTTGAGGTAATCAGTCAAGCAGATTGGATTATCGATATGGGACCGGATGGGGGTAGTAAAGGCGGCCAGGTGGTGTTCGAGGGTACACCTTCGCAGATCATTCATGCCAAGCAGTCGATCACTGGAAGATACTTGTTGCCATCATCAAACTAGAACAGGGCTGCTTTCCCTCGGTGATCAGTCAAGCTCGTGGCATCATATACTCGTTTCCAGAAAAATGGGGCGGCTGATTCCGGTCGAGTACCGAGAAACAGCCGCTCTTTCACTTGTCCATTTTACCTTGGTCTTTTCAGGTTCAAGCCCGGGCAGGAATGACCGAATAGGGGAGGGTTATTGGCTTTTTTCCAAAGGTGCTATCCCAGCCAAACTCTCCCCGACAAAACAGTAACGTGGCGGACTAACAGTTGTAATGACACCGGAGAAGGGAGCAATTATCGGACTTCCTTCAAACGTACCCAAAAGATCTCCTTCCGCACACGTCTCACCAGCGGTAGCCTCAGGGATAAATAACCCGGGATGAGGTGCAGTCAATGTGGTGATCTCGTCGTAAAAAACAACGGAGGAACCGGGGGGAGCGGCATTCACTAAGCCAAGATGGCGTAGGCTGCGGATGATAGCTCGGCAGCATTCCTCAGCAGCAGGGATATCGATGATGCCACCCGGTTGACCCGCGGGCAATTCGATTATCAACGCTTTTTGACCAGCCTGGCACGATTCAACGAACAACTGTCCTCTGACTCCGCTTGATTGGATGACGATCGGGAGAGATAGCGACTCTGCAAGCTCCCGTATTTCCGGATATTCCTTGTAGAGTGCGAGTGTATAGGTGGTACCACCAGCACCGATGCAATGCAGATCAATCAAATATTCGGCATCGCGCGTCTCGTGCCAGAGTGCATGGGCCAATTGCATGGTGGGGCTGCCCTCAGCTTGGCCAGGGAAAATGCGATTCATATCAATCCCATCAAAAGGGGAGACGCGCGTTCTATTTCGGAAAGAAGCGGGATTGCATATCGGGATAACTTTCACGCGGCCGTTGATCGTCTGTTGATCAAGCTCCTTCATAAGCAGCATAGCAGCGTGAACAGCCGTCTGCTCATCGCCATGGATAGCAGCTGTTACAGTAATGCTAGGTCCATTTCCGTTACCAAATTCATATACTGAAAAGCTAGTGACGCTTGTTTGCTCAAATATGACCTCACGCATGAGGGAAAACCTCCATTTCTTTACTGGTATTTGCATGTAATGAAACGTTTATATAGTCCACTCCTGGCCTGGTCAACTTAATTCCGGCCCTGCCTCTGGTCGTAACGACATATCCCCGTTGTTCAAGGGCTTTCAAGCGGCTGCGTATTTGCTGCTCCGATAAATCCTTGTGCCATTCTTGGGTTTTCTCCGCAATTTTTTTTCGGCCAATCGATTCCCCCTTCTGGTTAAACGAATGAATCAATTTCAAAATAAACAGGAATTCCTCATGATCCACAGGTAGCTCTTCTACCGGTGGGAGGGGGACGGCTGTTGTTTCTGATACTAGGCTCGCAGTCATCAGTGGCTCCCTCTGACTCTTCCGCTGGAAAAAGCCTTCATTCGGGATATCATTCATGGTGATAAACGTCCCTTCGCAAACGGCAAGCATATAATCAATCGTGTTTTTCAGCTCCCGCACATTCCCGTACCAATGATATTGCATTAATCGTGCCATCACCTCGGGGAGGAGCTGGATGTGGCTCCTACCGCTTTGGGAGAGGAAGTGCTTTACAAGGTGCGGGATGTCCTCTTTCCGGTTGCGAAGCTCAGGCAAATGAATAAACAGGATTTTAAGTCGGTGGTAGAGGTCCTCCCGAAATGTTCCACATTCGATCATGGACAATAGATTTCGGTTGGTGGCAGCGATGACGCGTACATCGATCGGGATAATCTTATTTCCCCCGACCCGCATGATCTCTTTTTCCTGTAAAACGCGAAGCAGTCTGGCTTGCAGCTTTAAAGAGATGTCCCCGATTTCGTCCAGAAAGATCGTTCCGCCGTTCGCTTGTTCAAACAGACCGATTTTTCCTCCTTTTTTGGCGCCAGTGAAGGCACCTTCCTCATAGCCGAACAATTCGCTTTCAACCAGTTCATCGGAAAGTGCGCTGAAATTGACTGCGAGAAACGGACCCTCCCGACGCAGTGATTCATTATGAATAGCGCTCGCATACAGCTCTTTTCCCGTTCCGCTTTCTCCTTCAATCAGCACGGTCAAATTTGTTTTCGCGATTTTGCCAGCGATCTGCTTGCACTTTTCGATGGCAGGGCTATCCCCACGTATATCAGAAAACGTGTATTTGGCGATGTAGCCTTTTTTCACCAGCTCGCGTCGAAACGTTTTTTCCATTTCAATCGTTTCGTGCGCATTTTTAAATGTGGCAACAATTGCGCCCTCATTTTCTAAATAAAAGCGGTGGACAATCACATCGGAATGCAGGACGGAAAACCAACCGGATTCCTCCGCAGAGTTGTTAAATACAAATGAAACGAGTTCGGAGTTGTGAAACACCTCTCGCAGATGTCTACCGAGTGCTTTTGCAGGAAACATGCCTAGCATGTTCTGTAGGTTTTCATTGAACACGGTAATGACACCCTTGCTGTTGACTGCCAAAATTCCGTCGTTTACCCCGTCCAATACTTGCTTGAGATGCTTGTTCAACCGATCTGACTCTTTACTCGTTTTGGACAACTTTTTGCTGAGGTCAATGATTTTCCGTATGTATTTCTCGGATACGATGTCACCCTTCTGTGCAAGCAGACCGATATGCTGAAGGATGGTCATGATTGTCGTGATATCTATTAGTCGCGGGCCAATATTCACGGTTTCCTTAATAAAAGAGGGGACCAGGCTTACTTCCCCGGGGGTAATGGCAATCTCCACTTCGGGAATGTTTTTTTTGCCTGGGTAGAAAGGGATATAGTTGATATGGTTAATCCCTAGCTGGAGCAAGGTTTCGATAGATTCATAGACCGTTTCTGGAGCATCATTTACATACAAGGCGTTTGTCTGTTCTGGTAGAAACAACAGCTTGTCAATGTGCTCAAAATTGACCGTCCGCTTGGCGACTACAACCGTACAGCCGCTTCCGATAAAAGGAGCCGTTTCTTCCTCAATAGCAGAGGTGGAGAGAATGATGAGCTGGTTGTGAAAGACTTGCGGAATTCCTTCATCATAGGAGTAGGAGTGAATGCGTACGAAATCGCCAATCACGTCTTGGAGCTGGCGGACAAGCATTTTTCGGGTTTCCATCGTACCGGTCAATAAAATGATCTCTTTGGCGTGCATCGTAAACCCCCTGAATCTTTCGCATGAAATGGTGGTTAATGGTGATAAATGGTTATAATTTTCCACGTTATTTTTAACCATTATAGGAGGGGAAAGAGTGATTTGTACACAAAATATAGAAAATTTAAAATACAACCGAACCATTTCTTCACTATTTTCCAGTTTGGCATACTCTTTGCTTAAGATAGGAACCATGACAGGTTGAATGAACTTGTCTATGTATTGCACATAAAGGAGGGGGATGTTTTTTGAAAAAGAACAGAAGGTTACTTAGCGGCCTGAGCTGTATGCTCGTTGTCGGGATGCTCGCCGCTTGTTCTGCGCCTGCAGAACAGGCAAAGCCCAATACGAACACAGGAGGCACGAGTAACACCGCGACACCAGCAACCAGTACAGCAACAGGGACTACACAGACAGAGAAAAAGGCAGTGGATAAAACGATCACGTTAGCAGTCGAGGCAGAGCCTGTCTCACTCGATCCGCAAAACGTAACCGATGGAAACTCCATCACTGTACAGAGATCCATGTATGAAGGCTTGCTCACCTTTACGGACAAAATGCAGCCTGTGCCCGTTCTGGCGACAGAATACCAGTTGAACGAGAATGCAACGGAAATCACCTTCACCTTGCGCGAAGGAATCACCTTCCATGATGGCTCCCCGTTTAACGCGGAAGTGGTGAAGGCCAACCTCGATTTCGTACTGGATGAAAAAAATGGCATGGCAAGAAGAAGCTTTTTCTCATTTATCAAGGAAGTCGTGGTCAAAGACCCGACACACGTGACAATCATCGCCAATGCTCCAAATTCGACGATGATTTCGTATCTGGCCCATCCCGCCGCGTCAATGAAATCATTGGAGGTTCTAAAAAAGAAAAAAGCTGATCCCACCTTTAACCTTGACCGCAATCCGGTAGGCACAGGTCCTTATCAATTTGTAGAGTGGAAAGAGAATCAGCACGTGAAGGTTACACCGTTTGCTAACTATTGGAACAAGGAACAGGCTGCCAAAGCGGAAAGCATCGTGTATAAGCCGGTCGTGGAAGCTAGCACGCGGATTAATATGCTGAAAGCCGGAGAAACGGACATCATCACCAAGCTGCCGACCTTGAACGCCAAGGAGATTGCCGAAGACAAAAACTTCAACGTATACAAGGCACCTTCACTAAACGTCTACTATGTCGGAATGAACCTCAAGCTGAAAAAATATCAGGACAAGAAAGTAAGGCAGGCCATGAACTATGCCGTGAACAAGGATGAATTGATTGGTGGCGTTCTGGACGGCTATGGGACTGTGGCTGATTCCGCAATCGCACCGAACACCTACGGCTATTCGCAGCAAAAGGTATATGAGTATAACCCGGACCAAGCCAAGAAAATGCTTGAAGAAGCAGGGCTGAAGGATGGCTTTGAGGCAACACTGTGGACCAGAAATTCAAGCGAGTTCATCGCGATTGCCGAAAATGTCGCGATGCAGCTTGGCAAGGTAGGTATTAAGGCGAAGGTCCAAGCGTACGAGAGCGGCACTTTGTTTGATATGCTTGACCACGAAAAAGGAACCGATCTCTGGATTGGCCGCTGGTCTCCAGGAACAGGGGAAGTAGATTATGGCATTCGTCCGAATTTTCATACGAAAAGTTTTGCCCCTGACAACAATAACTCTGGCTTCTACAGCAATACACAGGTAGATAAGCTACTTGACGAAGCGATCATGACAGCGAACAAGGATGAGGCGATGAAAAAGTACGCTGAGGTGCAAAAAATCATTTACGACGACGCGCCTTGGGTATTCCTGCATGTACCTGACCTCATCGTTGCAAAAACAACTTCTGTTAACGGTGTGATGGTGCTGCCTAGTGATACTGTGATCGTTAACACCGCCGAAAAGCAATAAGACCCAATACGTTGCGGGCAAGTTTTGCAGGCTAGCTCGATTGCCCGCAACGGTTGTCTAAAGAGGTGAGCTTCTTGTTGTCATTTATTTTGAGGCGGACGGCTGGCATGGTGCCTATGTTGATCGTTGTTTCCATTATTGCGTTTTTATTTGTCCACCTGACGCCCGGAGACCCAATCCGCGTGCTGTACGGCAATGAAATCGATGCGGAAACGTACCAGAAGCTCAAGGAAAAAGAAGGCTTCAACGATCCGCTTTACCTGCAATATACGCGTTATGTCAGCAAGATCGTCACCCAAGGAGATTTCGGCATTTCCTATCGCACGAAGTCGAATGTGTCCGATGAGATCCTGCGTCGCTTTTCCTATACACTTTTTCTGACCCTCGCCAGCATGGTCTGGGCGGTGGTGATTGGGCTTATCGTGGGAATCCTATCGGCCGTCAAGCGAAACTCGCTGCTAGATCGGCTCGGCATGGTGTCAGCCATCACCGCCCTGAGCATTCCGGAATTCTGGTTTGGCCTTATGCTCATGCAAATTTTCGCGGTGCAGCTTGGCTGGTTTCCGACGAGTGGGAGTGGAACGATTTCTCATCTGATCTTGCCTTCCCTGACACTGGGTCTAGGCGTAGCAGCCATCATCGCACGGTTTACGCGCTCCAGCATTTTGGAGGTACTTCGAGAGGATTATGTTCGTACGGCAAGGGCGAAGGGGCAAAATCAATGGGTCATCGTGTTGACACATGTGTTGCGTAGTGCCTTGATTCCGGTCGTGACTATGACCGGCTTGCAGTTTGGCTTCTTGCTCGGTGGTGCCGTCGTTGTGGAGCAGGTTTTTGCTTGGCCAGGTCTGGGCTCTTATTTGATCGACTCTATCCTGACGCGTGATTATCCCGTGATCCAGGCGTTGATCCTGCTCTTTTCCGTGCAGTTTTTGGTGGTGAACCTACTAGTCGACATCAGTTACGGACTTTTAAATCCGCAAATTCGCTACGAATAACGAGGAGAAGGAGACCGATATGCAAACAATGAAAAACCAATCTCCCTCGCCTTTTCAGACGTTTCTGAAAAAGTTTCGCAAGCAGCGCGTTGCGCTCTGGTCCCTGTTTGTCGTCGTTGGCATCGTTTTCGTGGGGGTGTTTGCTCCGCTGCTCGTCCCATATGACCCACATCGGCCCGTAACAGATCAATACAAGGAAAAAGGAATGGATGCGAGCCAGCTGACGAGTGAGCAGGTGTCGGTAACAGTCTGGATGAGCGATGGTAGCAAAGCCAATGACAGTGCTGGAAGCGAGTTCACCCTGACAAGCGAGGATGGGCAGATCGCCGCAGCTCGGAAAACGGACAGCGGGGCGTTCGTATATGCGAGTGGTGAAGGAACGACCTCCATCCTGATATCAAACGGAGAGATTGTCAGTCGCCTGAAAGTGGTGGTGTCCGGCCAGGATAACGGACTTCCCTCTCTGTCCCAATTGGTGGCTACCGCCCCTAAGCAGTCCTTGCAAAAAGGGGAGAGCGTAAAAGCGGGCGTTAGTGCCATCTTGACGGACGGCACGGAACTGGCAGAAATGACGGATATCCTGTCGTTTGCCAAGCAAGATGAGGCGATGGAGGCATCTGCACCAAGAGCGAACGATGGCTTTGCCAGTTCGACAGATGGCTTTAGCAATTCGGCTGAAGCAGCTGCAGATAGTAGGTCTCTTTCATTCCAATCGCTAATGCCCGCTGTAGTGGAAGTGAGTCAGGATGGCACGATTACCGCAGTCGGAGATGGGGAAGGGACGATCAAGGTTTCAGTTGATGAGATTTCTACCCTGATTCCGGTGGCTGTGAATCTGCCGATTAGTAAGGCCATTCCGGTGCGTATGGAGCCAGGCAGTCTGGTCATGAATCTGGTGAATGCGTATAAACACCAGCCGCCGTCCTCCCTGCACTGGTTTGGCACTGATCACCAAAATCGAGACATATTCTCCCGGGTTCTTTGGGGAACGAGAGAAACACTCCTGATTGGTTTCGTATCCGTCTCGATCGGCGCAGTTATCGGGACGATTCTCGGGCTGATCGCCGGTTACTGGGGTCGGTGGATCGATGGATTGATTACACGATGTACAGATGTACTGCTTGCATTCCCAGGCATCTTGCTTGCAATCGCGGTAATCGCCCTGCTTGGACCCGGGATCACGAATATCATCTTCGCTGTGTCTGTCTTTACGATTCCGATCTTCATTCGGATCGTACGGGGTAGTACGCTGGCACTGAAAGAGATGACTTATGTAGAGGCAGCACGGTCCATCGGGGTCCGTGACTCTGTCATCATCAGGCGACATATCTTTCCAGGTACGATCTCTGTAGTAATGGTGTATTTGACGATGCGGATTGGAACCGCCATTCTTATCGGAGCTTCACTGAGCTTTCTTGGGCTGGGTGGCGATATTACAGCTCCCGAATGGGGGGCCATGCTGAGTGCGGCAAAGGATAACAGCCGTAATCTGTTCCACCCGACCTTTTTTCCGGGCATCGCGATTGTAATTACTGTTCTTTGCTTCAACCTGATGGGCGATGGGCTGCGTGATGCGCTTGACCCGAAATTAAAGGACTAGGAGGCGGGGCACATGCAAAACATCATGCTGGAAGTAACTGATTTAACAGTCAATTTTCGCAATGATGATACAGAATATACGGTTGTGAACAGCATTTCTTTTCAAGTGAAAAAGGGGGAGACCTTGGGGCTAGTCGGGGAATCCGGATGCGGCAAAAGCGTTACCTCCTTATCCATCATGAGGCTGGTGCCGACACCTCCGGGGCGTATCGCGTCGGGAGAAATCCGCTACAAGGGCACCAACCTCCTCGCACTGAAGGAAAAAGAGATGAATGCGGTCCGAGGCAATGAGATTTCGATGATTTTTCAGGAGCCGATGACGTCGCTGACTCCTGTATTCACGATAGGACGACAGCTGGACGAGGTGATTCTGCTCCACACGGACTTGTCCAAAAAGGCAGCAAAAGCGAAATCGATCGAGATGTTAAAGCTGGTCGGCATACCACGTGCGGAGGAGATATATTCCAGTTACCCGCATGAGCTGTCTGGCGGTATGCGTCAACGGGTGATGATTGCGATCGGGCTCGCCTGCGAGCCGCAGCTGTTGATCGCGGATGAACCCACGACGGCACTCGATGTAACGATCCAGGCGCAAATTTTGGATCTCATGCGGGAGCTGAAGGAAAAAACAGATACCTCCATCCTGTTCATCACGCACGACCTAGGAGTCGTCGCGGAAATGTGCGATCGGGTGATGGTCATGTATGCAGGAGAAATTGTGGAGGAGGCAGATGTGGATACGTTGTTCCACAATCCAAAGCATCCCTATACCTGCGGACTGCTTGAGTCGATCCCTAGCTTGCATGAGAAAAAACACCGCTTGTTTTCCATCGGTGGACAGGTGCCGGCCGCTGGTTCTATCCAGATGGGGTGCCGTTTCCGTGACAGGTGTAGTAAAGCCTTCGAGCGCTGCGAAAAAGAGGACCCGGAATTGATCCCGCTCTCCAGCGGTCATTTCTGCCGATGCTGGCTGTATGTGGAGCAAGGGGGACGATCATGAGCGATACCCTATTAGACGTACAACAGCTACAGGTACATTTTCCGATCAAAAAGGGCATATTTCAACGGACACAAGGGTATGTCAAAGCCGTAGATGACGTTTCGTTTACGATCGGCAAAGGAGAGACTTTCGGTTTGGTTGGCGAGTCGGGCTGCGGAAAGTCCACGACCGGTCGGACCGTCATGAATCTGATCAAGCCGAGCGGTGGACAGGTGCTTTTTGCAGGGGAAAACCTGTCAGCCCTGTCCCCGAAGGAGATGCTCTCGAGACGAAAGGACCTGCAAATGGTGTTTCAAGACCCGTATGCATCCCTAAACCCACGTCTGACTGTTGAACAAATTTTAGAGGAGCCGCTTACGGCGCATCATGTGGGGGAAGCGGCTGAGCGAAAGCGGACTATCGAGCGGATGATGGAGGTTTGTGGACTAAATCCTGCCTATCTGAAACGGTACGCACACGAGTTTTCTGGGGGACAGCGGCAGCGTATTTGTATCGCACGGGCTTTGATTCTGAAGCCGAAGTTGATTGTGGCTGACGAACCGGTCTCCGCTCTTGATGTCTCCATCCAATCGCAAATCCTTAATCTTCTCCAGGATTTACAGGAAGAATTTCAGCTCACGTATCTATTTATTTCGCATGATCTGGCGGTGGTGAAGCATCTGTGCAGCCGATTGGGTGTGATGTATTTGGGTCGAATGGCGGAGATTGGCGCGGCGGACAGCATATACGCAAATCCACTCCACCCGTATACGAAGTCTCTCCTGTCGGCCATCCCTGCTGCAGACCCCCGGCAGAAACAAGAGAGGATCTTGCTGCGCGGCGAAGTGCCGTCGCCAGCTAATCCCCCTAAGGGTTGTGCATTTGTAACTAGATGCCCGAGTGCCAAAGACATCTGCAAGCATGAAAGGCCTCGTGTCAGCAGGGTGGAAGACGATCATTTGGTCGCCTGTCATCTCTTTACGTAAGAGAGGAGTCACATATGGAAGAAACAATGGTAGTAGTCAAACGCGGAAATCAAGTCGAAAGCAAACACGCTGGGAGCATCGCCGTCGTGGATAGGGATGGCAATCTCCTATATGGTCTAGGGGACATCACAAAGATGACCTTTTCCCGCTCTGCATTGAAACCGGTACAGGCCATTCCCGTTCTGCAGTCAGGTGCCGCGGAGCGTTTTCTGATGACGGATAAGGAAATCGCCATTTGCTGCGGTTCTCATAATGGAGAAGAGCAACACACGCAGGTCGTCGAATCCATGCTGTTTCGCATCGGGCTACAAGAAGAAAACCTACAGTGCGGGCCCCATCCGCCATACAATCAGGCGCATTATCTGGAGATGGTGCGAAGGCAGGAGGAGCCTAGCGCGATTCATAACAACTGCTCGGGCAAGCATGCCGGCATGTTGGCGTTAGCGATGCACCTGGAAAGTGATATCGCTACCTATCACCATTTGGAGCACCCCGTTCAGCGCAAAGTGGCGGAAAGCCTGGCGGAGCTGGCTGAGATCCCGGAAGATCAGATGTTGACAGGCATCGACGGCTGCGGCGTGCCCAATTTTTCCATTCCGCTTCACAAGTTGGCGCTCGTCTTCGCCAAATTAGCCAATCCCGATAACATTGAGCCTCTATCGCTCAGGCAAGCAATCAAGCGAATTACCCACGCCATGGTCCAGTATCCAGAAATGATCAGCGGGACGAATGATTTCTGCACGGAGCTGATGAAGGTAGGAAATGGAAAAATCATCGCAAAGGGCGGTGCAGAAGGTGTGTATTGCTTGGGGCTTCCACATAGGGGGATCGGTATCGCAATCAAGGTAGAAGACGGTAATTGGAGGGCAGCTACACCGGCTGCTGTTGAGGTGCTGAAACAGCTAGGGGAGCTTACCTCGCAAGAAGAGATGGCTCTTAAAGCTTTTCACACGCCTGTAATCGAAAATCGCAAGGGTGAGGTGGTCGGTAGCGTAGAGCCCATTTTCCAATTGAAAGCAGCAAACACCATTCACTAAGGGGGATATCATGATGTCACTTGTGAAACGTAACGTCTCGAAGCTGCTCTCCATTTTCCTGACTTCCATTTTAATGGTAGCAGGAGGAGTGCAGGGAGCATTTGCGGAAGAAAGTACAGCTGCAGCCAAAGGATCACTCATTATTATTGGCGGAAACCTGGAAACCAACAACGCAGACATCTACAACAAAATGATTGAGCTTTCAGGGGGAAAGGAAAAGGCTGTTATCGGGATTTTTCCCACAGCCAGCGGTTCCATGACCTCGTCGAACGAGATGAAAAAAGATTTGGAAGCGTACGGCATTCCGGCGGATCATGTCCGCATCATCGACATTACTGAAAAGAACTACACCGAAAAGGTGAACAACGCAGATGTCGTGAAAGCCATTTCCGAAAGCACGGGGCTCTTTTTCGTTGGCGGTGACCAGTCGCGCATCACCAAAGCGTTTTATAATCCGGACGGTTCCCATACAAAGGCGCTCACTGCAGTGTGGGATTTGTACAAGGCAGGAGGTATGGTAAGCGGCTCATCCGCAGGAGCAGCGATTATGTCCAATCCGATGATCCAGAACACTACCTCGTTGGAAACATTCGAAAAGGGTGTGACCTACGATGGAGACAAACCCGGATTGTGGGTGACGAAAGGTCTTGGCTTTTTTGAAGGCGGAATCGTTGACCAGCACTTCAGCAAGCGCGGCCGGATCGGTCGTCTCGTCGTGGCCCTAGTCCATGAAAAAATGAACTTCGGCTTTGGTATTGATGAAAATTCTGCGATGGTTGTGAAAGGCAGCGAGATCCAGGTCATCGGCGCAAGCGGCATGTTCTTGATCGACGTGTCAAAAACAACTCTGAGCAAAAAAGGTGCCTATGAAAACGTTGATGTTTCCTATATCGAAAAAGGGGACAAATACAATTTTGCCACCAAACAGTTCACCATGGATGAATCCAAAACACTGATTCCAAAAGGGAAAGAATATTACGAAGGAAATTCGCTGAACACGAACATTTTTGGCTCGGACGCTGCGAAAACGGCCCTGCTGGATGATTTGATCGATAATACGGAAAAGCAATCACGCGGTCTGGCGTTCAGTCTCGACTCGAGTAAGAAGGGAAAAGGCGTATCCGTCGTCTTCACCAAAACAGCCGAGACAATCGGGTACTATGATGCAACCGAGTATGCTTCCTCTGCGCTTCATGTGCGAATGGATATCATTCCGATCGAGGTTCAGGTAAAAGAGTCGAAATAATGAATGGCTTCACTTTTTTGCCATCCGCTTGGATGAGGCAATGACATGCAAGCAAATCCAAAAAGTAGTGAGACCAATTTTTTAAGAGGACCTATCAAAAGCTTTGAAAACGTAAAAAGCTTCGAAAAGTGATCTAACGGACTGACCCCTGTCATACGGACCGGGGTCAGTCCCCTATTCATTTGCGAAGTTTTTATATTTCCCAATTAGTTATGTCGATAGCTACCTCGTTTTTATGACACAAAAATTCATTACAGTATTCCAAAAAAACCCTTTACAAGATTACGGTATAGGAATAATATATTTTCATGGAACAAAAAATCAGAAAATGAATTCAATTCAGACAGGAGGAACAAGTTTCTGGAAAGCATCTATGAGAAGATTCGCGAGCTGCGCACACAGCAGAACATGACCTTAAAAGAACTTAGCGCCAAGTCGGGCTTGTCGATTAGCTTCTTGTCGCAGGTGGAGAGAGGCAATAGTTCACTCGCTATCACATCTCTGCAAAAAATCGCCGAGGTGCTGAATGTGCCCATTACCGCTTTTTTCGAAGAACAGCAAAATTCACAGTACTTTGTGCCTGAGTCTGAGCGAAAGCAATTTCAGATTGAGGGATCGAGCGCAATCTATGTGCGCTTGGGTGGTGATTTTACGGGTAGGGCGCTGGAGCCGTTTCATGTAACGCTGCCGCCTGGACAAAAGCAGGATGTGGTGTTTAACCATCCAGGGGAGGAGTTTTACTACGTCATCGATGGTCAAGTCATTTTCACTGTGGAAGGCCAGGAGTATCACCTATCCAAAGGAGACACGATCCACTTTCCATCGACTCTCGATCATACGTGGTTTAATCCAACGGAAGAAGCTGCACAGGTAATCAGCGTGTTGACGCCAGTCATCTTTAAAATAAACAACTAGAGGAGTGTAAAAACAGACACATTCTTTTTTTTGCGGAAAATTTTCCGAAATTTCTGTTTATTTATGTTGTCCAAAAATAGCTATAGGGAGGAATTATGCAATGATCGTAATCAACGCTAAAGAAGTGAAACCGGATGACCGACCAGGGGATACTTTGCTAAAAACGTTGTTTCCGAAAGACATCATCGAGGGAGGAAAGGTCATGTTTGGCACTGTGGTCATTCCGCCTAAAGCACGCGTCCCTATGCATGGTCAAGGGTCACACGAACAGGATGAGTATTCTTATATCATTCGCGGGACCATTCAGACTGGCAGTGGGGGAAAAGAGTACATGGTTTCAGCAGGGGAAGCGACGTTGATCCCAGCCGGAGAAGAGCACTGGGCGTACAATGCCGGAGACGAGGACTGTGAGATCGTCTGGGTGCTCGTGGAACGTTGATATACGTGCCCTTTCAATCAGGGTCCATATCAAAATAAATAGACAAATAGGTATAAGCAAGGGGGATATTGTGATGAGGAAAGCGCCAAAGGTTTTAAAACTTGTCAGTACGCTTACGCTAATGGCCAGCCTGGCATTGGCTGGATGCAGCAGCCAACCGTCAGCAACTAGCAAGCCAGCAGACAACAATCAATCACCGCAAGCGACACAGGAGGCACCGAAAGACAATACCAATACACAGGCATTTTTGCGGTCTAACCTGAAAACAGAGCCAGTCTCTCTTGATCCACCAAAAGCGTATGATCCGGTAGCGTTTGAGGTGCTTTACAACGTGCTGGAGGGTCTTGTGCGATTGGATGAAAACCATATGACTCAACCGGCGATCGCGGAGAAATGGGAGATTTCCGAAGGCGGCAAGAAATATACGTTCAAGCTGCGGGACAGCAAATGGTCCAATGGCGACCCAGTAACCGCCCATGACTTCGAATTGGCTTGGAAACGCATGGTTGATCCGAAAAACGCCTTTCCGGCAGCGTTCCTCGCGTATGTAATCGAGGGCGCCGAAAAGTTCAACAAAGGCGAAGGCACCGCTGATGATGTGAAGGTAAAAGCTATTGATGACAAAACGCTGGAAGTGACACTGAAAGCGCCGACAGGCTACTTTCTGAACCTGGTTGCAACCCCGGTATTCTACCCAGTAAACAAAAAGACCGTGGAAGCCAATCCGAACTGGTCTGCCGATGCATCCACCATCATCTCCAATGGACCATTTACGCTTACGGAGTGGACTCATGACCAATCGATTAAAGCGGTAAAAAACGAAAATTACTGGGATAAGGATAAAGTCAAGCTGGCGGGCATCAACTGGGTCATGATTAATGACGAAAATACGCAGTTCCAAATGTTCCAGACTGGCGAGCTCGATAACATCGAAACTGTGCCAAAAGATTCAAAAGAAAAGCTGCTGGCATCTGGTGAAGCCAAAATTGCCCCAGAAGCAGCAACTAGCTTCTATCGTTTGAACACAGCCATGCCGCCATTCACCAACAAAAACGTTCGCAAGGCGTTTGCGCTTTCGGTAAACCGTCAGCTGCTCATCGACAAGGTGACACAAGGCAAGCAGGTGCCAGCAATGGGCATCGTGCCGGTTGGTTTCCCTGAGCCGGATGGCAAAGACTTCCGTCAGGTAGGTGGGGAGCTCTTCAAGGACAATGATTTGGAACAGGCAAAAGCACTTCTGGCACAAGGCATGCAAGAAGAGGGATGGACCACGCTGCCGGAAGTGACACTCACGTATGATACGAACGCTTTGAACAAGACAGTCGCACAAGTATTGCAAGAAATGTTCAAGAAAAATCTAGGCGTCGAAGTGAAGCTGGATAGCCGTGAGTGGAAGGTATTCCTCGATGAGCAGCGCGCGAGCAAACATCAGATGTCACTCTCCACATTCTATGCGGACTATGCAGACCCACTCAATTTCATCGAGATTTTTCAGACCGGTCACCCTGGCAATCGGATTAACTACAGCAACAAGGCATTCGATGAATTGATTCAAAAAGCGAGCGTAGAGCCGGATGAGAAAACGCGTTTTTCCCTCATGCACGATGCAGAGAAGATGTTCTTTGACGATATGCCTGTGTTGCCGCTTTACTACAGTACAAAGGCATACATGGAGCAGCCGAACGTAAAAGGCATCTTGCGTCATCCTGCAGCACTGATGGATTACAAAACAGTGGAGATCACGCCTAAGTAAGCGAAATCATGGCTAATCATCAAGGGATAGGAAAGCACAACAATAGGGAAAGGTGTGTTGAGTGTCCATGAATGAGCGCCTGGAAAAACTGTATGCTTATATGGAACAAAGCGGTGTGGATGCCATGCTGATCACTCTGCCAAAGCATATTTATTACCTGACTGGCTTTCTCAATGAGCCGAACAAGCGGTTTATGGGACTGGTTTTGCCAAAGGGCGAGCAACCGTTTCTGATTGTACCATTGCTCGATCTGGAGAAAGCGCAGCTAGCCTCAAGTGTGACGACTATTTTTGCGCATAGCGATTCGTCCGATCCATATGCATTGCTAAAAGAGAAGCTGCCCGCTCCGATCGCAAAGCTCGCCGTAGAGGAGGAGCATTTGCACGTGGCTCGCTACCGAGCTGTGATGGAAGCGACTGGCGCTAACGTATCCGTTGATGCCGGAGAGCCTTTGCGCGAGATGAGAATGGTGAAAGGCCCGGAAGAGATCGTGATTATGAAGAAGGCCATCCGCCTCATCGAAGAAGTGCTGCAAGCGACCATCCCCTATGTGAAGCCAGGTATAACGGAAACTGAGATTGTTGCGGAAATGGAATACCAGATGAAAAAGCGCGGCGGCGATGCTCCAGCATTCTCAACAATCGTCTTGTCTGGAGAAAAAGCGTCCCAGCCTCATGGAGTTCCGGGCAGTCGCAAAATCCAGGAGGGAGAATTGCTGTTGTTTGATACTGGAGTGGTCGTGGATGGATACTTGTCCGACATTTCACGAACGTTTGGTGTTGGTGAAGTGGATGAAAAGCTGACCGAAATGTACGAAACGGTCTTGCAGGCTAATATCGCGGCGATTGCAGCGGTTCGGCCAGGGGTCACCTTTGCCAGTATCGATCAGACGGCCCGTGATATTTTACAGCAAAAAGGATACGGCGAGTATTTCCTCAATCGTGTCGGGCATGGGCTGGGTCTGGAAATTCACGAATACCCGTCCATTCACGGGAACAACCAGGACCTCGTTAGAGAAGGTATGGTGTTCACGATTGAGCCAGGGATCTATATTCCACAGTTTGCAGGAGTTCGCATCGAGGATAATGTGTGGGTAACGAAGGATGGTGCCGAGGTGCTGACGTCCTATCCGAAAGAACTGAAAATAATCGGTGTTTAGATAGAAGCAGATGTCAACCCGAAACCGTTCTGCGGCATGTGTCAAATTGTTCAGTCTCGCAACCTCGACAAAGTAAGATAATCGGTTTTGACGTTGTAGAAGTGTCCCCCTCATTGGATAACTCTTCAGTGGCTGTCTTTGCCGCTCGGAAAATACTGACAGAATGCTGGGGGCATTATTTGCGCAAAAACAAGCCCGAGGGTGGGAAGTGAGATCCCAGATCACGATTCTTTCTGAGTGCTCCTGCATTCAACAGAGTCGTGATTTTTTTGTTCGCGTTTCTGCTTTCGCCTTAGTTTGACGAATACAAGTCATGTGACATCGGTTTTCACAATTCCACGTAAGCTCTTTAAATCCACTACTCGGATGGCACTACGTTCAGACAATTCAATCAAGCCTTGCTGTCGCCATTTCTGCAAAATCTTATTCACGGTAATGCGGGACGTATCAATATAGCGTGCAAAAGACGTCTGATCGATGGGAATAGTATTATCTTCATGAACAGCTATAAGTTTGAGTAAAAAATTAGCCATCTGCTGTTCAATTGGGCTGTCAGTGAACGCGATGATTTCAGCCAGGAGACGTAGCTTATAGATCTGTGAATTGGTGAAGATCACTGCCGCTTGGGGGTGGTCTTGACATATGCGGGATAAGACCTCGTCGGAGAAAAAGTAGATGACGGAAGTAGCAGTAGTTATGGCAGATGTCAGGTATGAGCCCTTGTAGGAGCCGTGTTCCCCGAACAAACCTCCGGATGGAATGTAATCGATAGACCGCTCATGGCCGTTCTCAGATAAGAGAGTGATCTTTACGCTCCCTTTGTCTAAATAGTAAAAACCGGTTCCCACATCACCTTGACGGTAGATTGTTTTGTTTTTGCCCATTTCGATCTTCTTGCCGTATATAAGGTACGGGGCCCACTGAGAGCGGAGATATGCCATTGTGACCACCTTTCACATTTATTAGACGTCACGACGGTTCTAATTTAGAAGTGAATAGGAGTGACTCTTATCAATTCGACACTCTTACACGGTGTAAGTAGTACATGCCGTGAGATGTGGAGGTTTTAGCATATCTGGGCGTTTGACAACAAAGGCTCGGTTTCTGATTTCAATGATGCCACGTTCCTTCCATGCCTTCAGGATCTTGTAGACGGTGATACGGGTGAGACCAGCACAATCAGCAAGCTCCTGTTGAGTGAGGGGTACTTCGTGGTTTTTAAAGTCTTCGCAAATGTTAAGCAGGAGACGGGCGATTTGTTCTTCTGAAGTCAATGCTTTCATGTTGATGGCAGTCAGAAGAATCCGCATTTTTTGATTGATTGTTTGAGTTAAAAGTGGCAAGAGCTCAGGTCGTACCTTCAGCGTTTCGAGGAATTGCGTACAGGAGAAATGATAGATGACTGCATTTTTTACAGCAATAGCCGTTGTGAAATGGGGTTGCTGATCCATAGTCTGAAGCCCCATGATTTGACCAGGGACTACGATGTTTACTAGACGATCTTTCCCCTTAAAGGTTGAAGTTACAATCTTGACAAGTCCCTTATGAAGATAATAAAAGCCTTCTCCCAGCGTTTCTTGCTTATAGATTGCCGTTTTTCTTTTCACAAATTGACGGGTGCCGTATTTTAAGAGGGTTTCCCATTTCAAATCGGTTTCAAATGGGGATACCATCATCAATACTCCCTTCCTCACGATTTTTTGCCTTATAATCTTAATTTTCTGAACTCGTTATCATGATTATATAAAAATAAAAAGCGCTTTAACAATATTCAACATGGAAAATGACGTGTATCCAAAAGAAAAACAGAAATCATGTTAATTAGTTTACAGATACCAAGTTTCCTCTGTTTGAACTCGCGGTCTCTGCGGTTTCTTTCTTAGGGATCCGAGTAACCTTCTCAACAGTTCTTATCTTTTTCAGCTTTGATGTTAAGTGGACTACAATTTACGGAAAAATCAGATATTATAATGCGATCTAAGGATGAAAATGACGCTATCAAACTAAAAAACAACAGGGAGGAATTGTGATGGGAATCCGTACAGGTGCCCAGTACATGCAGGGCTTGAGATCACGACAGCCTGAGATTTGGCTGCAAGGCAGGAAGGTGACAGATGTATGTGAAGAAGCGGTTTTTCGACAGCCAATTCATGAAATAGCCAAACTGTATGACATGCAGCATGACGAGAAGTACCAGGAGAGGATTACCCATGTTTGTCCGGAGACCGGTGAACGTGTGAACAACGCTTTTCTCGTTGCAAAGACCCCGAAGGAATTGCAGGCGAAACGAGCATTGTACGAAGCTTATGCGGAAGCCACTTTTGGCTTGATGGGAAGAACGCCGGATTTTCTCAATGTTGTTTTGACGTCTCTCTACAGCAATGCGTCTTTCTTGGAAAGGTACAATCCGCAGTGGGCGGAAAACGTGAGAAATTATTACAAGTATGTTCGCGACCAAGACTTGTTTTTAACACATGCGATTATCAATCCACAAAATGACCGCAGCAAATCCTCCCATGAACAAAAGGATGTGTATACCCATTTAGGAGCTGTAAAGGAGACTCCGGAAGGGCTAATTGTCAGAGGGGCGAAAATGCTTGCAACGCTGGCGCCGATCACGGATGAAGTCATCATTTATTCGTTCCCGGGCTTCAAACCAGGAGATGAACGTTACGCCCTGGCATTTGCCATTCCGATTCACACGCCGGGCCTGCGCATCATTTGTAGAGAGCCCATGCAGGATGGTATTCGTTCCGTTTATGACCATCCTTTGGCATCGCGATTCGAGGAAATGGATGCTGTTCTTGTCTTTCATGATGTACTCGTACCTTGGGAGCGCTTGTTCCTCTACAACAACGTAGAAGCGGCCAACCTGCTATATCCAAAGACAGGCATCGGACAGCAGCCGGCGCATCAGACAGGGGTAAAGGGACTGCTGAAGCTCCAATTTGCCACGGAAGTCGCAATGCGGCTCGCAGACTCCATCGGGGTAGACGTGTATCCGAATGTCCAGAATAATCTCGGGGAGCTCGCTCAATCGTTGGAATCGGTCAGAGCGCTCTTGAAGACAGCAGAACTAGAATATGAGACATTGCCGTCGGGCGAGCTTATGCCGGGTTACGTACAGCTTGAAACCATTCGTGGATTGCTTCCGAAGCTGTACCCGCGTGCGATCGAAGTCATACAAATTATTGGAGCAGGCGGATTGCTCATGTCCCCGACTGACAGTGATATGGAGCACCCAGAGTTGGTGGGGGATGTGGAAACGTTTTATGCGGGACGGGAGGGTATCTCCGGTACAGATCGGGTTCGCCTATTCAAGCTGGCATGGGATCTGTGCGGGGAAGCTTTCGGGCAGCGTTTGCTACAATATGAACGATACTATACCGGGGATCCGGTACGGAAATTAGCGATTTTTTACAATAATTATAAGAAGTATCACGCATGCACGATGGTGGATGACGCGCTCAGAGTATTTGGTGCCAAATCGTCATCTGAGGTTTGTTAAACAAGTCCAGACAGATAGGAAGGGAAGGCCATGAAACTATTGGGTATAGCAGGCACATTGATCGGAGCGAAAACAAGCATCGTCGTGCAAAGCGTTCTGGATGAAGTGAAAAAAGTAGCGCCGGAAATCAATGTGGAGCTGCTTGATTTGCGCGAGCATCGGATGTCTCTGTGTGACGGAAGGGATCCGGAGACATACACGGATGATACGAAAAAAAGTGATCGAGAAGGTATCCTCAGCTGATTTTTATCTATTTGGAACGCCTGTTTTCCAAGGCTCGATGACAGGGGCGCTCAAAAATTTGTTTGATCATATCACGAAATTATAGACGAAGACGTTTTGCACAGAATCAGCGATCTTGCACGAGAACTCGTTCATATGCAAAAGACATTGAAGCAGCCAGGAGAAAAACGTTAATGGTTGATAATGCTAAAGAAATCAGAAAATGAGGGCTGTACTAGACAAAAAATCTTGCGGATATCTTGCAAGTTTTTTTGTCTATTTATTGGATGTCACTCACGAAGACAGCTTGATACATGCGCCAACTTGTTTATGAAATTGTCTTGGCACATGATTTGCTTAGTATGGATGAGGAAAATAGGAGGGCATGAAGCCAGATCAATTCTGTTTAGGAAATGATCACAATATGAATGAATGAAAAAGAATGAAGAGTATGAATAATCCGTATTGCGGAAGATGGAAGTTAGCGTTACAATCATTTCCAGAAGTATTTACTTCTATATTAAATGGTACTCGAAGTAAATACTTCTAACTTCATTCGTATAAGCGTTTTAATTCTGACTTTTCGGGAGGTAGAAGACAAATGCGAATTGCAATCGGTATAGTAGCTCACGAGACAAACACATTTTCCAGTGTACGTACAACGGTAGAGTCCTTTAAAGAACTAGAGTGGGACCATGGACAAGCAATTTTGGATAAGGGTAGAAATGTACGTGACTTCGTCGGAGGAATGATTGATAAGGCAGAAGAATTGGGGATTGAATTGGTACCCACTTTCTCTGCTTTTGCCGAACCATCAGGAATAATCACAAAGGAAACGTATGAAACCCTAATCAAGGAGTTACTAGATGGTATCAAACATGCAGGTGAGATAGATGCCGTTTGTCTAGGTCTGCATGGAGCAGGAGTAGTAGAGGGGATTGATGATCTGGAAGGAGAAATTTTACAAGCGGTACGCACTGTAATAGGCTACTCTATTCCACTTACGGCAGCGCTTGACCTGCACGGAAATCTGACCCAGAAAATGATAACGGAAGCAGATGCACTGTTTGGTGTTCATTTATATCCACATGTGGACATGTATGAACGAGCCGCCGAGGCAATTGACCTTGCCCATCGTATGGTAAAAGGCGAGTGTAAACCGGTGATGCATCTTACAAAACTGCCGCTGATTATCCCCACCTCGACGACTAATCTCTCACCTGCAAAGGATATTAATGAAGCGTGCTACAAGTGGGAAAAGGAGCCTGGAGTCATCGACTGCGCGTTTTTTCACGGCTTCCCCTATACGGATACGCCTGATGTAGGTGTCTCCATTATCAGTGTCGTAGACGGAGACAAGGAACTGGCAAAGCGAGTGACAGAGGATGTTGCAAGACTGGTTTGGGAAAAGCGGGATGAGTTTACACCGCATGTCCTTACCTCGGCAGAAGGCATTCAGGAAGCACTTGGGTCAGAGGGCCAACCGGTTGTAATTAATGAAACGTCAGACAATCCTGGCGGAGGTACACCTGGAGATGGGACGCACTTGCTGAGAGCGATGCTAGAAGCAAAGCTGGAGAATGCCTGCTTTGGTTTTATCTACGATCCAGAGGTAGCGCAAATCGCTCATGAAGCTGGTGTCGGCTCAACAATCGAAGTAAAGCTGGGCGGTAAAACGGATATGTTGCACGGGGAAGCTCTATCTATCACAGCCTATGTAAAAAGCTTGTCGGACGGAAAGTTTATCGCTTCTACTCCCATGGGAAAAGGAAGTCAAGTTAATTATGGTAAGTCAGCTAGACTGCAGGTAGACGGGTTAGATATACTCGTTTGTTCTGTGCGAGCGCAGGTGATGGATGAACAAATTTTCCTGTTGCACGGCATTAACGTTTTGGAGTATAAGATTGTCGCGCTAAAATCCAGTCAACACTTCAGAGCTTCCTTTGAACCGATTGCAGCCCGGATCATTACAGTAGACTCACCTGGACTTACATGTCTGCAATTTACTCAATTCGATTACAAACGACTCCAACGCCCCATTTATCCGCTTGATCAGGAAGCTGTATTTGCCAAATGAAAAAACATTGGGAAGCTGCCTTTGAAGATTTTGCTCAAAATGTGTTTTCAGAAAGTCGCGCACCTGGCCTGATTGTAGGTTTGAATAAAGACGGAGAGTGCCTGTACAGAAAAAGCTTCGGCTACCGAGATGCAGAGCAAAGGCTGGAATTAACGCCAGATACCGTAATGGGGCTGGCTTCGGTGACAAAATCCTCCCGATCCAGACTGGGAAGACGGTCTGGTCGTCGCAGCTTCTGGCTTCTTAACTTCTACCCTGCGAGACATGCTGAACTACGCTGAGATCTTCCGTACAGGTGGACTGGTTGGCAAGGAGCGCATTCTTTCTGAGGAAAGCGTTAAAGAAATGATGCGGCCACACATTCGTTGTAGTTATGACAGATATTACGGATATGGATTGATGATCCAGCCCGACTTCTTTGGTCAAACGATGGTAGAACATGGAGGTGCGATAAAGGGTGTAGCGGCCCAGCTGACCATTTTGCCGGAAAGTGGAATCACGGCAGTAAGCTTTGCCAATTTGGTAGGCACACCTGTTGGGGAAGTAGTTACGGCAGCAATCAATACGTTTGTAGGGCGTCCGGCAGACGCTTCCGCTGCGATGTACAGGGAGTATCACGTTCCTGTTGAAAAAATGGGCAGGTATGTTGGACGATTCATTTCAGGCGAAGGTGCGGATTTAAGTGTAGTGCTAGAAGAAGGAGCATTACAGATCGTGCATAATGAATCCATCACCGGGATCGGAAACAAAGAAAAGTATCCGCTACAGCCAATCGGAGAGGACTATTTCTTGGTCAACGTAAAGGGAAGAGAGTTTTCCGTTGGGGTTATTACTGAGGATGATGGGGAAGTGAAGGCCATCTCTTATGGCCTACGGATCATTCCCAAAGAGAGAAAGTAGAAAAAGGGTCGAGGGAGAATTCGGAATTATCAACAAACAATATGTGCAAAAGGTATTGGAAGAGAATGCAAAATTAAAAGCTGAGCTAGAAAAGCTTCAAACAGGAAATCATTGATGAAGAGAAAGTCTCCTTTTACAAAAAGGGGGGCTTTTTTTGTTTGTGAATAAAGAAACACAGTAATTTACGATTTCAACAATTTGCGTTAAAGCTGGGTTAATATCCGTTCTCTAT
Source organism: Brevibacillus sp. SIMBA_040 (assembly GCF_046535075.1). Taxonomy (NCBI): domain Bacteria; kingdom Bacillati; phylum Bacillota; class Bacilli; order Caryophanales; family Paenibacillaceae; genus Brevibacillus; species Brevibacillus sp. SIMBA_040. The sequence goes on from NZ_JAWRXI010000008.1 coordinate 180,545, forward strand.
GATGACTATGAAGGAAATGAATCAAAACGGAAGTGATGAAGGAAATACTACACGGAAATGAGGGTATGCAGCATGATTCAGTTTTTATGGTTCGATCTTGGGTACACACTAGTACAAATGAACAGGGAAGAGGTTTACCAGAAGGTACTTGGGGAGTTCGATGTATACCGCAGCCAGGAGGAAATCGCGCTTGCTTACCATCGGACAGACAAGCTGTTCATGCGAGAGTATCAAGGCGTGCTTGGCAAAGACAGTAGAGCATTCTTACCGTGGTATGTCGGCGCTCTTAACTATAAACTACGTCTTTCCTTACCGATTGAAGAGGTTGTTCACGTTTATCGAAAGCTTGCTGATGAATATCCTCTGAAATGGACTGCCTTCGATGGGGCAAAAGAGACTCTTTTTGAGCTAAAAAATCTCGGCTACAGGCTTGGACTGATTTCCAACTGGGATCAAACGGCGAGGACAGTGCTGGAAAATAACGGTCTGGACGAGGTTCTCGATGAAGTCTTCATCTCCTCAGAAGTTGGACTGGAAAAGCCTGACCCAGCTATCTTCCGACTGGCATTGGAAAAAGCCAAAGTGACGTCCAATCAATCTCTTTACATCGGTGACAACTATTACGACGATGTGATCGGCTGTCAAAAGGTCGGCATGCATTGCCTGCTCATTAATCCATATGGAAATTGTGGCGTGGAGGAATTATCCTATCAGCCAGTTATTCGCGGAATCGAGGATGTTGCTACCTACTTGGGTCATCCGCAGCAGCGTCTTGAGGTCAATTAACGGGAGAGATTTGCCTATGCAGTCGTTTGTAGAGAGAATTCAGGAGCACTTTGACACCTTGAGTACCGGCCAGAAAAAAGTGGCTCACTATATTCAAACCAACATGCAGGATGCAGTCATGCAATCAGCACACAAGATCGCGGATAACTCGGGGGTTAGCGAAGCAACCGTTCATCGACTGGCGCAAGCTTTGTCCTATAGCAGCTTCTCCAACATGCTTCAGGAATTGCGGCACTATGTGCTGAAGGATCAGCGGGCGGTGAGAAATTTCCTGATTTCCACAAGCCATCAGGAAGATTCCTGGCTGGAAAAGCATTTTCAGCAAGAGTTGGACAATCTGCATGAGACGATGGCACGTACGGACAAGTCTTCGATCAACCTAGCCGCACGCATGCTACTCGAAGCGGATCGCATCTGGGTGGTTGGCTGGCGGATGGGATTATCCATCACCTCATATATGAGCTTCGTTTTGAAGTACATGCTGGGCAATTGTGAATTAATTCCACAAGGAGGTGTTGCGGAATACGCGACCTACATAAGGCCAAGCGATACAGTGTTTGCCTGTGGCTTTCCAAGGTATTGCTCCAAGACTCTAAAAATAGCTTCACTCGCCAAGGCAGAGGGGGCGAAGGTCATTGTGCTCACCGATTCTGAGCTGTCACCATTCGCCAAGCTCGCTGATCTGACGCTGTTTGCTTCCAATAAATCTACTGGATTTTTGGATTCGTATACGGCCTCATTGTCGGTGGCAAGCGCGATTATAAACGAAATCTCCTACCTGGAGAAAAATCGCGTGCACAAAAATATTCAGAAGATGGAAATGATGTTCAAAGAGTTTCAGGATCATTTTGAGTGGAAATGACGCATGGGAAAGGAACCATAGGATGAATCTTACGGTGATTGGATGTTGGGGAGCGTACCCCGAGAAAAATGAGGCGACCTCTGGATATCTGGTCGAATACAACGGGAGCAAGATTTTGTTGGATTGCGGAAGCGGTGTACTGTCTCGTCTGCAAAATCACTGCTCTCTCGAAGAGCTGGACGCCGTCGTCATTACGCATACACATGCCGATCATTTTGCGGACGTGTATAGTTTGGAGTTTGCCATTCTGATACTTATGCAAATGGGCAAAAGGAAGAAGCCACTCGACGTGTATGTATATGGTTCCGATCTGGACAGCCTGTCCTTTAGCTTCCCGCAGTATGTGCATGTCCATCCGATCCACATAGGTGAGTCATTAAAAATCGGTACAGCGAACCTCGCATTTTCTGAGAACGTCCACGAGGTTCCTTGCTGTGCGGTCAGGCTGACAACAGAGGACGGCAAAACACTTGTTTATTCTGGAGATACAGGCTATTGCCAATCGTTGATCGAGCTTGCTCGCCATGCTGATGTGTTCCTGATTGAAAGCAGCTTTTACGAATGGCAAAGAGGGATGATGGATGGCCATTTGACGGCGGGAGAAGCCGGTGCCATCGCTGCTTTGGCTAATGTGAAGAAGTTGGTGCTTACACATTTTCCTCATTATGGAGAACTTACTCAATTGGTTGAAGAAGCAACACAGCATTACGACGGACCCATCCATTTGGCTTATGGTGACATGAAACTATCGATCTAATCCTGGAAAGGGGTTTTTCCCATGTTGAAAATAAGGCAGACGTTCGTAACAGGCTTCTCCATGCTTGCAGTATTGTCGATGGTCATCTCTGGTTGCGGCAGCAGCACCTCTTCAGCTCCGGCAACAACAGGCTCCGCACAAACAACGACTGATACACAGACAAAAGACAGTGGTCGGGATGAGAAAGTGGAGGGCGGAACTGTACGGGTTGCCATGGCAACGGAGCCGGATAACCTGGATCCATATTTGTCTGCAGCGACTGACACCAGTTCCATGATGGATAACGTATTTGACGGTCTGTTCGAGGCAGGAGAAAACAGCGAATTGGTTCCAGCAATTGCAGAATCGTACCAGGTTTCTGAGGATGGGCTGACCTATACGTTCAAAATCCGTAAAGGGATCAAATTCCACGATGGCTCGGATTTGACTGCTGAAGACGTTCAGTACTCGTATGCAAAGCTGTCCGGACTGAACGGCAAGGAACCACTATCGGCAAAGTTTGCTGCCATTGAAAAGATTGATACCCCCGACGATTCCACGGTAGTAGTCAAGCTCAAAGAAAAGGACGCAGCTTTTCTAGCAGCCAACATCGTTGCCATCGTGCCAAAAGATTATGAAAAGCAAAGTGAAAAGCCGATAGGGGCTGGTCCGTTCAAATTCTCGTCCTATACACCGGGCCAGCAGCTCGTCTTGGAGAGAAATGATCAATTCTACGATCAAGAGAAGAAGCCTGCACTTGATCGCGTCGAATTCAAAATCATGCCCGATACCAATGCTTCTGTATTGGCTATGCAATCTGGCGATATCGACATGATTCCAGGCATTTCTGACCAAGGCGCAAAGCAGTTGGGTGGGGGATTCCAGATCGTCTCCGGTCCGCAGAACATGGTTCAGCTGATGGCCTTGAACAATTCGGTAAAGCCACTGGATGATGTGCGGGTTCGTCAGGCAATCAATTTTGCGATCAACAAAGATGTGATTATTCAAACGGTTGCAGAAGGAAACGGAGTAAAGCTTGGATCAAATATGAGCCCGGCAATGAAAAGGTACTATCAGGAAGGCTTGACGGAGCGTTATCAGACCGATGTGGAAAAAGCGAAGGCACTGCTAAAAGAAGCAGGCTACGAAAAGGGCTTCAAGCTGGCAATTACAGTTCCTTCGAACTACACCTTCCATGTCGATACGGCACAGGTTATTGCAGAGCAGTTAAAGGTGGTTGGCATTGCAGCAGAGATCAGGCAGATCGAGTGGAGCAGCTGGCTGGAAGACGTGTACAACAATGCTAAATATGAAGCAACGATCATCGGTTTGACTGGAAAGCTCGATCCGCATGAAGTCCTGGGCAGATTTGAAACCACCTACCGCAAAAACTTCTATAAATTCAGCAACGTCGAATTTGATGATCTCGTAAATCGCGGACGCACGGAAGTGGAGGAAACGAAGCGGGCTGACTTGTACAAAGAGGCACAGACGATCCTCACCGAGCAGGCAGTTGCGGTATTCATTATGGACCCTAGCCGCTCCGTTGCGTTGAAGAGAAATTTACACGGCTTCAAAATGTATCCAGTACAAAAATACGATTTCGCCGCGATGTATTTTTCCACAAAGTAAACGAGGGATGCTGAAGTGAGATTTTACATGACAAAGCTGGCTACTTTGCTGTCCACCGTCTTGCTCGTCTCTATCATGACGTTTCTAGTCTTTCAAATTTTGCCGGGCGACCCTGCCGAGATCGTGCTCGGTGTGGACGCAGATCCTCACCAGCTGGCTGAATTACGCAAGACAATGGGGCTGGATCGACCGCCTACGGAACGTTATGCTTCATGGATCGCGGATACGGTGACCGGAGATTTCGGCACGTCGCTTCGCTATCAGCGATCAGTGGCGGATATCGTGGCAGAGAGGCTGCCTGTTACGCTATCACTATCTGTAATGTCGTTGGGATTGACCTTAATCATCGGTCTTCCCCTCGGCATCTACATAGCAAGAAAAGACGGCAAGTTCTCGTCTACGCTGTTATCTGCCTTCACGCAGCTGGGTTTGGCGGTACCCTCGTTCTGGATGGCATTTATTCTGATTCTGGTGTTCTCCGTCACCTTCAAGCTCTTTCCGACTTACGGCTATGTACCCTGGACCAAAGATCCTGTGGGTGCGTTCAAATCGCTGTTTCTGCCTTCACTCGCCCTCGCGATTCCGGGCATTGCTGTGATTATCCGGTATTTGCGCAACACGCTGCTGGACCAGCTCCGTATGGATTACGTACGAACAGCCAGAAGCAAAGGATTGCGGGAGAAGAGCATCATGTACGGCCATATATTGCGTAACTCTCTGATTCCGGTGCTTACGATTGTCGGCTTGTTGATCGCAGACACGCTGGGAGGCAGCATCGTTGTAGAGAATGTGTTCGCTCTACCGGGGCTTGGCAATCTGCTTATCACTTCGATTGGCACACGCGATTTGCCCCTCTTACAGACGCTCGTTCTTTACATTGCGATTATTGTAGTTTTGATAAATTTTGTTGTCGACATCCTGTACAAAGTGATTGATCCGCGAATTCGATTGAAAAGGTGAACGAGATGAGATGGAACCAGCTAGTACGCAATAAGCTGTTTATCATCGGAGGTAGCTTGATTGCTGTACTACTGGGACTGATGGTGACAAGCCTGTTCTATACTCCATATGGTCCCAACGACATGAATACAGCAATGCGCCTGGCACCACCGCAAGCCTCCCACTGGTTTGGAACAGATAATTTCGGACGCGACATTTTTAGCAGGATTATGGAGGGAACACAGACTTCATTTGTGATTGGCATCGCATCTGTCGCGATCGGCTTGGTCATAGGCCTTTTGATTGGTGCGATAGCCGGTTATTGGGGAGGATGGCTGGACGAAATTTTGATGCGGATCATCGATGCGATGCTGGCGTTTCCAGGCATTTTACTGGCAATCATGCTCGTGTCCGTGTTCGGTCCGGGATTTGGCAATACCATCGTCGCGCTTGGAATCATGAGTGTGCCAGCGTTTGCCCGAATTGCCCGCAGTGGCTTCATTCAATACAAGGAGTTTGCTTTCGTCAAAGCAGCGATAGCCAGAGGCGCAGGCTCACTACGCATCATTTCTCATCATATTCTTCCCAATATTACTTCCCCGCTCATCGTTGCTTCGACGATGCGATTTTCCGGGTCCATCTTGGCAGAAGCCGGATTAAGCTACCTGGGTCTTGGCGTACAGCCGCCCGATCCAAGCTGGGGCCGAATGCTGAAAGAAGCACAACCGTTTATTATCGGTGCACCTTGGTACGTTTTTATTACGGGAGTGGTCATAACAGCAATGGTTCTCGGTTTCAATCTGCTCGGAGACGGAATGAGAGACGGTTATGACTTGAAGCGTTAGGAGGGACGAACAATGGCAAACACACTGCTGGCAATCCATGAGCTGGATGTGGCATTTACAATCGGTAAAAAGCAATATCCAGCGCTGCGTCAGCTGAGCTTCCAGGTCAAAGAGAAGGAAAGAGTAGGAATCGTCGGAGAATCGGGCTGCGGAAAAAGTCTTACTTCCTTGTCCGTCATGGGTCTATTGCCCGAATCGGCAACGATTACACGTGGCGAGATCAGTGTGGCAGGTAAAGCGTTGTCGACTGAAAAGGGAGAAGAATGGAACTCCATACGAGGCAGGCAGGTCGCAATGATTTTTCAGGATCCGATGTCAGCACTCAATCCGCTCATGCCAGTCGGAAAACAAATCGCCGAAATGGCGATGACCCATCTTTCCGTCTCGAAGAAGGAAGCAAAAGGGCTAGCTCTGGATATGATGGCAAAAGTCGGACTGTCCCGAATTCATCAGCTCTATGGAGAATATCCGCATCGTCTTTCGGGCGGTATGATGCAAAGAATCATGATCGCGATGGCTTTAATATGCAAGCCCAAGCTGCTAATCGCAGATGAGCCGACGACAGCGTTAGATGTCACGATTCAGGCACAAATTTTGGACTTGCTCCATGAAATGAATCGTTCGACAGATACGGCAATGTTGTTTATCTCCCATGATTTGGGGGTCATTCGTGAGGTATGTGAGCGGGTGATTGTGATGTATGCGGGATATGTGGTTGAGGACGCTCTTGTACGTGAAATTCTGGAACATCCGAAGCATCCGTATACAGCCGCTTTGTTGCAGGCACTTCCAAGTGTTGAGAAGCGAGGTCAACTGCTTTATACCATTCCCGGACGAGTGCCTCCGTTAACCGAACGAGGGGACGGATGTCCATTCGCTGGTCGTTGCCCGAGAGCCTCCAACATATGTCATACGAAAACCCCCGAGCTTGAAATCTGTGGGAATAGTCATCAGGTGCGTTGTCATCTCTATGCGGAAGGGAAGATATTCGCATGAGCAAAGCACTGATCCAGGTAGATACACTGACGAAGCATTATGCTTTGCCCAAAATGAAGCTACTTGAGAAACGACAATTTGTAAGAGCGGTAAACGAGATCTCATTCGAAATCTCAGAGGGAGAGATATTCGGACTCGTCGGGGAGAGCGGCTGTGGCAAGTCCACGACTGGACAAATGCTCGTCCAGCTGGTGAAGGAATCACATGGCAGAATTTACTACCGGGACCGGCAAATCAACCGATTATCAGCAACTGAAATGAAAGCACTCCGACAGGATCTGCAAATAGTCTTCCAGGACCCGTCCTCTTCCTTAAATCCGAAGAAGACGATTGGCTGGTTGTTGGAAGAACCGCTTGTTATACACGGCTACACAAACAAGACGACAAGAAGAGAGATAGTGATTGAGACGCTTGAGCAGGTCGGACTCGGTGCGGATTACGTGAAGCGATATCCCCATGAATTAAGCGGTGGACAAAAGCAACGCGTAGGCATTGCTGCAGCTCTTGTCCTGAAGCCCAAATTTATTGTTATTGACGAGGCAGTGTCAGCACTGGATGTATCCGTACAGTCGCAGATTTTGAACTTGCTTCTGGAACTGCGTAGCAAACTGGGATTGACCTATCTGTTCATTTCCCACGATCTCAACGTCGTGCAATATATTAGTGATCGGGTAGGTGTTATGTATCTGGGGAGGCTAGTTGAAATATTCGATGTCGACCAATCGGCAAACGGACCGCTGCATCCCTATACAAAGGCGCTTTTCTCTGCAATACCCGATGTGAAAAACACCAGAGAACGGATGCTTTTGAAAGGCGACGTGCCCAATCCGCTTTCCCTGCCAGACGGATGCCCTTTTCATCCGAGATGTCCGCTGGCAATCGACAAATGCAGCAAAGAAGGGCCGACCTTGCAAGCGATAGCACCTCGGCACGCAGTCAGTTGTCATTTATTCGAGGAGGGGGATTTTCTTTCATGAAGCTAGGAATTATCTCAGACCTGCACGTAGATCTCAACGAGGCTCCCGGTGAACCGCTTGTGGAAGAAGCGCTTCTGGAACTAACTACCCAAGAAAAACTCGGTGCTCTAATCATTGCTGGAGATATCTCCAACGATGTCCATCGAAGCTTGCAAGTTCTTGAAATACTTCAAGAGCAGGCCGGCATACCCGTTCTTTTTGTTCCTGGCAATCATGATTATTGGAGCAAGGATAACGGCATTACCGACACATGGGAAATCTATCGCAAGTTTCAATCGTACGCAGGTTGTGTAAGCGAAAGACCTTATACCTTGGAAAATGGATGGGTCGTCGTTGGCAATTCGGGCTGGTACGATTATACGATGGGCGAGCCAGGGTATTCCTTTGAACAATTTGAGCAAATGCATGCGATGGACAGAACCTGGCAGGATAGCATCTATGTGCGATGGGGTATGAGTAACGGGGATATTCACCGATATTTTTACGAGCGTATGGAAAAAGAACTGGCGCAGTATCGAGACAGCCAAATTATCATGGTGACGCATATGCTGGCTCATCCTTATTTTAAGGTGCCGATGCCTCATCCGCAGTGGTCGTATTTCAACGCCTTTTTAGGAAGTGTAGACTATGCTGACCTCTACAGGAAATACGGCGTGCGTTATGGAATCATGGGTCATGTTCATTACCGCAAAAGACATGTAGAGCAGGGTACGGACATGATCTGCGCCTGTCTCGGCTACCGCAAGGAGTGGCGTAATAAGATCGTAACGGCAGAGCTTCGTGAATGTATGCAAATTGTCCAGCTTTAAACCGCGTTAAGTAATATTCTTATCATGGCTCATATTGTCCGAAATCTGGAGGATGTGGAGAAGCTGGTTGAAGCGGGGGCAACCCGTATCAGTACAAGCTCGGGCAATGCCATCGAAATGGTCAGCAATCGCAGTTTGCTTACTAAGTAGCTGTTTGTTGGGAGAGAGGAATTACTACGTAGGGTAGGAGAGTCTGAGCTCTTCCTACCTTTTTTGTGTTGGTATTATTGCTGTGAATCAGCCCCAAGTGCAGTGCAAGACAAAGGCGACATTGACTGCTTTTAAATATGATGCTTATAATATATTATGACCATCATATTTAAACGTAGGAGGATATGAATATGAACCAGCTTAATCCGGTGGACACATTGGTTATTGGATCAGGTCCGGGAGGGTATATGGCGGCGCTAAAATCCGCACAGCTTGGAATGAAGACGGCAATTGTAGAACGTGACCAAATCGGCGGAGTCTGCACCCATGTGGGCTGCATTCCTTCTAAAGCATTGATTGCAGAGTCGCATCGTTACAATACGTACAAGCAATGGAACAACACTGCTGCTTCCATCTCATTTGAGAATGCTCAGGCTTTCAAACAAGCTGTCGTCAACAAGCAATCCGGCGGAGTCCATTATTTGTTAAACACGGCGGGAGTAACGATTCTCACAGGAGAGGCAAGCTTGATCGATGAACACACCGTAGCTATAAAAAAAGCGGGAGCGGATCAAAAGCTTTCATTTAAACACGCTGTTCTGGCAACGGGTTCCCGACCAATTGAGCTACAGGCACTGCCGTTTGGAGGACGTATCTTGTCATCCACAGAGGCTCTTTCACTTTCTCAAATACCAACCAGCTTGGTCATCATCGGTGGCGGATATATTGGTGTTGAACTGGGACAAATGTATGCCAAATTCGGCACCAAGGTGACAATTCTGGAGGGAGCAGGACAAGTGCTGCCAGGATTTGAGGCTGATCTTGCCGCACCTGTTATCCGCCAATTGAATGATGATGGCATCACCATTATTACGGGGGCGACAGCCATAAAAGCAGAACAGCATGCTGATTCGCTTACACTCCATTATTTGAAAAATCAAGAACAGCATCTTGTTAAAGCGGGGTATGCGCTTGTGACTGTAGGAAGAAAGGCGAATACGGACGGGAACTTAGGGCTGGGGCGCATTGGAGTCCAGATGTCGAGAAATGGACTCATCGAAACTGACGAACAGTGCAGGACGTCGATTCCGCATATTTTCGCAATTGGAGATATTGTTAAGGGCCCGGCGCTTGCCCACAAAGCATCTTATGAAGCTAAGGTTGCAGTAGAAGCCATTGCTGGTGAGCCTTCTGCCGTTGATTACAAAACGATCCCGCTTGTCGTTTTTTCTGAACCGGAGCTTGCAAGCGTTGGATTGACTGAAACAGAATGCAAAGCAAAAGCCATTCCGGTTGTTATTGGCAAATCCTCGTTCTCCATTAATGGCAGATCATTGGCGCTGAAAGCACCAGAAGGTTTTGTCAAAATGATTGCAGACCAGGCATCAGGAACTGTAATGGGTGCACAAATCGTTGGAGTAGAGGCTTCAACACTCATATCGGAACTTGCACTTGCGATCGAGATGGGAGCGACCGTTGAGGATTTAGCTTTGACCATTCATCCTCATCCTACTTTGGGAGAGGTGATCATGGAGGCAGCAGAGAATGCCATTAGAAAAATCATGAAGGATAGAAATAAAGAAAAGGCTGTCCCTAATTGACACTTTAAATATGATAGTTATAATTTTTTGTAACAAATCATGTTTTACGGGAGTGATTGGCATGCCTTATACCCAAACACATAAAATGAAAGTTCGCGAAAAAATCGTGGGAAGTGCTGCGGAAGCATTCCGCAAGAACGGCATTAAAGAAGTGAGTGTGCCGCAAATCATGAAGGGTGTGGGATTAACCCACGGAGGTTTTTACGCTCACTTTGCGAATAAAGATCAGCTTGTCGCCGAAGCGTGTCGGAAAGCGCTTGAAGAAACGATAGATCTTCTGCGAAGTGCTGCGGAGCATAAAGCGGAGGATTCAAAGATACAAACTGTCATTGACTATTACCTAAGCACAGCTCATCGGGACATGTTGGAAAAAAGCTGTATTCTTCCCACTTTGTCCAGCGAAATCTCGCGTTCTTCCGAAGATATCCGTGAGACATTTACGGAGGAGCTAACGCGGTTCATTTCCTTTATTTCTGGAATGGTTGGAAACAGCGATCAGAAAAGCATGGCTCTGATTAGTACAATGGTTGGCGCTCTGTTGCTTGCGCGTTCGGTAAATGACCCCGAATTAAGCCAGAACATTCTCGATGCCAGCAAACGCTATACCAAGGAGCTAGTTTCGATCCATACATCTTCTTAAAGGAGTTGTGCACAGTGGCAAGATCAATCATGAATGAACATCCTACTGTTAAGCTGTACCACATGAAACAAGAAGCAGCAGAGGAGCTGCGCATGGCTTCTGTTGATACGCAGTGGTTGCGGGATGTATGCCTCGATGCAGGAGCTGATGATGTCGGATTTGTCTCTATCGGGCGGACTGAACTCGACGCCCAGCGCCAAGAAATTGTAAGTTTGTTCCCTCAAGCCCGGACACTGATCAGTTTCGTCTGCAAAATGAATCGTGAACCTTTGCGTTCAACTGCCAGGTCCATTGCCAATGCGGAATTTCATCATGTGATTGATGACGTGACGCATATCGGACATCAAATCGTGAAAGAGCTTGAAGCGAGAGGCATCAAGGCGTTGAATCCGCCTGCTGGGTTCCCGATGGAGGTTACAAGTCCCGGCAAGTCATGGGTCATTTCCCATAAACCGATTGCGGTTGCAGCTGGACTCGGACAAATCGGTATCCACAGAAATGTCATTCATCCCAAGTTTGGTAACTTCATTTTGCTCGGAACGATCCTGATGAATGCGGAATTGACCTCAGAAAGCCAGCCGATTGATTACAATCCGTGTTTGGAGTGCAAATTGTGCGTGGCTGCCTGTCCGGTAGGGGCGATAGGCTCTGACGGTCACTTTAATTTCTCTGCCTGTTATACACACAACTATCGAGAGTTTTCCGGAGGCTTTACTGATTGGGTGGAAACAATAGCCGACAGCAAAAATTCAAAAGCTTACAGAGCCAAAGTCAATGACACAGAAACGGCTTCCATGTGGCAAAGTCTCTCTTTTGGAGCAAATTATAAAGCTGCGTACTGTTTATCTGTTTGTCCTGCTGGAGAAGATGTGATTGGCCCTTTTCTTGCTGATCGTAAAAGTTTTTTCCAGGAGGTTGCCAAACCGTTACAGGATAAAAAGGAAATGGTTTATGTCGTACCGAACTCCGACGCCGAGGAACATGTCAGAAAGCGTTTTCCGCATAAAGAAGTTCGTCTTGTGAGCAATGGCTTGCGCTCAAAATCAATCCGGGCATTTTTGGCCGGTCTTCCCCACATGTTTCAAAGAAATCAAGCTAAAGATTTAGTGGCTACCTATCATTTTACTTTTACGGGAGAAGAAGAAGCTCAAGCAACGATTGTCATTTCGGACAAGACCATTTCTGTAAAAATGGGACATATCGGTGATGCAGATTTCCAGCTTATCGCGGACAGTAAAACCTGGATTCGTCTGCTATCCAAAGAAACAGGGATATTATCAGCTGTCCTCTCCCGAAAAATTCGCACGAAAGGCCCTGTAAAGCTGCTCAAGGCATTTAGCAGATGCTTTCCGTCGTAAAAGCAGACAAGCAAGAAGTAGCCCCTCTTGCGGGAGTAGCGCTGGTGGTGGATTGGCAGCGGGTCTAGCCCTATACGTTGAATTCGACATCCATCATCTGAGGCTGCTTATTAATTGCAAAACAACTAGACTTTGACGGTGTCTTAATTGAATTACATGTATACTCTGTATATCATCATTTGCCTCCAATGTTTCCGAATGCGCATTTTTCTCAAGAAGGCGCCAAATCAAGTGAATACGCCTTGCTGAGAGCACTAAAGCTGCTTTGATGTTAAGCCAACTTAAGTAAGACTGGTTTAACATCACCTTTCCGGATATGAGCCGAAAATCATATCCGGGAATTTTTATGCATTTTTTCAAAAAAACCATTGAGTCTCCAATCACTGGAGAGTATATCATGGAGATAGGGATGCAGATAGCAATTTATGCTTAACCGCTAAAGCTAGCAATGCTCACAAAAAGATATGGGAGGGGAGTAATCATGCAAGGCACAGAATGGAAACAATCATTTGAAGAGTACATGAAAAAATAACGGAGGCAGCCAAGGTCCCAGGCGGAACAAGAATTAGCCCATCTAGAGAATCAATATGTAGAGGTAGAAAATAGCTTTAATCTAATAAAATTGAAATTTCAGTAAAATGCAAATTGCTCTCATTTATTTCGTCATAGGTACTATTTGCGAACCCCCAAATTATCAAGAGTGTGCTTTAAATGGATTATTATATCGTTTCATTCGTTAAGGGTAGCGTTAGTCTTGGGTTAACAAATTGGATTTTCAATGGCTGGGGAAATCGATAGCCGTTGCGTATATGTGTTACATTTTATGATTTGTGTTTGGGGTTATTACGAACTCGCAAATATTCAAGTTATCCGAAACTCCATCGCACTTAAAAGTCATTTGTTAATAGGTGGCTGCTCAATGATAAAACAAGTCTTAGTTAAATTACCTTTGGTATATAGACTTAGAATCCTTCAGCTTCGCATAAAGAGAGCTAGCTGTAACTTTTTCGTGAATTTTGCAAAAGAAAGAATAGCCGATCGATTTCCCTATGTGATAAAACGGCATCAATCTCTCTTAAGGAGAAAATTAGGAACATCTGATCCTGTGTTACAGGAAAATAAAATTACAAATTTGAGCATTGCTCTAAAATCCATTAACGGTATTGTATTAAAACCAGGTGAAACATTTTCGTTTTGGCATTTAATCGGGAAACCTAAAGCAAGTAAAGGATATATTGACGGATTGTTGTTATCTCAAGGTGAAGTGAAAACGGGTGTTGGGGGAGGGTTATGTCAATTAGCTAATTTACTTTTTTGGCTTGCCTTACATACACCGTTAGAAATTACGGAAAGACATCATCATAGTTTTGATCCATTTCCAGATGAGCATAGAGTCTTACCTTTTGGGAGTGGTGCAAGCGTATTTTTTAATTACATTGATTTACGTTTCTGTAATCCCACCAATCATAAGTTTCAATTTCATGTTTGGTTAACTGATCAACATCTAAAAGGAATCGTATTTTGTGATAACGAATTACCATTTTCATACCATTTGGAAGAAAGAAATCATCAATTTCATCATATAGAGGGGAAAAACTTTAGAGAAAACGAGATATGGAGAAGAGTCATTGATAAACAAACGGGGAACATGATACAGAAACAGTTAATGATTCACAATTATTCTGAAGTGAAATATGAAGTCACTCGTTAGGAATTTCAGAAAAAATACAGAATCGGAGAATGGTACGACTTCTTAAATTGAAAGAGGTCAACCAGTAAAACTTACGGGTATCGATAGTTGAAGAAGATAGACAAAGAAAGAGCCATCTGATAAGGATGGCTCTAAAACTTGCCGTTACTGAGTTGAATATCAGGACAACCGGCTTTTTGCACGAAAGGAGAAACGCACATCGGGGGATCGGCGTTCATATTACAAGGTTTTGAAAGTATTCAATCGTATAATCTCGAAATTTGCGTGCAGCCACAGACAAGTAACGTTTTTCAAGCCAAGCGATTTGATAGGTGCGTTGACAGTCAGGGTCTGAAATAGGGATTAGATGAAAGGGCAGTTCTTTATCATAAAAAGGGGTCTCGGGCAAGAATGCGACTCCAATACCGGTACGCAAAAAATGAATAATGGCGGAAAGTTCATCCACTTCGCAAACGATATTTGGAATAAGGCCTGCTTTTTCGCAAAACGTATCGGTCATCTCTCGAAACGGATTTCCTTCTTTAATGCATATAAATGCCTCTTCTTCCAGTTCAAGCAAATCAATGCTCGATCGATGAGCGAATCGATGCGTTAAGGGGACCGCTATTTTAATTTTTTCTGTGAGAAACGATGTTCCCGCAATTCCCTCTTCTTGTAATGGAGGAAACGTGATACAAATATCAATGTCCCCGTTTTTTAATTGCTTGATTTTGTCGTCCGTTGAAGCTTGGTTGATATGAAGTTTGATGTCAGGATGTTGGGATATAAATGATCCGATCATATCGGAGAAGCATTTGTGCGTCGTAGTCGAAAGATAGACTCGTCTTTGTTCTATTTCCGCTAAATCCGCCACTTCCGTTTTTCCTTCTTCAAGCAACATAAGCGCGCCTTCCGCTTTTTTCAGAAATGCTTTTCCATATGGGTTCAGTTTGATGTTTCTTCCTTTGCGGTCGAATAAAGGCACGCCCAATTCGGCTTCCAAGCGCGCAATCGTTTGGCTTAGTGCGGGTTGTGCGATTCTTAACTTTTCCGCAGCTTTCGTCATATGCTCCAACCGGGCCACCGTTCGAAAATAATGTAATTGTAATAGCTCCACAGTATAGGCACCTCTTATTCATAATATTGACATTATATATTAATAATAAAAGATATATTTTTAACTATATAAGAGGTGTTATAAAATGTCTATAGGGTTGACTGAACAGCAAGCAAGTGGGGTAGTTTGACGAAAGAGGGGTGAAGATGGAGCAAACAGATGGTTGGCAAAAAAGAAGATTGATGTATGCTGTCATGGCCACGCTTGTTATATCCACCATGAGTGCAACGATGTTTAATATTGTTTTGCCTGAAATAAGAAAGGAATTTCATTTGTCTCTTGCACAGGTAAGTTGGGTATCGACTGCTTATATGTTAACCTATGCCATTGGTTCCGTTACTTACGCAAAGCTGGCGGATCTGTATAGACTCAAAAATTTATTGACGGTCGGATTGATCATTCTTGCTTGTGGTTCCTTTATTGATCTTACGGCGCAAACTTTTTGGATTGTTCTTGTTGGTTGAACAGTACAGGCGATAGGGGCTACTGTCATTCCAGCTGCAGCGACGATCATACCGGTACGTTATTTTTCTCCAGAAAACCGAGGATATGCCTTGGGTTTGTCGGCCACTGGGTTATCGCTTGGGATTGCTCTAGGGCCAATCGTTGCAGCGTTCATTCTTAGCGAATTAAATTGGCGATGGCTTTTTTGCGCTCCGTTGTTGGTGATCCTTTCACTACCGTTTTATCGTAAATACCTGGTAGATCAATCACGGAAGGGAACCGAAAGCTTCGATTGGATCGGGGGAATCCTGCTTGCAGGCACTGTGGCGTTCTTGCTTTTGGGCATTACGAATAGTGAGTGGGGAAAATCAATAATTTCAATCGTTTTTTTAATCTTAACTATCGTACGCCTTCGCCTTACTGCACATCCTTTTATTAAATTGAATTTAGTGGTTTGTTTTATTCTATTATCTGCTTTTGCTGGTGTTTCATCGTTGTTCATATCAGTCTTTTTGATCTTTGGGCAAGTTGGACAGACGTTCATGACCATTTCTATGTCAAATTCCATTTCCCGAATGTTGCCAAAAGAGCAGATCGGAGTAGGTATGGGGATGTTAGCGTTGCTAAATTTCATAGCATGTGCGATCTCTGCCAATATACTTAGCAAGTGGGTTGATATGGGTTATGGATTTATGTGGAATCCAGTTCATTCTTTTCCTAATGCTGCCGTATATAGCAACATCTATTTCGTCTTGACCACATTGCAAGTAGGTATATTTCTATTTTACAACTTTAATATGAAAAAAACTCGAAAATTGCCTCAGCATCTAGCACCAGATGAATGAAATCCTGAAGTATGAAATCTTAAGGAGGATGGAAAATCATATGTTAAAAATAGGAATTGTACTTGGAAGCACGCGTAAAGGGCGAAATGGCGAGGCGGTGGCCAAATGGATATACCATTTTGCGAAGAACCGAGAAGATGGTGTTTCGTACGAGTGGGTGGACCTTGTCGATTATGACCTGCCTTTTTATGGTTCGGAAATATCGATAGAAAGGCAACATGTCGCGGATTCCGCAATCCAAGCCTGGACACAGAAGATGGCATCTTTTGATGGATATATATTCGTAACTCCTGAATACAATCATGCTACAAGCGGAGTGCTAAAAAATGCGCTAGATTATTTAAATCGTGAAGTAAACAATAAAGCTTGTGGATTTGTCGGTTATGGCGGTTTAGGTGGCGCGCGTGCAATTGAGAATCTGCGTTTGATTGCAGGGGAACTGCAAATGGCGGATGTTCGTACGGCAGTTACGTTCTCGCTTATGACTGACTTTGAGAATATGTCTGTTTTTCGTCCGGCTGATTATCATGAGAAAAATGCACAGCAAATGATCGATCAAGTCGTTGCTTGGAGCGAGGCTTTGTGCGCTGTGCGTGGAAAGAGGCAGGTTGGATGAAAGCGGTAGCGATTTTGTCGTATGGTTCTCCCGATCTGCTCGTTCGTACGTCACTAATTTCTTTGCGTGAGTAAACCGATCGATTTCTCCATTTTCTGATAGCATCGTTGCCGCGATTTTTTTCCGATACCGGGAATTGTTTGGATAATCTCATATTCTTCAACTCCTTCAGCAAGAGCATCAATCTGGTCCTGTAAGCTGGAAAGATGCTCTTGATACTGACATAGACCTCTCCCTCTCCAAAGAATTATTGCCGGCTACCCCTATTGACTGCTTGCAGTTCCACAGCATCTAGTGATGCGAGATCTTCTTTTGTCCCAACCAGCCTAAACATGGTTTCCACAAGTAGGGGGGTGAACAGTTTTAGCTATAATGGTTCAATTTGCCGCAGAAAATTTCGTGCAAGGAATTCTAGGCAATTGTCCTCCTCGAGTAGCTCCTTCCGTCCATTGTCTTTCCTTCTCTACAGGCTCATAAAAAGAAAAGCCCTTTTGATCACAGTGACAGGGTGAAGACTGCCAGGCAACCAAAAGGACATTTCTATGGCTTATACTTTGAAGATGTTAACGGTGTCACGCAGCTCCTGTGCCATCTGATTCAAACGTTGAGCAGATTCAGAGATCGCTTGCAAGGAGGAGAATTGCTCTTCCGATGCGGCAGCTACATCTGTAATTTGATCGGCAGACGTTTGGGAGATAGCGGCCAACTGGGTCACAGTTGCAGATACTTGTTGGGAGCTAGCCGACATTTGTTCAGATACAGCGGAAACATCTTCGACCTGTTCGGCAACTTGTTGGGTGGCGTTCAGGATATGCTGGAAAGCATCTCCGGCATTTTTCGCTACCTGAATACCTGTTTCTACTTCCTTCGTGCCTTGCTTCATACTTAGGACCGCTTTGCCCATTTCCTGCTGGATTTCCTCGATCAGCAGGGTAATTTGGGCTGTCGATTTGGACGACTGTTCCGCAAGCTTTCGAACTTCATCCGCCACAACAGCGAAACCTTTCCCGTGTTCGCCTGCACGTGCTGCTTCAATCGCTGCATTCAGCGCCAGCAGATTGGTTTGGGAAGCAATCTCGGTGATAACATCGACGATATGGCCGATCTCTTTCGAACTATTCTCGAGTGAGCTTAGCGCCGATGATGAGATTTGAACAGAGCGGCTGATCGAATCCATCTGATCAATGACCATTTGCACAGAATCGGTACCTTTCTCTGCTTCCTTCGACATGTCAAGAGAGGATTCTGCGACAGAGGAGGTAGATTCGGCAATGCGCTGAATTCCTGTAGCCATTTCTGTCATGGCACGGGCATTCTCGTTTGCAGAGAGAGAGGTAGCATCTGTACCTGCCTTCAAACCCTGAATCGTCTCGGTCACCTGCTGCAAAGTAGCCGTGTTCTGAGCTGCACCTTCCGCTAATTCATGTGCAGAGGTTGCCGCGTGCTCTGCATGCTTTTGGACGTTCTCGATAATGGTACGCCAGTGGTTGATCAAGCCGTTCACTTTATTTGCGACCAGGCCGAGCTCATCATTTTGTTTTACTTGAATGGAGACATCCAGGTGACCTTCATTCATTTTTCCAATTACGTGTACGAGATCTTTTAGTGGCGACAAGAATTTACGCAGGAATCCGTATTGTAAGAAGAACACAATGATAAAGGATACAAGGAAGCCGATTCCCAACCATTGAAATAGCTCTTGCTTGCCTCGATCTACGATATTCGCGTTCGTATCAACCCCAAAGATCGCGATGACATTCCCGTTTTCATCCATCAATGGCTGCAGAATGGTGACCCATGTGCCATACACGTCGGTGTAGATGCCCGTATTCACCGCATCTTTACTCTTCATCAGCTTCTCATAAGCGACAACCCATTGGGGGGCTTGTTCAAAAAAGTCGCCAGCTTTAAAACCCGCTTCATACACATGAGTTGGCAATGCGATAGTGAGGTTGCTATTGCCGTTTTTCATTTCTGATCCAAAGACATAGGCTTGGGCGATGTTCGGATTCTCTTTGGACATTCGGTCCAGCTGGGAAGTTAGCTTGATCTGGACTGGGTCTTTTGGATCATGTTGGGCAATGGCGCTCTTGATGTCAGCAATGTCGATTTCTCCTTTTGCGTAAGAGGCAAATCCGCGTGCTTGTTCATCCAGATTTTGCTGGAGGATTGTATCCTGAACGACAAAGCTAGCGGCCCCCAACATCAAGCCCATCAAGAGAATAGTCAAGCAGGCGAGCACCAAGTTCTTCCCAAAGAATGAGACCTGCATCTTCTTGCGTGGCATTTTTTTCAACTCCTTCATCTATTTTGGTGGGAAAAATGCTCTGTTACTTAAATAGCAAGAATCGTGCCAATTGTTAGGTTATTTTTTTGTCAATTTACATCATTATTTGTCAAAAAAAGACGATAATAAATAGAGAGAAAGAATCAAATTCTTAAAGATCAAGTGGAGTAAGAGGGAGTGTTTCCTATCAAAGGGAAGAAAAAGGTAGCCGTCATCGCGGGTTCTGACAAAACGGCTGAGGCGATCACCAACCAATTAATTGTATTGTTTGGCACATATATAGAATTTTACGGTTTCTCGCAGAAGTCCTGGAACAATGAAGGTACTTACGATATGGTCCTCATCAGTACACAAACGATTTTCACAAGGGAGCTCGCTCCAAAAATAAAACCGGGGACTGTAATATTAATCATACGCCGTACCCTTCTGCGAACCAGTTGGGAAAAGGTGATGGCGATTCCTGTAGGGACGAAGCTGCTCATGGTCAACGATGAGAAAGATTCAGCAGAAGAAACCATTGCCCTGTTACGGGAGCTGGGTGCAGGTCACATTGAGCTGGCTCCCTATTATCCGGAAATTCAAAACTGTCCAGCGTATACTTCCGCGATAACACCTGGTGAAGGACAACTTGTGCCAGAGAGTGTAAATCGGGTAGTTGATATCGGAGAACGTGTGATCGATGTCAGCACACTCGTCGACATCCTGACTCACTTTAATCTCCTGCATAGCGACGTCCAAGATGTTTTGTCTATTTATTCTGAATCTATTATCACGAGAAGCCAGGGCATCCAAATCACGATGCAAGGTTTGATTCATACAAAACTATTACTGCAGCAAACGCTGGACATGGTGCAGGATGGCGTCATCGCCTATGATCTGAATGGTAAGATAACATTCTTTAATACGGCTGCCCGAGCCTTGTTTGAATGTTCGGTTCAGGAGGCAAACCAGCTATCGGTGAAAAGCCTTTTTGAAAGGGTCAGAATCAATCTAGATGTAATGGCGGAGGAGTTCAACGATTGTCTTTTGCAGATCAAAAAGCATAGAGTTCTTGCAAGCAGGCAAGTGATCGAAGAAAATGGCCATTTTACTGGCGGAGTGCTGACGTTAAAAGCGGCTCGTCACGTAGAAGAGCAAGAGCTAAAGCTAAGGCTGCATTCAAAAGGATATCATGCGAAATTTTCTTTTTCTGATCTTGTTACTAGCTCGATTCGTATGAAGAAAGTGGTAAAGCAAGCTGAGAAAATGGCGGGCAGCGATCTTGCAGTGCTTATTCTTGGAGAAAGCGGGACGGGGAAAGAATTGTTTGCTCATGCGATTCACCAAGCTTCTGCCCGTGCCTCGTTTCCGTTTGTTGCCGTCAATTGTAGTGCACTGCCGGATAATTTGCTGGAAAGCGAGCTGTTTGGTTATGAAGAGGGAGCTTTTACAGGGGCACGTAAAGGAGGCAAGCCGGGTCTTTTCGAGCAGGCGCACAAGGGGACCATCTTTTTGGATGAAATCGGCGATATCTCACCAAATATGCAAAGCCGGCTTCTGCGTGTTCTGCAGCAGAAGGAAGTGTTGAAAGTGGGTGGAACCCGTTTGCTTCCCGTAGATGTTCGGGTAATTGCGGCAACCAACCGTGATTTGGCCCGGATGGTAAATGACGGAGCTTTTCGCGCTGATTTGTACTACCGCTTAAAAATACTTCAGCTGCTGATTCCGCCATTACGAGAGCGTAAAGAGGACATTCCGCTGCTTTCTGCTCATTTTTTGCGGAGAAGAGGGGCGAATGAAACGCTTCTGGAGCCGTTGCTCGGAACGCTTGTCAAACACAGTTGGCATGGAAATGTGCGTGAGCTGGAAAGCGCGATGGAATATGTAGCTTTTATGAATGATCCCAGTCTGTCCGCCAAGGATATCCCCGGGCTAGGGGATGAGAACGAAATGCAATCGACTGTTCTCGAGTCAAACGGATTGCCGCTCCAATTGTATCGCTCAGGTCTGGGTAACGAGCACTTCATACTCAACTTGATCTATCTTGCCAAGACAAGTGGAAAGAATGCTGGACGACGGTCACTCGTCGAAATGGCACGTCAAAATGGTGTTGTCATTCATGAAACAAATGTCCGAAAGATCGTTGAAAAGCTGCGGATGGATGGACTGATTGAAGTAAGCACAGGTCGCGGGGGCATTACTTTAACGGATAAAGGCTATCAAGTTTGCAGCGGTCACGAAGAAATGGGGAAATCGGGAGAAAAGGGAGGAATGGGTGTATAATCGCCCGTTCCTCCCTTTTCTCCCGATTCTGAATTATAGTAATTATACTGAAACAAGTTGGCATAGGACTTGCTAGATTAGTAGGTGGCAGATGATATCAATAGGAATAAAGAACTAGAACGAACGGCATGGGTGAAAGAAGGATGTGATCATCTTGGAAGAAGCACTTGTTCGATTGACTAGCACCCTAATCCAAATGGAAAGCACGACTCCTGAGAGAATCAACTACGCAGTGGAATTCTGTGCGGGTTGGTTACAGCGCCATGGAGTTCCTGTCCGCCTGCGAGAGAATCAAGGGCTCAAAATGATCACAGCAACAATCGGTCAACCTAACGCTGACAGTACGCTCGTCTTAAATGGCCATCTCGATGTTGTCCCTGGTCATACCGAGAATTTTATCCCGCAGTTGGAAGCAGGCAGGTTGTATGGAAGAGGGAGCTACGACATGCTCGGTGCCGTAGCGGCGATGATGACTCTCATAGCAGATCTTGTTCAACAGCCGCCGAAATGTCGCATAATTCTGCAACTTGTTCCAGACGAGGAAAAAGGCGGAGAATTGGGCAGTGCCTATCTGGTCGAACAAGGGAGCGTCGGCGATTTTGTCATTTGTGGGGAGCCGACCAATCTGGATATTGCTGTTCAGGCTAAAGGAGTGCTGCAGGTCAAAGTCGAGTTTTCAGGCATTTCTGCCCATGGAAGCAGACCGTGGCTCGGAAAGAATGCGATTGTTGCAGCTATGCAAAAGTACAACCAGCTAGCGACCCTTGATTTCATGAAAGAAAGTAGTCGTTTTTTCCCGGCACCATCATTTAATTTGGCAAAGATTGAAGGCGGCGCTGCGCTAAATCAGGTGCCGGATCGTTGTTCGCTCTACCTGGATATTCGTTATCTTCCTACGCAAAATCCAGGGGATATTCTTGAATCGATTCGTCAAGCTGTACCAGATGCGCTTGTAGAAATGCTTCGACACGGTTCACCTGTTACGACTGATGCATGTAATCCTTATGTGCAGACGCTTCATCAATCGACTGCCCACATCTTCGGTAGAGAAACCGTATTGTTTGGGCAGGATGGGTCGGCAGATACGCGGTTTTTCGCCCAGTACGGCATTCCAGCCGTTGAGTTTGGTCCCATTGGCGCCAATCATCATGGCCCTGACGAATATGTAGAAATTGAGTCACTTGTACTCTATCAAAAAATATTGAGATATTTCATCAAACAACTGGAAGGAAAGGTGAGTAGAGATGAAATTGAAAAATAAGGTTGCGATCGTAACGGGAGCTGGTTCAGGGAATGGACGGGCGATTGCCCTTCGTCTTTTCGAAGAAGGAGCTACGGTGGTCGTCGCTGATTTGAATGAAGCAGGAGCAAATGAAACGATTTCCCTGGCTCCTGAAGGCAGCAAAGCCATGGTTGTGAAAGTGGATGTGACCCAAAAGGATCAAGTAGACAATATGGTTGCTCAAACCGTACAAGAGTTCGGGAAAGTGGACATCCTTGTGAACAACGCAGGTATCGTTGCATTTACACCGTTTCTTGAGCTGGATGTGAAAGAATGGGACAAAGTGCATGACGTGAATCTGAAAGCCCCGTTCCTTTGCTCGCAAGCGGTGGCAAAAGAAATGATCAAAGCTGGGCAGGGCGGACGCATTATCAATATTACATCTGTGGAAGCACACCGTGTCGTTTCTAGCAGTGGACATTGCCAGCCTCATTACAACTCGTCAAAAGGCGGATTGCATATGCTGACGAAAGCCATTGCCCTGGAGCTCTCCTCGTATGGCATCACGTGCAATGCGGTTGCTCCCGGTGTGATTCAAACCCCGTTCACTGAAAAAGGTTTGGCTATTCCAGAAGTGAAAGAGTGGGTCCTGGAGCGTCTGCCTGTAGGTCGTATCGGCCAACCTCAGGATGTTGCGAATGCAGTATTGTTCTTGGCTCAGGATGATGCCTCATACGTAACAGGCAGCACGCTTGTCGTAGACGGCGGTTGGACCATTCACTAAACATTGTCGACCATACACAAAAAGGAGTGGGCATCATGGGGAAGCTTGATCTCGCAGCATTAAAGGATCAATACCAAAATGGAACAATCGACATGATTACAGTAGCCGGTGTAGACATGCAAGGAAAGCTTTTCGGAAAGAAAGTGCCTGTACGCTACTTCCTTGATGATGCTGTCGGCGGAATTCACACCTGCGCCATCAATTTTATCTGGGATGTCAGCTTGAAATACGCAGAGAACTATACGTTTTGCAATTTTGACACAGGGCTGCATGACATCAAAGTGGTACCGGACATCTCCACGTTACGCACCTATCCTTGGATTCCTAAGAATGCGGTGGTGATTGGTGATATTTATAACAAGGACGGTTCAGAGGTAACGATTGCCCCTCGAAATATCTTGAAAAAGCAGCTGGCGAAAGCTGAAGCATTGGGCTATCGCGCTTATGCAGCTTCTGAGATTGAGTTTCATATTTTCAAAGAAACGATTGATACGGCTCGCGAAAAGAACTTTTCGAATCTTCAGCCGCTCTTTTCATATCCAGTAGACTATTCGATTTACCGCTTGAACGTGGATGATTGGTTCCTCGGGCAGCTCGCTCGCTATCTGGAAGAGGCAGGAATCCCTGTGGAAGCACTGAAGGGCGAATGGGGAAATGGCCAGGTTGAGTTGAATGTACAGTATGCGGAAGCCTTGGAGATGGCGGACCGAACTGCGATTTACAAAAATGGCATTAAAGAAATCGCAGCGTTGAACAACCTTATGGTGACGTTCATGGCAAAGCACGATACAGACGCTTCTGGCAGCAGCGGGCATACGCACATCAGCCTGTGGGATCTCGCAGGAAACAACGTATTTTACGATGCAAACCATCCGTATAAACTGTCGGACACTGGGCGCTACTTCCTCGGTGGCATGATGGCACTTGCTCCTGAGTTCATGCTCTTTTATGCGCCTTACATCAATTCGTACAAGCGTCTTGCCAATACCGGGGGAGCGCCAAATACCCAGACATGGGGCGAAGATAATCGCACGACCGCATTCCGCGTAGATGGACATGGCAAGTCATGCCGTATTGAAAACCGGATTCCAGGCTCAGACGCCAATCATTATCTCGTTCTGGCAGCCTGCTTAGCTTCGGGACTCTACGGTATCGAGCACAAAATCGACATTGTGGCACCAACAAAAGGCGATGCCTCCAGTGCTCCTGGCGTGAAACGCTTGCCAGCCAATTTGGCAGAAGCGATTCAAAAACTCTCGAACAGTAAAATCGCGCGAGAGCTTTTGGGAGATGACGTTGTCAATCATTACCTGACAGCTGCAAGCAATGAATTAAACGATTATTTCCTTGAAGTAACCGATTGGGAACGGAAAAAGTATTTCGAGTTTATTTAACGTAGTCGAATCGCTTTTTCGTAGTCGATGAAAAGGAGGGCAATCTACAATGTACCCGATACAACATGACGACCTAAACTATGCATGGATTAATGGGGAAAAAGTATTTGTAAAAGATTCGATGAATGTTATGAATCCGGCGACAGGAAAACCGATGGCACGTGTTCCTCGCGGAGGAAAGGAATTAACCAACCAGGCAATTGATGCTGCATCACAAGCATTTCCTGCATGGTCAAAGTTGCCTGCTGATCAGCGGGCTACGTATCTGCTGGATTGGGCGGAACGTATACTGGCAGATCGGGAACGACTTGCATGGCTGCTGTCGACGGAACAAGGGAAGCCGCTTGAGGAAGCCAGAGGCGAAATTTTTGGGACGACAGTCTATATTCGCTGGTATGCCGAAGAAGGAAAGCGTGCGTATGGGGAGATTATTCCCGCTTCTCGTCAGGGACAACGCTTGATGGTATTTAAAGAAGCAATTGGTGTGGTGGGACTCATCCCTCCAGCAAACTTTCCCAGTGCCATCGTAGCGAACAAAGTCGCACCTGCACTTGCAGCCGGCTGCACGTTCGTACTGAAGCCTGCGGAACAGACTCCACTCATCGCCATCGCCTTGCTCGATCATTTGATGGCAACAGGTATTCCGGCAGGTGTTGCCAATGTTGTGACGGGTGTAGCCGAGGAAATCGGATCAACCTTGTCAGCAGATCCTCGCGTGCGCAAGATCGGGTTTACTGGATCCACGCAGGTAGGCAAAATCTTGATGCGCCAAGCGGCTGACAATGTAAAACGTCTTACGCTGGAGTTGGGCGGAAATGCGCCAGTGGTCGTCTTTCCAGATGCCAATATAGACAAGACTGTCGATGCGATCATGGGCAACAAGTTCGAGAATTGCGGACAAGTTTGCAACGGGATCAACTTGATCTACGCCCACGAATCCATTCGAGCAGAGCTCGTGGAAAAGCTGGCAGAAAAAATCCGCAATCTGAAAGTAGGAGTCGGCACGGACGAAGGAACGCAAATCGGCCCCATGATTGACCCAAGCTACCTCGATAAGGTCGAGTCACTGGTGGGCGATGCCGTGGCAAAAGGGGCCAAGCTCGTTGTAGGCGGCAAACGTGTGACCGATGAAGGGTTGCAAGACGGATATTTTTATGCTCCCACGTTGCTGGATGAAGTGACGGCAGATATGGATGTAACGAAGCGTGAAATCTTTGGACCAGTCGCTCCTGTGTTGTCTTTTACCGATGAAGCAGAAGTGCTTGCCAGGTGCAACAATACGCCTTATGGATTGGCTGCCTATGTGTTTACGAAGGATGCGGCGCGCATGTTCCGGATGATTGACGGACTTGAGGTAGGGAATCTAGCTATTAACGGTACGTCGCTTGCCAACCCGCAATCGCCATTCGGTGGCGTAAAGGAAAGCGGAATTGGCAGAGTCGGCGGACACCAAGGGCTTGAGGAATACATGGAGCTGAAGTATGTGGCGTTAACGATTGAGTAACGCCACCCCTTCGGTGGTTTTTTCGCTTCGACAATTATTAAAACGAGGTGCTGCAAATGTCAAATGCTACTGCAGAAGTGCAATCATCCGAGACTGGCACGAACCTTGGCTACAAACAGGAGCTGAAGCGAGCCCTTACGTTCAAGGACTTGGTCATCTACGGATTGATCACGATGCTCCCCATCGCCCCCATTCAGGTGTATGGGATGATTGCACATGAAGCATCAGGAATGGTTCCGATCGTGTATCTGGTCGGCATCATCGCAATGGTCTTTACCGCGCTTAGCTATAGCAAAATGAGCAACGAGTTTCCGATTGCAGGCTCTGTTTATTCGTATGTGCAGCGCGGTTTGAACCCTCATGTCGGGTTTGTAACCGGATGGCTGATCGCCGTCGATTATTTAATGGCACCAGCTTTGCTGACAGCATTTTCGGCGATGTGGTTGAATAGCATTATTCCTGCCATACCTACCCCCGTCATTGTTTTGGTATTTCTTGCTATTAATACCTTTGTGACCGCACGTGGAATTTCGCTGACAGCAACGACGAACAAAATTTTTCTGTTTTTTGAGATCGCCATTCTTCTCATATTTATGGGTTTAGCTATTAAATTCGTGTTTATTGACGGTCATGGGGCGGGAGGCTTCTCCTTGGCACCGTTGTTCCAAGCCGGAAAGATTGACCTCGGATTTATCGCGAGCGCAGCTTCTATCGCCGTTCTGGGCTTCCTAGGATTCGACGTCATTTCGACGCTTTCCGAAGAAGTGAAAAATCCTGGCAGAACTGTTGGACGAGCTACGGTGTCAACCCTGGTGCTGATTGGTGTGATTTTTATGGCGCAAACGTATCTGGCTGCGCTTGCCCACCCGGATTACACCAACCTTGACCCGGATATGGCGTACTTTGATATCGCACGAGAAGTCGGTGGAGAGTCCCTGTACTATGCATTCATTCTGATTGCCGTAGCTGCAGTAGGGATTGCAAACGCTTTGGCGATTCAATCGGCCATTTCGCGTATTATCTACTCGATGAGCCGCGACAAGCTGCTACCGATGTCAGGCTTTTTGGGCAAAATTCACCCGAAATACAAAACACCGTTCAATGCGACCATTTTCGTTGGTGTAGCTTCCTTCTTTATCGCGATGTTTATGCCGATTGAAACGATTATTCAACTGGTCAACTTCGGTGCTTTGACTTCCTTCATGGTTCTGAATCTTTCCGTATTCGCTTATTTCTTTGTGAAAAAACGGAAGAGAGACATGAAAGGCTTCATCAACTACTGCTTGCTCCCATGGCTGGGCTTCCTGGTTATTGGGTTCGTATGGTGGGGCTTTGACTGGAAAACCTTTGCTGTAGGAACAAGCTGGATGGTTGTAGGTGTCATTCTGCTAGCATTTAAAACAAAAGGATTTAGAGAGCTGCCGCCAACGATGAGAGATTTGTAAAAAAGACAACGACTGCAACGTGGTGACATTTTGCCTCTCGATAGAGACGTTGTACAAGTTCGTGGCATTCGGGCGATCACCGCCTTCATGATGCTGAATGTCACTAGCTCGGCTACGTGAAGTCCAATGGGTATCGAAAAGTAGCCCCTGTTCTCAAAGACATGTAAAGGAAAATACAGTACGAGGAGGTACACATCGATGCGTTTACAAAACAAAATTGCAGTCGTAACAGGAGCGGCACGTGGTATCGGAGCGGCCATTGCCCACAGATTTGCAGAAGAGGGAGCCCGTGTGGTGGCGACCGACGTTAGTAGTGTAGGGGAAGAAGTGGTAGCAGCTGTCACGAGGAAGGGCGGCACCGCCGTGTTTTTTCAGGCTGACGTATCCAAAGCGTCTGAAGTGCAGGCACTCTTGGCTTTTGCCAAGGAAAACTACGGGATTCCTACGATCCTGTGCAATAACGCGGCGATCAACATCCCGGGCTCCGTCGTCGAAACGGAGGAAGAAGTGTGGGATCGCACGATGGAAGTCAATGTGAAATCCATGTTTCTCACTTCAAAATACTTCCTTCCAGAAATGATTGAGGCAGGGGGAGGTTCCGTGGTAAATATGGCCTCCGCCAACAGCTTTGTCGCAGAGCCGCGCTTGTCTGCCTATGTAACCTCCAAAGGTGCTATTCATATGCTAACCAAGCAAATGGCGCTGGATTTTGCTGCAGAGAATGTAAGGGTGAACTGCATTTGCCCGGGGTGGGTAGATACGACCTTTAATGACGCCCATGCCGATTTGTTTGGCGGGCGTGACCATGTGCTGAAGAGCATCCATGATATCCAACCGATCGGGCGTACTATCCAACCGATTGAAATCGCGAATGTAGCCGTGTTCTTGGCTTCTGACGAATCATCCGCCATGACAGGCAGTGCCGTCGTCGTGGATGGTGGTTTATCAGCGAAGTAGTCTGACATATAATAGGTGATGCAGGCTTCAAAGGACGACCAAATGAAGCTGGAGAAGTAGATATCGGTTTACAGCTAGATGCTGCTTACGAATACCGATTCCGCAAAAGTGTTAGAAAAAATGCAATTTAGTGAATTAGGAAGAGATGACGAGATGATTTACTGGGCTTTGGTGAAATAGTTTAAACAAGTCTATCCCGTGGTGACAAGGGATAGGCTTGTTTTTTCTTATTCTCTTTCCAAAGGATTCTTTTCAAGATTGCGATACGTTTCCTTTGTCCACATATGATTGATGGTAGAGGAAGGTGCAGGCTCTAATTCCAGCACAAAAAACTTGCCCAAAATGTACGAGCTTTTATACCTAACACAAAACTATTATTCGATAAGGCATAGTTTGGGCGGGGATACTCCTTGTGGCAGGTCCATAGATAACAATTAGATCTCGGTTCACGGGGTTTCTAGAAAAGGGTTGCCCATTTGTTAACACGATTTGGGTATTTGGAGAAATAGTTAGTTGTAATTGCCCGTCACTACTCACCATTTGACTATTAAAATAATCTACTTTTACATTTTGAAATGAGCTATTTTTTACCATGACAAGTGCTTGATATTGTGGAGGATAAATAAAAGGAACAGGGGCATTCCCATCATAATATCCAGTTACGTGATCTCCTATTGCCACCATTACATGGTCTACAAAGTAAGTTGTAGGTGATACTACGAAATTAACTGATGCTCCTAAACCGTTATCTACAGATATTAATTTATAACAACCTTCCCCTTCACCATTTTGCCCTGTAATGAAATCACTTATCATCGTAACGGTCCCTTGAAAAGAATAGAAATTAATCATGCAAATACCTCCATTGCTTAAAGGCAGGTAGTGGGCCTATTGTTTTTGGAGATAGTTCCCTTTCCATTAATGGTTCCTCCAAAAAATGAAACATGCAATACAGGATATACAATCCTGCTTCTAAATTAATTTATGTGAAATTACAGAGATAGGTGAATATCATCATTTGTCTTTGCTTGATCCATTTTTCTCCTATTCCGATATTGTAGATTTATATCCTATTGTTAATGAATATCAAACAAATACCTACAAATTTCATTCTGTGCTAAACAGTGATTTTTTCCGATGAATTTTTGTAATTAGACCGGATGTCCTGTTACCATTAGGGGTTCCGGTCTTATGCTTTATTTTTTGGAAGAATTGTTGTGTCTTAGTACTTGGGAAAAAGAGAATTTATTTTTGGTGCCGCCGGTCTTCCCAGGACTTTTGTATTCGTCGAAACCCCGTTCGTATGCGTAATCTCCTCAGTAGTCACTAAGTAGGAAAATGCAGGAAAAAAGTTGAACGAGGGCGTGCTTTCCGATTTATTGCCTAGGAATAAGGTTACTGTACAAGATTACCATGCCCATGCTCTTATATAAGGAGTAATTGGTTGGAAAAATATTTCCAATATCTCTAAAAAGGGAGTGTGGATAACATGAGAACAAGGGAAAAGAATCATTTCAGTTGCAGGCGGTTCTTGGTCCGGGTGGTTGCCTTCTCGTTGGCGGCATCGCTTTGTCTGATCGGACAAGCTTCCGCTGCCGATGATGAAATCCAACTGAAGTGGGAAAAACGTTATAACAAAGAGGAGACGCGGGAATTGGTCCAAAAGGTCATTCCGACGAAAGATGGAGGCGGGCTGGTCTGGGCAAACGGGACGAACAGTGATTATCGCATAGTCCCCCCTTTGCTGGTGAAAGCAGATGGAACGGGACGGGAAGAATGGTCAAAGCGTATGCCGGAAGAGTTCTTTATCGCCGACGTGGAGCAGGTGAAAGAAGGAGGATATCTAGTGATGGGAGCGCTGCGCTTGGAGCCGGACAAGCTGCAGCTGATCAAATTGAGTGAAACCGGAGATGAGGAGTGGACGAAAGCAATTGAAGTAGAGGGGGGAGCGATGATACCGGATAGATACGTCCTGCTGTACAAAGATTTCGCCGAAACATCCGACGGTGGTGTGGTCGCAGTAGGCCAGAAATACCTCGAAGAGAGCGGACAGTACCTGTACAATATCGTGAAGATCACAGCAACTGGTGAAATCGAATGGGATAAGCCGTTGAGCAACTCGGCTCATCGGGTTTTTGTTACCAAAAGCGGGGAAATGTTTGTCCAAGGCAGTGTGTTTTCCAATGATGCTCACCTGTACGTGGCAAAGCTGTCCGAAGAAGCGGACAAGCTTTGGGAACATACCTACGAACAGAAGGGTTCGGTCAGTATCAAATCAGTCCTCCCAGCGACCGATGGCGGACTTCTCGTGACCGGATACACCAACCGCTTCTACTCTGACCCGGGTTTCGATGACATTGTTGCGTGGCATATCGATTCGGAGGGGAAGGTTGTTTGGCAGAAGCTTTATGATACCGAAGTGGGAAATGGAGAAGTGTCGGATGGAGAAAGGGGCTTATCGTTGTCCGAAACAGCGGATGATGGCTATATGCTGATCGGGATGATTGATTCGATAAATGCTGACCCTTCCAAATGGAATTTCAAGAAGCTGGATCAATCTGGCGACCTTTTGTGGGAGAAAACGATCTCGTTCCCGCACATACGTGTTGCGAATGCGGTTCCCCAGGGAAATGACCAGTATTTGTTATTGGGGGAATATTGGGAAAAAGGCACAACCTTTGCGGACAAGCGTGACATCTATCTAATTAAATACGGCAAAACAAAAACCATCGTCTCCCTTGAGCCGCAAATGCAAAAGAACAAACTGAAACTCGATAAAGGGGATATTGAAGAACTTCAGGTTACCGCCGTTTATGATGACGATACCAAAGAAGCTCTGACGAACGGGATTCGCTGGACCTCTTCCAACGAAGAAATTGCCGTGGTTGCCGAGAACGGACGAGTTACGGCCAAAGAGAAGGGAAAAGTGCAAATCATCGCAACCTTTCAGGGAAAAAAAGCAGTGTTCCTGGTCCAGGTGAAAGGGTAGATACTCAAATTGCGTCAATTGATAACGTACTTAACCTCCTTTCAAAGAGATAGGAGGTTCTTCTCGTTAACTTCGTTGAAAAATGAAAAAGAGTTGATCTCACTTGAATAGAGTATTCACAAACGAATATACCAATTAAATGGTGTTCACTGATAACTTCTCTTAACAGCAAGAAAAGGGCAATAGATAAGAAATGATAGGTTGTTTTATGTTGATCGTCAAGGCCTCGAAGAATTCGGAATCCGGAAAGCTCCTGAGCTCTGAGCTCATTGAAGCTATGACGAAGTACAATGAGGAATTAGTAAAGGCAGGCGTGCGGGTTATGGCTAAAGGACTTCATCCAAGTTCAAATGGTATTTGGACGTGGAGATGAATATGTTCCAGCTATTTGAAAATGAGCAGCAATCTAGTCGGAAATGAAACGGATGAGTAGAATAATAACTTGACTCAAGTTCCTTCCATATTGGAAAGGGTTTAAGATTGCAGACAAACTGCCCCGCTGGTCGTTCGGCGAGGCAGTTTTGTTTAATGAGACGATGGTATGTTGTTATATTGGCATAGGTATTTTCTTTAGCAGTCAAGCGGGAGGGTTTTGCCACTTGGCAGTGTTAAAAGGGAATCAAAACCTAATTTTAACAGGTGGTACTCTGCGTATTTAAAGATTCCTTCTTCGAATATCTAAATCTAATATTACTGCTAACAATCCCACACAAAATAATGATAACCCCAATCCACTGAGGTACGCTTATGGGTTCCGCCAGTACTATAGATGACATGGCAATGACAACCGGCAGTTCAGATGCTGTTAGAATCGTACCCAAGCCTGACCCAACATGTGGCATTCCAATGGAAAACAAAAGGGGAGGAAGAACAACACCGAATATACCCAATGCCAATCCATAAGGAATTACCCCGATTAATACATCCAAATCAAACAAAAACGTTGGCGGGAAAATGATAAATACGGTTATTAGTCCACCCGTAGCAAGAAGGGCGCTTTTCAAAATGGGAGGGGTTGCTTTTTCCACAGAGCTACTCAAAAAAATGAATGTGGAAAAGGTTAATGCCGCAAGCAATCCCCAGAAAGTTCCCATCCATGATAACGCCATCTGTTCCTGAAACAGTATATTCGCTGCTAAAATGGAACCGATTAGAAGCAGTGCGATGGAAAAGAGCTTTCTTAGTGTCGGCCTCTTCTTATGAAAAACCCACTCCAACAGTGCTCCGATCCAAACAAATTGGAACAAAAAAACAATAGCAAGCGAAGCGTTCAAGGTTTGTAAGGCTTGGTAATAGAATACTCCTGTCAACCCAAATGGAATTCCAGATAGAATAAGCTTTGAAGTTTGTTTCAGGGTTAATTTTGTCTTTTTGGTAAATAAAACAGCAAGCCACGTAAGCACAACTCCGAAAAAATACTGCCCACCGGTTACTGCTGGCACCGTAAAACCTGCTAGATACGCCAATTTAACAAATGTGGATAATATCCCATAACAGCAGCCTCCTAAAAAAACAATCAGTGCATAGTGCCATAATTTCATCATAATCCTCCTTTATTGAACGCAAAAAACCACACAAATGACCAGTAAGGCCTTTGTGTGGCGAAAATAGAGATGACTCTCCAGAAAAGTCCACGTCCCAAATCGGTTTTAGTATTTGGTTCCGGTAACATTATAAAAAACAATTTTAGTTATTGTCAATGTTTGGACTTTGGTCAAGACCTCGCAGACAAACTAATCATCCAGCGTCTCTCCATAGTTCATTTCAGTGAGGGGTATTTCCGACGTGCTTCTCAAAGAAAGGACCGAACGTTCTAGATGGTTTATGAAGAGGTCTGCTGCTTCTTTATAGGAAATGATCAGTTCGGGAGCCTTCCTAGCGAGCCCGGTGTCTGTTGGTATTATCAAGCGAATCGATCTTGTAATGTAGAAACTGGTATGTTAAAATCGTGCTGACACTTAACGATTGGAGATGAAGAGGATAATGTAGTCATTCTTGCCACTTTTTTATTGAATAAAGCAGAACTTGTTTTATTCTCTATTGGCAAGATCGTTACCTTATTCTTTTCACTCAGAAAATATATCCTTTTCATACCCTTCACTGGGTAGGATGTGCCGTATTTTTTTGAGCTACAAGAAAGGTAACTTTCTTGTAGCTCTTTTTTATTTTGACAATGCAAGGGATAAATCATTTCTAGGAGGATGAAAACGATGGAGATTGAGGTTGTAGATGATTATGTGAATCGGTTCCTGTTGTGTGAAGCGGTTCACAAAAAAACAAATCGGTTGCCGGAGGTTTACCAATCTATCGACAGGTGCACGTAGCAATCTGTCTGCAAACGTATGCACCTCTTCTGTATAGTTGACTAATGACGTGTCATAGCGCCAATTGACGGTTGCTATTTACGTTTTCTCCGGCAGTAAGGAGAAGACATGAAACTAACCTCGAAATATGAAACGATTCGGCGAATATTTTCCGACTTAAGGCAGCCTGAGTATCGGTATGCTCAGATTATGGACGCAATTTTCAAGCAAAACATCGGAGAATATGGACAGATGACTATACTGCCCAAATTTTTGCGGGACGAGTTGACCCGGATACTTGGTCCGAATGTTTGCAGTATCGTTCCGGTAAAGGAACTCGCGTCGAAACAGGTTAACAAGGTGCTGTTTGCCATTGCGGGTAACGAACGCGTGGAGGCCGTACGACTTACTTATGAGCGGGGGTGGAAATCATATTGTATTTCTACACAGTGCGGCTGCGGATTCAGGTGCAAGTTTTGCGCCACCGGTACCATTGGCCTGAAACGAAATCTGACCGCCGACGAAATTACCGACCAATTGCTGTACTTTCGCTTGAACGGCCATACGTTGGACAGCATCTCATTCATGGGCATGGGCGAGGCGCTGGCCAACCCACATATT
The DNA here is from genome assembly GCF_046535075.1 of Brevibacillus sp. SIMBA_040. NCBI lineage: Bacteria > Bacillati > Bacillota > Bacilli > Caryophanales > Paenibacillaceae > Brevibacillus > Brevibacillus sp. SIMBA_040. The sequence continues at coordinate 215,356 of NZ_JAWRXI010000008.1, forward strand.
TTTGATGCTTTGACGATTTTGACCGATCCGAAACTCTTTGGTTTAGGACATCGACGAATTACACTTTCCACTATAGGCTTGTTGCCAGGGATCGAAAAGCTGACACGGGAGTTTCCGCAGGTCAATCTAACCTTCTCGCTGCATTCTCCGTTCGACGACCAGCGAAGCGAGCTGATGCCGATCAACGAGCGATTCCCAGTTCGCGACGTGCTGAGGGCATTGGATCGTCACATCCAGCAAACAGGAAGAAAGGTGTATATTGCCTATATTCTTCTTCGAGGAGTAAACGACTCGACAAAGCATGCAGAAGCAGTTGCCGATCTGCTAAGGGGAAGGGGACCTGGGGAACATCTCTACCACGTTAATCTGATTCCGTTCAATTCGACCGAAGTTACGCCAGAGAGCTATCGGCAATCTGATCCTACTCAGATTAAAGCGTTTGTTCGGATCTTAAAGTCAAGGGGTATCAACGTCACAGTCCGAACTCAATTCGGCTCGGACATCGACGCGGCATGCGGCCAGTTATATCGCTCAGAATAATCGGGGTCGTAAAATTTATTACCATAGATGTAGCGGATCCGCGACTGTAAAGAGAACGGCTGCCTTGAAGAGGGCAGCCGTTTCCGATCGAGTGGTTGTGCAGTGCGCAAACCAGTATATCATAATGTCGAAGCCCCGAATGAATTAAATTCCTCTTGGAGAATAACAGTTTCCTAAGTACGCAAAAACTCCCCGATTTCAATAACAAATAGAGGAAACCAAACAAACCGTTTTCCCTGTCAGTTAACAATCAATATATAGCTAATCCAAATAAGAATCATCGTCCCGACAAGTGCAGCGGTGAAATCCTGCTTCCAATTCGTTTTCGCAAAAGGACTCCATTTGCCACCGAAAAGGCTAGCCAATCGAGCGATAAGGAACATGCAAGTTAAGATGGAAAGGACGTGCACGATGAGAAGCACATTTTCACCTCAGATCTAAATCAACATGATTCTCATCATTTTACCAAAGGTTGGAAATTGATCATACAAAGAAAGATGGAATTGATTATTATAAATGAAAAATTTAGGATAATGAGAACCAAACTGCTCTCTCCTCGTGTCTATAGTATATAGACTTCAAACAGGATGTGAATCGATTGAGCGAAACGATGAATAGTTGCGATGAAGAGCTTGCATGTTCCGGAGATTTAGAAGCTTTTACAAGGCTGGTCAAGAAATACGAGCAGAGTATGTATCGAGTTTCCCGTTCCATTTTGCCATCAGAAAACGAGTGTCTGGATGCTGCACAAGAAGCAATAATAAAAGCGTACCATTCGTTGTCTACTTTGCGGGATCCCCGTTTTTTCAAATCATGGCTCATGCGAATCCTTATCAATGAATGTCATCGGCTGGTCCGTAAAACTAGCAAACTCGTACTACTTGACGACTGGCATGAGCAAGCATCTTCCTATCGTTTTGAAAAGAACATCGAGGTGCAAGAAGCCGTCCAGCTCTTGGAAGAAGAACTTCGATTGTGTATCGTTCTATATTACTTTGAAGACATGGCAATTAAAGACATATCGATCGTACTCAGCCAACCCGAGGGGACCATTAAATCTCGATTGAGTCGGGCGAGAAAAAAATTGGCTACCTATTTCACTTCAGAGTCTACAGAATGGAGGACTGGCCATGAATGAATTACAGGTTGATAAAGAGCTTCGCGAAAAGGCAAAGAAAGCGAATGTTGATGTTCCAACCCATTTTACTGCTGGAATTGATCAAGTACTGGGCTCTCTTCCTGTTCGTCCTGGACTGAAGAAATCAAACGTGAGAAAGAACAAGTGGTTGTTACCCGTTGCTTGTCTTCTTTTTGGGATGTTCTTATTGATTGGTGCAGGGTTTGTGTCTCCAACGATGGCACACATGCTGAAAAACTTGCCTTATGTGAGCACTATTTTCGGTTTCGTTGGGGATTCAGGGATAAAAGTAGCCGATCAGCAAGGACTTACTCAACCGTTGGATCAGTCAGTGAACGACCAGGGAATCACAGTGTCTCTAAAAGAAGCCTATTACGATCGCCTTAACCTTTCGATTGGTTTTGCTGTCACATTCCCGCCGAGTGAAAACGGGTTTCAGCATATAGAGAAGCTCAGCTATGAATGGGCAGGGCGTACGATAACGAGAACATTCACAGCGGAAGAAGCGAAGAAAGGTTATCAGATACATTGGCGTCATGTCGAGGGAAATACATACTACGGAACATTTCAGCCGTTCTTCTTTGAAGAATTGCCTGAAGAATGGACGTTAAAATTGGCATTTCAGAAAATAGGTGGCGTAGATGGGGCTTGGCAATTTGACATTCCTCTTTCTCGAAATCCAACAGATGCTGTGACGAAGGTGACGGAGCCAGGAGTTTCCGGTCAATCGAGAGGCATCATATTCTCGGTTAAACAAATTATTCGAACCCCAAGTACCACCAGGATTGTTTTTCAGGTACAAGGTGAAAGTGAATCCACAGAACCGGAACATAAAGAAAAGTTGAATCAGATTGATCGTTTGTCAGATTCTATTCGCGTTTTCGATTCAAATGGCGTTCCTCTTTCCAGCATTACCGACGAAAAGGGAAATAGTCGAGGTGGGATCACTGGAATTAATTTCTTCGCTAAGGATTTTCATCCGATTTCCGCAGAATCCGACAAAATTATTATCGCTGTAGACAAACAGTTGCGTTTCGAGATCCCGCTCGACTGACAAAAAACCGCTCAGCCGCAAGTCTTCCCTGTAGGCTGGGTGGTTTCTGCTGTCGTTCAGCTTGGTCGTTGTATGACTTTTGCATACTAGCGCTTTATGGGGGATCTTACATGCAAACAAGGAAATCTGCGGTTCAGCTCTGCCTATAAATCAAAAACGATAGCATGGAAACATTACCCAAAGATATCCCGTCAAATAAGCATATGAGTGACAGGGGGGTCGAAATAAATGACAATTTTTAGAAAAGGCAATTTAATTAACGCGGGCATTCTACTCGTACTGTTTTTAACTGGGTGTTCCCAGGATTCTACAAAGGGGATTTCATTGGAAAATCGACAAGCCGAGGCGGATGCGGTTGACTCCCGTATTGTCAATGCAAGCAACAAGTTCGGTATGCAGCTCCATCGGCAACTGGTCCAAAAGGAACAAAACCAAAAGAAAAACATTTTCATTTCGCCTACCAGCATTTCTTTGGCACTCGCCATGACCTACAACGGTAGTAGGGGGGAATCGCAAACCGCGATAGCCAAAACGATGGGCTGGCAAGGCATGTCTATTGATGAATTAAATCGGGGGAACGAGGCGCTCATCTCTCTTTTGAAGCAGCCCAGTAATGGCGTTCAAATGAGCATTGCCAATTCGATTTGGTTACGTAAAGGAACATCGTTTCACAGTAATTTCATGAAAACGATTCAGGAATTTTACCAAGCCAAAGTAACCGAACTCGATTTCAATAATCCCGAGGCTTCCGATCATATTAATGATTGGGTAAACAAGAATACAAACGGAAAAATTCCCAAGGTGATGGAATCCATTGATCCTATGGAAGTTTTGCTCCTAATGAATGCCGTCTATTTCAATGGCGGGTGGAAAAAGGAATTCCAGCTTGCCGATACGAATGAAGAAAGCTTCAAGCAACATGATGGGTCCACCAAGCAAGTGCAGATGATGGTCCAGACAGGCACCTACGAATATTTACAGGAAAAGGAGTTTCAAGCTATCCGCCTGCCGTACGGTGAAGGGGAGATGGACATGCTTGTCATTCTGCCAGATGAATCTTCCTCTTTAGGTGCTGTCCATGACAAGCTTTGGGCAGATCACAGCAAATGGCAACAGCCGTTCCAGCAAAGCGAGGGAGAGATCAAGCTTCCCCGCTTCAAGGTAGAATACAAAGAACAGTTGAAAGAACCGCTCAAGGCACTGGGCATGGCGCTACCCTTTGACGAGATGAAGGCCGATTTTTCCGGCATGGCACCTGTTCCACCCAACCTGTTCATCAGTGCGGTAACACACCAAACATTCGTTGAAGTCAATGAAAAAGGAACTGAGGCTGCTGCGGTCACAGCGGTACATATGGCTCAGGCTTCCGCCCCGACCGATACACCGTTCCAGATGACGATAAACCGGCCGTTCTTCTTCGCGATTGAAGACCGTCAGACCAACGCATGGCTTTTTATAGGATCTGTGGTCGAACTATAAACGCTGATACTTAGTTTGCAAGGTGTTTCATTTCATCAGTGGAGAACGCTACTACTGACAAAAGCCGATGACCGATCACTGCGAAATTTCCAGGAACTGAGGTTAATTAAACCTGATTGTCGAACTCAATGCTCTGAATCCTGAGGCAAAATAGAGAGCAAATAATTGAAGGAAAAAATAATAGTAAGCGAAATAACCGGCGTTCACGAGGAGCGCCGGTTTATTGGGTAAATCCGTTATTGATTACCATCCCGCATATTGTTTGACCTTTTCCATATCAATGCTGTTGCTTTCGAGATCCTTGAAAGCTTGATCCAGAATCGAGACCGCTAAGTCAATTTCTTGTTTGGAAATGGTCAATGGCGGAGTTATCTCAATGACATTGCTATGAATGCCGACATAAAAAACGATCAGGCCCAATTCAAAGCAGCGGTAACAAACAGCTGCTGTTTTTTCAGCTGCAGGAGCTTTTGTGAACCGATTCTCCACAAGCTCGACCCCGATCGCCAATCCTCGTCCTCGAACGTCGCCGATCCACTCGTATTTTTGCTTTAGTTCCCCCAGCATTTGCAAAAAGTAGGCTCCGTTTTCTGCAGCATTCTCGATGAGCCGCTCTTCTACTAGAATAGCGATATTCTCTAAAGCAGCCATGCTGCATAGGGGATTGCCACTTGCCGTGAACATGTGGACGCCATTGCCCGCATCAAGCAGTTCTTTTCTAGCCACGACCGCGCTGATCGGCAATCCAGCTCCAAGTGATTTGCCCAATACGACAGCATCTGGAGACAGGTCGAAGTGATCAAAGGAGAACCATTTTCCCGTCCTGCCCATTCCTACTTTCACTTCATCGAAAATCAGGGATATATGGTAACGCTGACACAGTTTTTGCAATTCCGGCAAAAAATCATCAGGAGGTACGATCAGGCCACCGTCACTTTGGATTCCTTCGACGATTAAACCGGCGGTGTCTTCGGGAGGACAGACGGTACGAAAAACTTCATTTTCGATGTATTGAATGACTTGTGAGGTGAGCGCGATTGTCTCTCCAAATGGAGGTCGATACGGATTGGGATACGGTACTTTTAGGACATTGCCGCTGCCGATGAATTTGGCTTGCGCTGGATGGCCGGACAAGGAAAGAGAACCCATCGTTTGTCCGTGGTAGGAACCCATAAACGAAACCATCCGCGAACGATTGCGAACGAGAGGCAACAGCTTGAATACACAGTCATTCGCGTCCGAACCTGAATGGCCAAACCAGACCTTTTTCTCAAACGAACCAGGCGTTATCTCGATGAGCTTTTGCGCCAAGCCGACCATGTTTTTCTCTGGAATGGTGAGCTGTGACGTAAACGATAAGGACTCATACTGTTGTTTCAATTGCTGGGCAATGCGCGGATGACCGTACCCGATTCCCGCGACTGCCCAGCCAGCGCTCAAATCCAGATAGGACACACCTGCCCCGTCCGTCAGTCTGGTCCCGAAAGCGGAGGCTACCGCTATCGGGTAAAAGCGGATTTTCAACGCGCTTGATATGACTTTGTCTTCAGCAGAAAGCAGTGTGTCCTGATTCACCGGAGCATCCCCCTAACATATTTCAGATCGTATTTTTTCAGCTTGTAATTCAGATTTTGCCGGGGAATCCCTAGCTGCTCACTCGCTTTGGTGATGTTTCCCCTAGTGTCGCGCAAGGCTTGTTCGATCATGGCCCGTTCCAGGTGTTCAATCTGTTCGGGCAGATTCCCCCGGTAATCATGGACTGAGGGCTGGGATGGCAGAGAGGGTTCTGCCAGTTGGTTCATTTTTTGTTTGAAGTCATGGGGGAGGTGATCGTACGAGATCATCGTTTCGTCATAGACCAGATTCAGGGAGCCTTCAATGGTATGTTCCAGCTGACGGACATTGCCCGGCCAGCTGTAATTCAGAAAAAATTGGAAAACGTCATCGTCCACACCTACTACATCAACTCCTAATCCATTCGAGTGCTTTTGGATGAAAAAGTCGATGAGGACGGGAATATCTTCTCGTCGCATTCGCAAGGGGGGAATCAAAATAGTAACGACACCTAAACGGTAATACAGATCTTCCCGTAGCCTTTCGTTTGCTATCGCCTCATGCGGATCCTCATTCATGGTAGCAACTACCCGAACGTCGATATCGAGTACCTTTGACGATCCCAGTCGCTGGATTTTTCTCTCCTGCAGCACACGGAGGAGCTTGGCTTGCAGGTTTGGATTCATGGAATTGAGTTCATCCAAGAGCAACGTTCCCCCATGCGCCTGTTCAAAGAGGCCTGCCCGATCGATGGCACCGGTAAAACTCCCGACGCTCGTCCCGAATAGCAACCCTTCAAGCAGTGCTTCCGGCAGAGCTGCACAATTTTGGGCGATGAACGGCTTGTTTTTGCGTGGACTTTCATTATGGATGCTTTGGGCGATAAGCTCCTTGCCTGTCCCGGTTTCTCCCACAATCAGAATATTCGAACGGGAGCGAGCAGATCTACGCGCTTGCTCAACCATGTATCCCATTTCCTTGCTGGAGTAGACGATCGTCTCAAACTGGTAGCGGGTATTGCTTTTTTCTACGGTGGGAAGTAGGGGAACGGTTGTCACAGGAGTTTGTTTTTGCAATTGGTATATGGTTTCGGTCAATTGCTTTTGCTCTGTAATATCCTTGGTGATTTCGACGGCTCCCACCTTTTTGTTTCCTACATTTAACGGCATGGTACGAGAAAGTGTCGTCACCGCTTTTCCATTGTTCGCAAAATGGGTCTCCCGATGATTAAGCACCCTGCCTGTTCGCAAGCTGGTTAATAAAGTGCTCGTTTCTTCGTCCAAAGACCAGATATCTTCCAGCCTTTTTTCCCTGACCGCTTCGGGCTCAAGCGTATCCAATTCACCCATTTTCCGATTGTAGAAAATGATTTTTCCTTGCGGGTCGATGCTGCAGACGCCTTCTTCCAACTGGTCCAAGATGGAGTCATACATAGCTTTGGTTTCATTCATTTGCTGCAATTGGTGCTGCAATTGCTGCGTTTGCGTGATGTTTTTGAAAATGAACAGAAACAGTACCGAATTCGGTGGGATACCCAGACAGGAGAGATTCGCAATTAACTGCTGAGTACCGAACGAAATGGCAATCCCGGTCATGTTTTTTCTTATTTGTATGCATTTGCGAAATTCTTCGGATGGGATCAGTTCAAAGATGGAGATCCCAATCAAACTGCTTGGACTACTGGAAAACAGACGGGTGGCTGATCGGTTCAACGAAAGGATGTCCCCTTTGTCATCGGTAATCACCATGCCGTCAAAGCTTACGTTCCACACATCGTGCAAAGGGAGACCGGAGTAAACATTCACGTGTATATATCACCCCTATACTATAGAAAAAATTTGGTGAAAAAAAATGAGCGTTTTTAATCAAGCGAGGAGGAAGGAGAGTTTTATTTTGTAAACTATAGCAGATACATCTGGGCTTTTGGAAGGTGAAAATTACAAAAAGAATCAAAATTTAAAAAGAAAAAAATGTTTCGAAAAATATTTGTCTATTGGAGATTATTTTTCGTTTTCTATCGAGTGTGCCAGATTAAAAGAGTGAATATTCGTGCGTTTTTTCTTTTTGTATATGTTGGCACGAATGTTGCTTAAAGACATGGCATCACATGTTACAGGAGGTCATTATGGCAGAAATATCTTTGCGAGATGTACAAGCGGTCGACGTTCATGCCCATCCATATGTAGCGAATGAACACCCTTACACGACCGAGGAATTTATTCAGAAGCTGTCCTTGTCCGTACTACCCAAGCAAATGCACAAAGGACAAGTCTCTTCGCCGCATCAGCCTTTTCCGGGCTCTATCATGTGGATGCAAATTCTGATCAGACGAATGGCTCGTTATTTTGCCTGCGAACCGACACTCACGGAAGTGGTGAGAGTGCGAAATGAACGAGCAGCAAACTTCCAGGCTTACACGAGAGATTTGTTTGAGGATGCCAAGATCACGGGTGTAATTACCGATTTCGGGTATCCAACTCCGATGCTTAAAAAGCAGGCGTACACAGAGCTGTGTGGCGCGAGAATCTGGGAAATTCACCGGATCGAACCCGTCATGGTGCGTTTGCGTAAGGAATGTGCCAGCTTTGGAGAGTTCATCGAGATGTATCGTGCAGATTTGAAGAAAGCGTTAGAGAGTGCAGATGTGGTCGGTTTGAAATCGATTATTGCCTACCGCAGTGGACTGGAAGTGATGGATAAGGATGAGCAGGCAGCTTCCTCGCAATGGGAGGAATTCCAGGCAAATGAACGCGCTGAAGCCAAAGCTTTGCGGGACTATTGCCTGCACATCGCGATGGAGGAATGTACCGCTGCAAACAAAGTCATGCATATTCACACCGGAGTAGGGGATGGCGATGTTATCTTGCCGAAAGCAAGCCCCAGCTTCCTGCTCCCGCTGCTGCGTCACAAGGCATACGCCGAAACCAAGGTTCATCTCGTTCACGGGGGCTATCCTTGGGTGGAGGAGGCGGCATTCATCGTCAGTATTTTGCCAAACGTCTACATGGACATTTCGTTGCAAAATCCATTTGTCGGTCACGGAGTCAAACGGATTCTCTCACAAGTTTTTGAATTCGCGCCGTTTGACAAGGTGATGTATGGCTCCGATGCTTTTACCGTTCCGGAAATGAACTGGCTGGGGGTGCACCTGTTCAAGGAGTGCTTTGAACAAGTGTTGCAGTCATGGGTGGAGTCGGACTACGTTGATGCCGAGACAGCACGTTATATCGGAGAAATGGTGTTGTTCCGTAATTTTGAGAGCATCTATATCAAATAATTTGGGGGTGCCATGATGGAACAAAGAGTGTTGGAGCTTGCACCGGAGCGAAAGCTGGGGTATTGGCATATTTGGGCCTTGGGGGTAGGAGCCGTCGTCGGGGACGGCGTCTTCCTGCTCATGGGGCAAGGAATCGCCATGGCAGGTCCGGGAGCCATCCTCGCCTATTTTATCGCGGGTCTGTCGCAATTTTTTCTCATGATTGCGCTGGGCGAACTCGCAGTCGGGATGCCCAATGCTGGAGCCATGTCCCGTTGGGTGGAGAGGATGATGGGACGCTGGTGGGGCTTTTTATCCGGGGTAACATTTGCGCTCGGATGGGTCATTGCAGGCGGTAGCGTCGGCTTGGCACTAGGAAAAATTACGATGTGGTTTTTCCCGAAATTGCAAGGAGAGTACTGGTCAGTCATTTTCGCCGTCTTCTTTATTACGGTGTTTGCTGTACTCAATATCATGGGGACAGAAATCGCTGCAACCACGCAATTATTGCTCGTGATTATCATGACTGCTGTTATTGCTATCTTCTCACTCATTGGATTAAAAGATATGAATCTAGACAATTTCACACCTTTTCTCCCGCACGGATCGGAAGGCTTTTGGTCGGCCATTCCGCTCGGAACGTACGCTTACTTGGGAGCAGTAACACTGGCAACTGCCGGGGGCGAATGTAAGGACCCAAAAGATTTGCCGAAAGCGCTGATCTGGTCCGGAATGACTTTTTTACTTCTCTATACAGCTGCACAGGCTGTCTTGCAAGGCTTGATTCCCTGGGATCAGATCACGATGGACAGCTCGCCGTTTACGGTTGCGGCAGGGCAAGTATTTGGCTTTGCTGGAGCATTTGTCATGAATGCCGTCGCCTGGATTGCCGCTACCACCTGCATTTTGATGGGGACGCTATACGCAGCCTCACGAATCTTTTATGCCCAGGCTCGCGAAGGCTTTTTACCGGCGTTTTTCGGCTATCTCCATCCAAAAACGAAAACACCAGTGTACGGTATCCTATTTGTGTGGGCTTGCTCGGTCGCTCTTGTGATTTTGGGCTCCTTAAATCCAGACTTTCTCTATGTCGAGCTATCCAATCAGTTGGTTCTGGCTTGGATTGTATCCTGGACATTGGCTCTGATTGCCGCCGTTCTCTATCGCAAAAAGCATCCAGATGAAATCGAACGATTGCCTTGGAAACAACCCTTGTACCCACTCTTCCCGACATTGGGCTTTATTGGAATCGGCATTGTCTGCTACGGCTCGTTCGTTGGGTCTCCGATGACGCTGCTGCGCGGTGCGATCTGGATGGGGGCGTTATTCCTCGTGTTCAAGCTGTTTCAGAAGAAAGGTCAATCTACGGTTACTCATCGTAGCTAAGATAGGAAGGGATCAACCATGAAAAGCTCCATTCACGAAAAGCTGTCACTTGGCGAGGAACTCATGCAGCAATTAGCCGAAATCAGAAGTTACCTCCATCAAAACCCAGAGCTATCCTTTCAGGAATACCAGACTAGCGCGTATATCGTGTCTTGGTTGGAAAAGTGGGGAATCCCGCATCGCCGCTTTGGTGAGACGGGGGTCGTCGTCGACTTGTTCGGTGACGGGGGAGAGGGGCCTCATATCGGAGTTCGAGCCGATATAGACGCACTCCCCATCGAAGAAAAAACGGGGCTGCCGTTCGCTTCCAAACAACCGGGCGTGATGCATGCATGTGGACATGATGGACACACCACGATTTTGCTCGGCACTGTCTATCAGCTGTACCAGTTGAAAAGCGAGTGGAGGGGACGTGTGCGCTGCATCTTCCAACCGGGCGAAGAAGCAGATGGAGCAGCGCAGCAGATGATCGAGCAAGGAGTCTTGGAGAATCCTCCAGTGAACGGGATGCTCGCCCTGCACATGTGGCCGCATCTGCCGTTTGGATCGGTAGGGGTCAGAACCGGAGCGATCACGGCCTCTTGTGACGATTTTCGGATCGAAATCGAAGGGAAGGGCGGCCACAGCGCAAGACCTCATCATGCGGTCGATGCGATTGCGATCAGCAGTCAGATTCTTCAGGCGCTCTCCCAGCTCGTGACCAAGAGTACGAATCCCGTGGACCCAGTGGTTGTCCACGTAGGCAAGATTCAGGGAGGGACAGCGAATAACATCGTAGCGGATCGGGTCGTCTTGGAAGGAACGACACGGACGGTTTCGCGGGAGACGAGAAAAAAATTGCGATTGCAGTTCATCGCGCTCGTCGAAGGAATCGCAGAGGCTTACGGAGCGACAGCAAAAATCATGTACGCCGAAGGCTTGCCTCCTGTCATCAACGATCCACTTTTGACGGACTGTGTGAAACAGTGCGCGGCAGAGTTATTGGGTGATTCTAGTGTCTACGTCCTGCTAGAACCATCTATGGGGGCAGATGATTTCGGAGCTTTTGCTGAAAGAGTCCCGAGCACGTATTTTCGATTAGGCATCCAAGAAGCGGATCGCCCCGTGTACGATTTGCATCATCCGCAATTTCAGTTTGATCAGGAGATTATCCCGATTGGCGTAAAGCTTTTTACCCATACGGTTCTCACATTGCTGGATAAAGGAGAGAAAGAGATATGTTAACAAAAGAAGATGTTTTGGGATTGGTAAAGAGAGAGCAAATCGAATTCATTCGGATCGAATTTCTTGACTATGCCGGAGTGACACGAGGCAGGACCGTTCGCCCAGCCCAACTCGCAAGTGCAATGGAGAAAGGGGTTAACTTCAGTACAGCGATCATGAGTTTTGACTGCTTTGACGAGTACATCCCGAATCCGACGTATGGAGCAAATGATGGAGATTTTTTTGCCATACCAGATCCTAAGACATTTGCCATCCTGCCATATCGGAAAAATACAGCACGGATGTTGTGTGACCTCGTCGATGCCAATGGAGATCCATGGGCAGGTTGCCCGCGAAATGCACTGAAGCGGCTTTTGTCAGAGGTAGAGTCCCAGCTTGGCGGGAAGATGTACATGGCATTTGAACAGGAGGCGTATCTGCTCAAGGAAGTGGATGAAAAGATCCAGCCAGCCGACAACAGCCATTGTTTCTCTACCGTAGGGGTGGACATCCAGGAGGAATTTGTCCAGGATTTTGTCCTCTCGTTGGAAAAGATGGGCGTGGAAACCGAGCAAATCTCCAGTGAATACGGCCCTGGACAATTGGAAATCAACTTGAAATACACACCGGCGCTGCAGGCAACCGACAATCAGGTGACGTTCATGCACCTGTTTAAACAAATCGCAAAAGACAAGGGAATGATTGGCACGTTGATGCCAAAGCCCTTCCAGCACCTGGCCGGAAGTGGTCTACATGTGCATATTAGTCTCTTTGACGAAGCCGGGGAAAATCTCTTTGAAGATACTTCGGATCAGCGGGGACTCGATATGTCGGAGAAAGCGTACCATTTTATCGGCGGGCTCCTCAAGCATGCTTCCTCTTTGATTGCGATCGGGGCACCGAGCGTCAATTCCTATAAACGCATGCAGCCGGGTACATGGGCTCCTGCTCACATTTGCTACGGCTCAGGCAATCGTTCCGTACTCGTGCGAATTCCCGAAAAGCGCAGAGCAAGGCGTTTCGAGTTTCGTGGAGCGGACGGCACTTGTAATCCATATCTGTTGGCCGCCTGCTTGGTGGCAGCGGGATTACATGGAATCCAGAGCCGAATGGAGCCAGGGGAGCCAGCCACTACCGATGTGAGTAAAATGAGCAACGCCGAGTTAAAGGAGAGAGGAATCGGCTGGGTACCTCGTTCTCTCCCAGAAGCAATCAGTCATTTGTCCGAGGATACGATCTTGGCAGAGACGATCGGCCGTTCGATTTGGGAAGAGTTCATCAACATCAAGCGGACAGAGTCAGATAAATTCAATCGCTATGTAAGTGACTGGGAGAGAAAGCTGTTCTCGAATCTGTTCTAACTGAACTGTAAATGGTATCCTGAGCCATATGAAAAGGGTCGATCCTTTGTAAATCAGAAAGAATAAATCGAAAAGTCTAACAGTATGATGGTAATGGGGAAACGTGAAGTTCTTCTCTATGATGGAGAGGCCAGGAGGAAGGGCATCTACTTTGTCAGGAGGGAACGAAAATGAGAATGAATTTGGATATTCTCATCCAGTTACTCATGCTCATTGTGATGATCATCGAACTGGCAACCAGATAGGGAGAACCTTCATACCACAGGGAAGCGAGGAACCACCATACGTGGCTCCTCGCTTTCGCTGTTTTCGGGACGTTATTGTTGATAAGTCTCTCAGATATCATCAGGAATTGTGCAGCGAGTATGCTGAGTGATTGAACACAACATTACTGCTGTTAATGTTCAAGGGGCACAAAAGGATAAAAGGACAACAGATTGCTATCCTACATTTCCTCTATTAATTGTTTGATCTATCAAAAAAGTGTTTTATCACTAAATTCAAAATACCACCTAATATTGTACCTATGAAAATGGAGATACCGATCAATCCGTATCCCATACCGCTCCAACCACCGACAAAAAAGCTGATGATTATAATTGCAACGCTTACCATAAGTACTACAGAAAAACCTATACCAATGTACTTACCATTCTTTTCTGGAAATATTCTTCTTGCTATTATTGATGCAATAGCAAATAACAAAGCGACTCCTAAGCACATATAGATGAAGATTTCAAAACCTTCCATACGTCACCTCCTTGCTGCATGTTGTTACACTCATTGTAATACTGAATGAAAAAACCATAAGTACCAAATATCTTTGGTACCATCTTCATTAAAGCTATTATTGGCTTTATTGCAGGTGAAAGGGACAACTATTTAACAAAGAGAATCTATTTATCTTACCTATCTTGGGAATAGCTTGCTTTTTTGTGTCAGATCGATTTGAAAAGAAGTAAATCAACAAAATATCACAAGAGAAATTAAATTTGCCAGAATGTGTTGGACAATACCACTAGCGGAAGCAGGGTGAACTATGGGAGAGCTTCCAGGCAAGGCCTTTTCGCCCGAATACCAAACAATTAAAAGGGGTCCCGCCAACATTCCGCGTTTATCTTAACTCCAATGTGACAACCACTGTTAAATCAATGGTTGTCACATTGTTTACATGTATTCTATGTAAAATTGATATGTATCTTTTGAGATAATTGTCGAGCGTTAGTCTCTTGGTATGAATACTTTAACGAAGTTGAGTGAATTGAAACTATCAAACTCGGGGTAGTACCAGCGAAGCTGACACCACCCGCAAAGTAGATGTAACGCCGGGTACAACTCGGTTACACGCAAAAAGCAGTTGGCCGATATGGCAAAAACGACTCAACATCGCATTTCTGAAATATGGCCTCAAACGGATCGCCTCCATTTTGTTTAGCTTCCAATAGCGCTCGACCGATGCGGAAATAAAGGCGCAACTTGTCATTGATCGCCTTTCCCGACTGTTGAAAGCGATCGGCGTGATTTCGTTTGGCTCGGTTGAATAGCATCCCGAGTATACGATCGTGCATATGCAAACGAGATCCTCATATTAGGGGATCTCCTTTGCAGATTTCAATGTGTTTTTCAAATTTTATACTTGGTTTTAGATGTATGTATAATCTTTATATGGTAAAATATGTTGAAATAAATTAAAAAACAGCAACTCCTGTTTTTTAATGAAAAAAGGTAAGCGACATCACCAACCTACGTAGTGAGCCGATAGTGCTCAAAGGATTATCAAAGGATGTTTAGCTATCGGTGATCCATGGGCCAGAAAGGGAACTGTTGGGATAACGCTACAATGGAGAGCTTTTGGGCAAAGCCAAGCAATAATGGATTAATGGTAAGCTTTTCAAAATACGCAAATGAAGTGCGTCCGGCAGTGTTTTGTCATAATGAATCCTACTATCATGAAGAGATTGTGACACGATCAAAAAAAATAAAAAAGAGTGTGAAATATGAAAAAAATATTATTGGTTTGTATCATGATAATGTTGATGCTAGCATCGGCTTGTGGAAATGTTGAAATGACATCAAATCCAAATACTTCTAGTGAGCCTAAACCTGAAACGGATGAGTCTATTATTCCAAAAAACACAACCGATTGTACTGTAGAACGTATAAATTTGGATAGTGAAACTGAAAAATATTTCTATGGAACTTGGAAAGTTGAGAAGCTTTTAGGATTTGCAAATTCATATAATGATGCTTCTGAATATCCAACAGGGCAAAAATTTATTGGAGATGAAATTATAATCAAAAAAGACTTTTTTTCATCAAAAGGACTTAAAAACTATCAGAAATATCAATATGAACTAAAAAATCCATTATATGAGATTACAGCGACATGCTATAACTCTGACTCTTTTTATAGATTATATAAAATAGATATCCCAGACTTAAATATAAATGATGTAGTAAAAGCAATAGATATAAGTGACCCTTCTACAAAAATGAGCATACCTGTAAGTGTAAGTTTTTTGGTTGTTAATAACGATAGGCTTATCTTGTTATCAGAGGCAACTATTTTTGAGCTTAAAAAAATTACTGATTAAATGAATTAAGGTTATGTAATAAGTTCTGTGCTAATAGAATAGAAAATATCCAGGAAGGTAAGGATATCCTATAAGCGATTCTGAAAATGCCTGTGAATATAATTTTTTAAACAAGAAAGGTCAACCTTTAGGCTGACCTTTCTTGTTTATGTCGTAAAACGATTAAACTATAGTGTATATACTGGATATTTGTGAGTATATGGCATGCCTTTACAAAATAAAGTTGCTTCAGGGATATCGGCTTATTGACGCTTGCTCATGTTTCAAATTTTTATTATTTCTGCTGCCGTCACTGGTGTGCGCCGCCCAAGTGGATAGAGATTGTTTCGAAATATTGCGGTTTCATTCGAAAAAACGTACACCAGAATTCTGCGAGTGTATAATCTGAATCAGCAATGGAATCTCACAAGATGAAGGGGGATGCATTTTCCACATGATGAAGAATAATTCAATTCTTAATCTTGATACGGATGAACGCATGGACATTGGAACCTATCTGTTGGAACAAATCAATGACTATATAACGCACATACGCGGGGTTCGTGTCTCACCTGAACTCAGCGTGGATGTGGTTGCAGAATACGCACGTAAATTATCTTTTGAGTATCCCGTCAGCGCTCGTGAGGCGATTTATCATATCCTGGAGGGATTAAGGCAATACCAGGTGCATACGCCACACCCGCGATATTTTGGCTTGTATAATCCGCGGCCCAACTTCATGGGAATTATGGCGGACACGATTACTGCAGCATTCAATCCGCAGCTTGCAGCCTGGAGCCATGCGCCTATAGCGGTTGAAATGGAGAACTATGTATTGAAAGAGATAGCTTCAAAATTCGGTTATTCAGCAGAGGCAGCAGATGGAACATTTACAACAGGGGGAGCGGAAGCAAATCTGACGGCCGTACTGACCGCACTAGTTCATTCTTTTCCATCTTATGCCAAAGAGGGGCTGAGGTCGCTCCCCACGAATCCCGTCATGTATGCCTCTGCAGAGAGCCACCATTCCCTGGTAAAGGCAGCGCGTTCTTGCGGACTGGGTACAGATTCCCTTCGTATGATTACGACGGGCTCTGAAATGCATATAGATGTTCATGCGCTTCATCATCAAATTCAAGTGGATCGCGCAGCTGGATACACTCCTTTTCTCATCATTGCGACGGGTGGAACGACCGGCACCGGAGCGATTGATCCCATTAACGAAATGGCAAATCTGGCTGAACGTGAGCAACTGTGGCTGCATGTGGATGCTGCGTATGGTGGTGCCTCCGTGTTTGCACCAGAACTGCGGGATCTACTTCGTGGTATTGACCGAGCTGACTCCATTACCTTCGACGCGCATAAGTGGATGTCTGTCCCGATGGGAGCGGGAATTTATATCACACGGCATAAGGACATCTTACATAAAACATTCAGCATCACGGCAGATTATATGCCGAAAGAAGGGGCTGATCTGGATGTTATTGATCCGTTCACCCATTCCATTCAATGGTCGCGAAGATTTATCGGTTTGAAAGTATATTTATCGCTTGTGACGGCTGGTTGGGAAGGCTATCGCAGCATTGTGCAGCACCAAACAGAGATGAGCAATCGGTTGCGCCGGGAGCTTGCTTGCTCTAACTGGAAGGTTGTCAATGATACCGTATTGCCTGTCGTATGCTTTACGGATTTCAATATTCAATCCAACATCCAATCGAATTTCGCATCATTTATTTGTAAAGAGATATTACGTTCAGGGCAGGCATGGATTTCAGTATATGAAATAAACAAGGCTCCGGCGCTGCGGGCTTGTATTACGAACTACGATACAACAGAGGAAGATATTATGGTATTGATGCAGTTGCTGAATGGAGCAAGAGCAAAATATTTGGAAGAGACCTACGAACGGTCTGAACTGAATCTTTAGCCAAGGAAGACATGATACCATCTATGAGCTGACCAATAGTCATGTAATGAATTATGATAGCCCCTTGTTTTTTGGAAATGAATTTGTTCTATGATTTTATCAATCAGTAACTTAATGTTGCAATCGAAGGAAACTAACAGATCATCCGATTTATCCTGAGTCATTCAAATTTGTGATAATATAAGAAACATATAAGGCGTAATACCTAATGAAGTGACACCCAGTGAATAGAAATCTATTTTCTGCTTGAGCTTCTTTTAAACTAGAGGTGGCATCATGATAAAGCGGTTGTTTGTTTCAGGATATAAAGCTCACGAGCTTGGTATTTTTAATGAAAAAAATCCGGGGTTAGCAATTATTAAGACAGCAGTGAAGCGGGAACTCGTAAGATTCCTCGAGGAAGAATTGGAATGGGTCATCATATCAGGCCAACTCGGGGTAGAAATGTGGGCAGCCGAAACTGTTCTGGAATTAAAAAAGGAGTATCCACATCTAAAACTGGCTGTAATTACTCCGTTTTTGAATCAAGAGGAAAAGTGGAAAGAAGAGACCCAGAATTACTATCGAAATATTGTGATGCAAGCCGACTATATCAATAGTGTCTATCAAACACCTTACCAAGGAGTTTGGCAGCTTGGAGAGAAAGACAAATTCTTGCTAGCTAATTCAGACGGTATCTTGTTAGTTTACGATGAAGAAAACGAAGGATCACCGAAGTTTTTAAGTAAGCTAGCCGCAAAAAAAGCGGAAATCGGCGATTATCAGTTGTTTCGAATTAACGCATATGACTTACAGACCATTGCAGAGGAACAACAGCAAGAATTGTACAATGACTTTTTCTAAACAAAGAAACCAGCTATTATAAGCTGGTTTTTATTCTTGTATAGTCGCTTAAAATAGAATGATCATATCTTTCAAGCGAATTTTCGTTCAACCATATAGGAAACGATCCCCAAAAGCAGAGCGAGTCCTACGAGCATGGCTCCGACCCATGGAAGGGAAGTAATGGCAAGATGAGTAATCACCCAACCCCCAATGAAAGCGCCAGCTGCATTTCCTAGATTTCCGGCAGAATGACTGGAGGTAGAGGCAAGAGCTGGTGCTGACTCTGCTAGGTTCATCACACGTACTTGCAGCCCCGGAAATACTGCGAAAGAAGCAGCTCCCCATAGAAAAATGGTCACGATGGCAGCAATTGGACTATACATGGTAAACGTAAAAAGGGTGAGGATGATACAAACGGCAAAGTATAGACCTAGTATAGAAGGCATCAGCTTCCAATCTGCCAGCTTCCCGCCCACGATATTTCCAAGGGTCACCCCACAGCCAAAGAGGACAAGAATCCATGTAACATGATATTCTGCGAATCCAGTAACTTTTATAAGTAGTGGCGCAATATAAGTAAATACGGTGAATAGCCCTGCGTTTCCTAGTGCACCGATAAGGAGGTACAGCAGGAGCTTTGGCTTGACAAGAGCAGTGATTTGTCCAATCATGCTCCCCGCTTTTTCTTGACGGGTTTGCGGTACGAAAATAAGTATGCCAATCAATGCAATGATCCCCATAATGGCAATAGAACCGAACGATGATCGCCAGCCCATGTGTTGACCGATAAATGTCCCCAGAGGAACACCAATAATATTGGCAATCGTCAGACCTGCCATCATAATGGAAACGGCACTAGCTCGTTTGTGGGGAGGCACAAGATTGGATGCGACAACAGCCCCTACACCAAAAAATGTCCCATGCGTCAGCGCAGTTAGCATACGTGCCGCCATCAATATAGCGTAGTTTGGAGCAAAAACTGAGATTCCGTTACCGAGAATAAAGAGAACCATAAGCAGACATAGTAGTCTCTTTTGGGGGATTCGATTAGTAAGGATTGTCATAATAGGCGCACCAACGGCTACCCCAAGAGCATACATGGTAATCAGTTGCCCAGCAGATGAGATACTGACCTGTAAATCCTCTGCTACATTTGGTAAAAGACCCATTATGACAAATTCAGTCATCCCGATGGAAAAAGAACCTAGTGTAAGAGAGAGTAAAGAGATAGAAAACGATTCCTTCTTAGCTTGTTCCTTGGTAGTGAGGTGAGATAGCTCCATAAATGGAATACAACCTTTCTGCAGTTTATGTGGCTTGAATTTTGGATTAATGAGACCCAAGCGAAATAGCCTGGGTCTTTTGTGATGCGGTATTAGGAGCAGGTAATAGGATAGCCACTACCGCTGATCTTACCGTCAGGGGTATTAATTATGCCAGGAAATTTCGGCAGAGACATACAATTTTATAACATATTTAAACAAAAAGGTAGAGCTAACTAGTTATAGCTGGAATACTTACGAATTTATGTGTAGGGAAAAGGCACCCTATGGATACCGGTGCCTTCATATACCTATGGATTCAACTTTTTTCTTTCATTTATCTAAAAATCTCAGTACACGTCCATTAATGTATTCTGGCTGTTCCATCGACAAAACGTGGCCGGCATTTTTAACGATTTCCGCTTCAATACCGGGAACAAAAGTCGAAGCACGTTTTAAAGCAGGTTGTGGGTCATAAATGACTTCGTGCTCGCTAAGTAATAAGAGAATGGGAACTTTTACTGATTTTAATTCTTCGTCAGTGAAAACATACGGGAATCCATCAACTTTAGGTTTTGGATTTCTTAATTCATCCTCCCACATAACTCCAGCATGAAACTGCTTTGCAAAATTTGGGTGTAACTCGTATCGATCTCCCATCATCCACTGTAAAAAATCACTAACGCCGTTAGGCTGAACAAGGCCAAGTGCGTATTTGTAGAAATCTGGATGAAAGGATACGAATGTTTCCGCAGGGCTAAGTAATGCTGCCTTCTCCACTCGCTCGGCTGCAAGTAAAACAAAATTCATAACATGAAGCCCACCAAGCGAAAGTCCAACCATATTCGCCTTTTTGATACCCAGATTGTCAAACACATCAAGAAGCCAGTCGGCGTAACTCGTTCTCGTACCGTTTAAATCCACAGGAATACTTTTGTTCTTATCACCCATGATATCAATTGCGTATGTTCGATATTTACTGCTCCAATCAGCAATATTTGGATACCACATGGTGGAGCTAAACAATGCTCCATGAAGCAATACGAGTGGTGGTGCATCCTTTGGTCCACTTGCAATGATATGCGTTTGACCGAAACGGGAGGATACATAAAATGCTTCGTAATCGACTGGCCAAAGACCAAGGCTTTCTTCATAGGTTTGATAATAGTGAATGCCGCTGTTACTTAGTGATGGAATGCTCGATGCATGGTTAGACATACAATTCTTCCTCCTAATCGTGTTTATAATGATGTGTAAATAAATTTGGGAATCTGAATTCTACTGATACAGACTATAAAAATAATATAATACAGCATTTATAATACGTCAATTAATCAATATACGATAAAAGGTAACCCAATTGTAACAGAAAAATTTAATCTATATAACAGTTCATTCCTGTTGAATAGGGCTGGCATCGATGCTGTACATTCATTTGATTCGGCCAAGCGTTCAATTAGGAGGTAATCAGCGAAGAAGGCAGACGGAGGACCGGACGGATAAATGGTTGGAGGTCCAGGGAGTTGAATTTTAGGGACTGGATATAGGTGCAGCGTCGGGAGGGTTTTCCGTACCCTGAGTGAACCCTTGATCGAATCTTTGCTTGGTATAACGCCATTACCTGGGGGACATCCAAGCGGCGCATGGCAAAAGTTCTACAGATCTGACCGGTTAAGCTAATGGATAACGTAGTTCACCAGCTTGACAAAAATGATTTCTAAAAATTATAATCAATTCTAACAATAACAAGAGAACTTTTTCTAATAGATGGCGTAGAAGAGGACAAGTAGAATCAGGCTCTAGTGCAAGAGAGCCGTCCCATGTGCTGTAAGGACGGTCATTACTCTAATTCGAATATCACCTCTGAGCCTTGTCTGCGAACAACAAACTTCTGTAGCAGTAGTGGACAACGACATGGTTCTCGTTACTGAACCGAAGTCTGAACTGATGATCCGTCAGGGACGATCTTCTTAAGTCTGCCTTTTGAAAAAGGCGGAGAAGCTGAGTGGTACCGCGAGACTCTCGCCTCAGCAACCAATCGGTCGAACATTGGATGAATTTCAATGTTGCCTATGGTTGCGTGATGCGGGAGTTTTTTAGTGGAGAGGATGACGGTTCATGATTGATGGAGAAATTGAGATTATCATACCAAAACTCATAAAAGAAAAAATAGCGTGGAAGAGGACAAGTTGAATCAGGCTCTGATGCCAGAGAGCCGTCCCTTGAGCTGAAAGGACGGTCATTACCCTAATTCGAATATCACCTCTGAGCTTTGTCTGCGAACGACACAATTGTGTAGCAGTAGTGGACAACGACATGGTTCTCGTTACTGAACCGAAGTCTAAACTGACAATCTGTCAGGGACGATCTTCTTAAGTCCGCCTTTTGTAATATTGGCGGAGAAGCTGAGTGGTACCGCGAAACTCTCGCCTCAGCAACCAATCGGTCGAACATTGGATGAAATTCAATGTCGCCCATGGTTGTCTGAGGCGGGAGTTTTTTAGTGGAAAGGATGACGGTTCATGATTGATGGAGAAATTGAGATTATCATACCAAAACCCATAAAAGAAATAATAGCGTGGAAGAGGACAAGTAGAATGAGGCTCTGATGCCAGAGAGCCGTCCCTTGAGCTGGAAGGACGGTCATTACCCTAATTCGAATATCACCTCGGAGCTTTGTCTGCGAACGACGCAATTGTGTAGCAGTAGTGGACAACGACATGGTTCTCGTTACTGAACCGAAGTCTGAACTGACAATCAGTCAGGGACGATCTTCCTAAGTCCGCCTTTTGTAATATTGGCGGAAAAGCTGAGTGGTACCGCGAAACTCTCGCCTCAGCAACCAATCGGTCGAACATTGGATAAAATTCAATGTCATCGAATGGTTGTTTAAGGCGGGAGTTTTTTTATTAAATAACCCAATTTATACATTTGAAAGGTGGCATATTGAATGGATGTAAAACAAGAATCATGAGTCTAAATGAATGGGAAATGGGAAGGGGCAAGGACTTTCCGAGTGAACACTCAACGAAGGGGATGATGACCAAGTATGGAACAATCAAAAAGCGATGCCAACGTGAAAATGACAGGTGCCAACAAAGTAATTGAGACCTTGAAACAATTAGGGGTAGATACGGTATTTGGCTACCCAGGCGGGGCGATTTTTGCCGATTTATGATGCCCTGTATCAAAGCGGGATTCGACACATTTTGACCAGGCACGAACAAGCAGCAATCCATGCTGCAGAAGGGTACGCGAAGTCGACCGGGAGAGTTGGGACAGTCATTGCAACCTCAGGTCCAGGAGCGACGAATCTGGTAACAGGCATAGCAGACGCCTATATGGATTCGGTTCCCCTTGTTGTCATAACAGGCCAGGTTGCCTCCTCATTCATCGGTACAGACGCATTTCAAGAGGTCGATGTTATCGGAATCACGGCACCCGTGACAAAATATAGCTTTCAAGCACGGACTCCGGAAGAACTGCCAAGCTTGCTTGCGGAAGCGTACCAGATCGCTTCAACAGGTAGACCAGGTCCGGTCCTTATTGATATCCCAAAGGACATCGCGAGTACCCATTGCATGTACCAAACTTCCTTACCTGGGACGAAACGAATCAAGCAAGCCATATCTGAAATCGATAGGGATCAAATGGAAGCGATCCGTCAGGCAATCTCACAGGCAAAACGACCGCTTCTTTACATCGGTGGAGGGATTGTAAGTGGTAACGCTTCAGAGGAATTACTCCGATTTGCCAAGGAAACCGGTATCCCAGTCTGCTCGACATTGATGGGATTGGGAGCGTATCCTCCCGATGAGCCCTTGTTCCTTGGGATGTTGGGTATGCATGGAACATATGCCGCCAATATGGCTGTGTATCATTGTGATCTCTTGTTGGCATGTGGTGTTCGTTTTGATGACCGGGTTACAGGGAAACTAGAGCGATTTTCTCCACAGTCTACGAAAATTCACATCGATATCGACCCATCTGAACTGAGTAAAATCGTTCCTGTTGACTATTCACTAGCCTGCGACGTGAAAATAGCCCTACAAGCTTTGTTACTAGCTTCTCCAACACCTGATTGTGAGAATTGGAGAATGCAGGTGCAGCAGTGGGCGCAAGAGCATCCACTTTCGTATGATCAGGATCAAAATGGTGCATTGAAGCCTCAATTCGTCATTGATTTGTTGAGCAACCTCACGAATGGAAATGCAATCGTCACAACCGAAGTAGGACAGCACCAGATGTGGGCGGCACACTATTACCGTGCCAAGAAGCCTCGAGGGTTCCTTACATCTGGAGGACTCGGTACGATGGGATTTGGTTTTCCTGCCGCGATAGGCGCTCAAATCGCTAAACCTGAATCAACCGTTGTTTGTATCGCGGGAGACGCCTCTTTTCAGATGAATATTCAGGAATTGCAGACCATTGCCGAACTAGACATCCCTGTGAAGGTGTTTATTATCAATAATCGCTTCCTTGGAATGGTTAGGCAGTGGCAGGAGATGTTTTATGAAAATCGTTTGTCAGAGTCACAGATAGGTGGGCCAGATTTTGTCAAGGTAGCTGAGGCGTTTCGTGTGAAAGGATTACGTGCCGAAACGGTGGCAGATGCGGAACTTGTCATCCTTGAAGCCCTTGCTCATCCGGGCCCTGTCGTTGTGGATTTTTTGGTAGAAGAGAGCGAGAATGTTTTTCCCATGGTACCACCAGGCAAAGCGAATAGCGAATTAATCATGAAAGGGTGGGAAGAGTGAACGAACAAACGATCCAAATGATGGTGGTCAATCACCCAGCAACTTTTCTGCGAATCCTGGGTGTATATTCTCGTCGAGGAATTCAGATAGATCATATGTCCATAAATAGAGCGGATCAACAGCATCTATCCAACGTAAGAATTACCGTCCAATGCGATTCCAGATTGATCGATCACCTCATCAAACAGTTGGCAAAGCAAGTTGACGTGATCAGCGTTTTCACATGCTCTGACCCATCTTAAAAACAACTTTTAGTTCCATACCCTTCTCTTTATAATTGTAATGTAAAAGCCAGTATGCTAGAATTTTGCTGACACTTAACGAATGGAGTTGAAGAGGGTAATGTAATATTTCTTGCCGGTTTTTTAAAGAATAAAGCATTGTTTTATTCTTTGTTGGCGAGATAGTTACCTTATTCTTTTCACTCAGAAAATATATCCTTTTTATACCCTGTACTGGGTTGGATGTGCCGTATTTTTTGAGCTACAAGAAAGGTAACTTTCTTGTAGCTCTTTTTTATTTTGACAAGTAAGAGGTGGTTAGAAGAAGGTCCGAAACGAAATCTAACCGCTGATGAAATTACGATCAACCTTTGGCCTGGACATCGAAGAATTACAGTTTCCACCATCGGAATTTTGCCGGGTATCGATCAATAAAGGAGAATGAATTTTGTCTCATAAAAATATTACAATCACCCATGTTCCATTCCATGCAAAGACAGATATGTGGTGATATTTGCATGGAATAACATCATCACCAATCATGCTGGCTTTGCTACTTGAGATATTTCATTTATTCAAGGAGTGAGTCTACATGAGATATATCAACGCTAATGAAATTCTCCCAAAAGAGTTGGTTGAAAAATTGCAAGATTATGTACAAGGTGAATACATCTACATTCCCGCAATAAAAAATCAACATAAAAATTGGGGAGAACAATCCGGTTTTCGTAAAGAAATTGATAAGCGAAATAGTGAAATAATTAAAGGATATACTTCTGGTAATTCGATTCAAGAACTTGCGGAAACCTACCATCTTTCTGTTTATGCTATCAGAAAAATAATATATAAATATCGCTGAACTGTGGTCCTAATTTGGGACCAGTTAAAAACACTACGCTGTCAGAAGATGATCCCTGTACTCACATGGGATCATCTTTTTTAATGTCCCCTGGTGTAGAAAGAAAAAGAGATTTGAGTGTTTGAGCAGAGCTCTAAATCTACCTTTAGGGACTTATCTTAAAGGTTATACCAAACATTACAGAACCGTTTTGTATATAGTTTATGGGATTTCTATCTGTTAGCTTTATAACTACAGGTTCTTCTAAAATGTAGCAGGACAAACGGAGGTTAAAATAATGGATGCTATAGTAAATATACAAAGAACGTTAATCAACAGATGTGGGTACCGATACCGTGAAAGTTTAAGGTCTGGAGGAAAGATTAATGTTGAATATTACCATTTTTAATATGGAAGGTATTCATGTTGGTGAAATGGAACTTGAAGAATCCATTTTCGGTATAATTCCAAATGAATCTGTAATGTATGATGCAGTTATAAATTATCTAGCAAATAATCGCAGTGGAACGCAATCTGCATTAACACGTGGTGAAGTTAGAGGCGGTGGCAGAAAACCGTATAAGCAGAATAAAATTGATAAATCTAGAGCAGGTTCGATTCGTATGCCTCATTGGCGTGGCGGAGGAGTTGTGTTTGCTCCTAAACCTCGCGACTACAGCTACAAACTCAACAAAAAGGTTAAGCAGCTCGCTATAAAATCTGCATTATCCAGCAAAGTACAGAACAAAGAATTCATTGTCGTCGACGAGATCAAGTTAGAAAATTACAGGACAAAGTCTATAGTAGCCATGCTGAATGCTCTTGGAGCAGAGAAAAAGGTGCTAATTGTTACACCTATGATAAATAACTTTGTTTTTAAAAGCGCCAATAACATACCCGGTGTAGAAACCGCCGTTGCTGATTCACTTAATGTTTACAATGTTCTCAATTGTGATAAATTAATCATCACTAAACAAGCTGTCACTATGATTACGGAAATGTACTCGTAACGAAAGGCATCAATTGGTGTAACAAATCAGCAGTGGATCATCATATATCAGGTTGACCAATATGAGGAGGTATGAAACATGAGAACAGATTTTATTTTCGATATATTAAAAAACCGCCACAATCAATTGGTAGAGCTGGTTGCACAATGCCCGGAGGACAAGCGTAATCTTGAGCCAGAAGGCTTCAAGAATAGCATACATTGGCATATTGGTCATGTGCTTGCTGTGACCGAGTTCCATATATTCGACCTTTCGAAATTCCCACTGAATAAGCGGCTTCCCGCAAGCTACCAGTACTTTTTTGCCTATGGAACGAAGCCCTCAGACTGGCATACCGAACCACCTGCATGGGATGTGCTAATTGACCAATTAAGGAAGCAGCCGGACGAGATCCGGGAATTGCTGGAGGGTAAGCTGGACGTACCTGTAAAAGAAAACTTTTTGAAGGCCGAGACGTATGGCGAGCTGATTGTCTCCACGGTATTGCATGCGACCGATCATATCGGCTTTGTCTCTGCCATGCTGAAGGCATTGAAATAATCTTTAAGATTCTGATCCATGACAGCAGTTCAAAGGGTACTTTGGGCTGCTGTTTTTGATCATCCGATTTCATCCGGGTGCAAAATATGCTGCACTTGTGACAGGGTCTATCGGCTTTACGGGAGGATATACATGAAAAAAAAGACAAAACCAACTAGAAGACAATGGCGGTTCACCATCCGTAATAAATTGCTGGTCATCTCGCTCGCAATCCTGATCATTCCGGCATTGCTGGTAGGAGTTATGAGCATCTGGGTTTCAGCCCGTGAAAGCGACCTGCAGACGGAGACCAATCTCCGAAACACGGTTCATATGGCTGCGGAGCTGATCGTTTCGTTCGAAGATGCTGTTAAGAAAGGCTCATTACGCAAGGAAGAGGCACAGGAGAAGATGAAGCAGCTGCTTCTCGGGCCAAAGCAGCCGGATGGTACACGGACAATCAATACAAATATAGATATTGGCGAGCACGGGTATTTTTTTGTTCTAAACGAGCAGGGTGATCTGGTTGCCCACCCGACACAGGAGGGGGAGAAATTTTGGGACATGCAGACAAGTGACGGCTTTTATCATATCCGGGATATGCTTCAGAAGGGTCAGCAGCCAGGAGGCGGAGTTACCGTATACAGGTGGCCGCTGCCCGACTCGAAAGCTGACGCTATGAAAATTGCCTATTCGCTAAGGGACCCAAACTGGGGATGGACGATTGTAGCTGGCTCCTATATCAAGGATTATAACGCAGGACAGCAACGTATTGTGCAGGGCACAGTGTATACGCTGCTGAGCTGTATTGCAGTCGGCGGGATTATCGTTATCCTGCTCGCGACGCGTCTTACCAAGCCGCTTGTCCAGTTGACGCAGCTGGCCAAACAGGTCGCTGGTGGCGACTTGTCACAAAGAGCGATTGCCATACATAGCCGGGATGAAATTGGCGACCTCTACGCCTCTTTCCAGACCATGCACAGCCGATTAAGAGAGCTGACGCAAGGGCTACTGTCCCATGCTGCTGCCCTGTCATCGTCCTCCCGCGACTTGACTGTCACCTTCGGGGAGACGACAGCAGCCACAGACCAAATTTCCGTATCTGCACAAGAAGTGGCCTTGAGCAATGAAACGCAAAAAAGGAGCCTGCAAGAGAGCACCTATGCAATGGAGGAGCTGTCAGCCAGCGCACAGCGAATTGCATCCACCTCATCGACAGCTTTTGAGGCTTCACAGGCTACCTTAAGCCATGCCGAACATGGAAACGAGCTGATTAGACAGTCAGCGGAGCAAATGCTTGCCGTATCTACAACGGTGGGCGACCTCTCACTGATCGTCAATCAACTGAACAAGCGGTCGCATCAGATTGGTGAGATTATTAATGCGATGACGACCATTTCGTCGCAAACGAATCTGCTGGCGCTGAATGCAGCGATCGAGGCTGCACGGGCGGGTGAGGAGGGCAAAGGATTTGCAGTAGTTGCGGATGAGATCAGAAAGCTAGCGGAGCGCTCCAGGATATCCGCAATGGAGGTCACTGAGCTGATTCAGGCTATTCTCGCCGATATTAATAAAGCCACTACTGCTATGGATCAAGGGGAGCAGGAGGTGCAGACTGGCGTTGATTCCATCCGGCACTCGGGGGAAGCGTTCCAGAGAATTCTGGTCGCCACACGTAGCGCCGTTTATCACGTACAGGAAACCTCTGCTGCGGCTGAACAAATATCCGCAAGCTCCCAGGAGTTCCATGCTTCCCTGCAGGAGATCGATCACATGGCAGTTCGGTCCAACGATCTTGCACAGACGATTTCCACCACCACTGCTGGACAACTTGCAGCCATGGAAGAAATCTCCGCATCAGCGGATTCGATGAGTCGGATATCAGAAGAAATGCTTCAGATCGTGAAGCAGTTCAAACTATAAGCCCGGCAACTGTGAGGAAATCAAAAGATAGTCTCTAACGCCCCTATATTCCCGTATTGATGAATGGCAAGACATGAACGGCCCTGAATTAAAGTCGAGATCAATATGGAGAGTGAGTATGGTTTGACCATAGTAGCTGCTTACAAGCAAGATAATTCCGTTTCAATTGTTTCTGACTTTCAAGTTTCCATTCGTCGCGGTGAAAATCACGTTGACTCGATACTAAAATACTTTCAGGTTGACGATCGAATGGGCTTCTTTATGGCTGGATCCGTATACGTATGGAAGTTGATTTCTGAAACCATACATTCTATTGCAGACCAAATTTCGTTAGAAAATGTCAAGTTATTAAATGGTCCACTTTACCTCTTGCTAAAGACGTTAATGGAGACAATACCCTATGACCCAGATGAACCCATTCCGACAATAGCAGGAATTGGTGTATATTGGCATCCTACCCAAACAGTTTATTTTGAACTTCGTGGAGAATTGGGAAGTGGTATCTTACTTTCTCCAATGACAGATGGTATTACCGTACTGGGGATCGGGAGTGCGATCCCTGGAATTCACGACCTATTAGCGAGAGCAGTCCATAGAAGCATCATTTATGAACCTGAATATCATCCACTTGTTAGAGCTGAAGTTATTCGGAATTCGCTTAAAGGGATTTTGAATCGTTGTGGATCTTCTTCTTTTCAGAGGCTGGGGATTTCCCACGTATTTAATATCGCCTGGATGAATGGAACAGGCTTTTGCATGGAAGTAGAAGAGTTCATGGATCACTCTTCAACCTATCGAACAACCAGCTTTGATGCCCCATCCTATATTTCCGATAACAATACCATCTATATACTCGTGGAGCGTTTAAGCTCATCAATGATTCAAAGGATTTTGTATAAAACGTATGCACATCAACTGGTTGATAGCAGCGTTATAGCCGATCCTCGATATGATCGGTTATGTGAGGTTATTCTTAGAGAGCCAATCAATCATGTGTTAGCAACTTTTGAAAATGCACCAAGGTCTGGGAATTATGGTTTAATTGTGCCCTACAACAAACAGGCTTCCTTTGAAGCTGGGATAGCTACCATGGTTTTAGATCATGCATGGATGAGTCAGCATGTGGAGAATTATGCAGATATCTATAGTCAGTGAGTATTGAAAAAGTCATATTATTCTTTGGTGATAATGATCAAACTGCGTAAGCTGCAGCCATAGCAACTAATTTAATCATGAGAAAAAGAGCAACTTCAGTCATAGCGAGGTGTGTGTAGAGGGTGTAAGTAGTGTTGAAGAAGATGGAATCATAACGGGCTTGTACGGGTATGAAGCAGGACAGCCGGCTGTTGGTGATCTGTTCGGCTGGTACTGCAATCAGGCTGTACCCGGCTATGTGCAGGAGGCGGCAGCAAAAGAGAGTGTCTGTGTACACGCGTGGCTGGAGCAAAGAGCTGCGAAGCTGAAGCCTGGACAGCATGGACTTCTGGCTGTGGATTGGTGGAACGGCAACCGGTCCGTTCTTGAGGTTGCTGATTTGAATGGGCTGATTGTCGGCCTTACCCTGCAAACCAAACCGCATGAAATTTATCGGACATTGCTAGAATCGACCGCATTTGGGACACGCAAGATCATGGAAGCTTTCGAAGAGGCAGGGGTAGCAGTGAATGAGATCTTTGCCTGTGGTGGCTTGCCCAAGCGAAATCGTTTGTTCATGCAGATTTACGCGGATGTGACAGGGCGAGAAATTAAGATCGCCGCTACTGCAGAAACAACAGCGCTCGGAGCCGCCATCCACGGAGCGGTCGCGGCTGGAACGGATTTGGGTATCGACATGGATAACTGGACTTACAGTCATAAGTTTACTGACTTCTGCCGCACCTATGGCCTATGCAGAAAAGTCGCCATTGAAGTCGAAAATGTTTGATCTGTCCGAGCCGGCAGACCAGCTTATTCGGGACAAAGAGCTGCATAACGGCACAGTCATGCATCGTTTGCCATTGATGATGTGCATCAAAAAATCTATGTCCTGCAGCAGATGGCAGGTGGTCAGCAGCTACCGGGTGAAAGCGGTCCAGTCACGGGAGCGCAGCGCGACAAGAACGGCGACATGACCTTAACCCAGCTGGATTTAGAAGGCAACAAGCTAGGCTACATGTTCCTGAAAGGCTTTGGCCACGGCGTACAGATGGGAGTCGAAACAGACGGGGATACCACGTACTTGTGGACGGAAACGGATTCCGTCACAGAAGGCAGCAGCGGGTGGGGAACGCAGCTCGCACGGTTCCCTTTTGAAAACGGCAAGATTTTGACGCCCGACTCGGAGGAACTACTGAAGCACCAGCTGATCGAAGGGGCAGACCGAACCACGGTGAATATTGATCAAGCAAATGGGCTTCTGACGATGCGCTACCGCCAGGACGGTGCATTTCGGTTTGGTGTTTTCGAGCTGGATAAGGTAGTGCGCCATGAATATGAGCCTATCGCGGATGTGGCACAGCCTAGCATGGGGACTTTCCAAGGCTTTGCTTCCTACGGTGGATACCTGTACCTGCTCGAAGGCAACTCCTACGGATCAAACGGCTCTGTGGAGCCAATGTGAAATATCTATATTACGGTTGTCAACCTGAATACAGGTGCTGTAGTGGACAAACAACTAATACCAGCAGGGGCGGATCTTTCTTTCCGTGAAGAGGGATTGGCTGTGCGAATTCCTGACGCCAAGCATCCTCAAAAGGCAGAGTTTGGTATCGGTTTCGCCTCCAGCTTTACACCGCTGCGATTGGCGAACGTATTTACTTTCGACCGTTTGTTGCCAGAGCAGGCGATCGTGAACAAAAGTAGCAAGGATTGACTCAGTGCCGTTCTCTCTAGTTGGAGGGGACGGCTTTTCGCAAAGCTAACGTTTAAAGTAACGCGGGAATCCTTTAATCAAATTTGCCCCCTTGAATTAGAAGGACAAATCTGATAGATTTAGTGTTAATTAAATATCTTCTTACTTCAAACCATTTGAAGTGAGGATAGAGGCGCAAAGACCATTAGTACACAGTTGGAGGATAATGAGGTCCTGGGATGATTGTGGAAAGGGGGATTTGCCGAAGCTTTTAAGATTCTCATTTATCTTAGGGCTGGTTCTGCTATTGAATAAATACAGAACTGTCATATAGGGGACTATATGGAGGGCTATCTCACGCACGGGAACTTGATTTGTTTATGTTTCTATTGCAGCAGCGAGCCTTCGTTGCTGCTTTTTTGCGTTGATTTGGCTTCTAATTTATAGAAAATAATAGTAAGGGTGAGGAAAAATGTATTTTGGCCAAGTTTTAACCGCTATGGTTACACCGTTTGATCAAAATGGTGATGTTGATTTTAACGCGACGAGAACGTTAGTAAATTATTTAATAGAGAATGGCACAGATGGATTGGTAGTAGCAGGTACAACAGGTGAATCTCCTACCTTATCAACAGAGGAAAAGGTAGAGTTTTTTAAATTTGTAGTAGACGTTGTAGGCGGAAGAATACCTGTTATAGCCGGAACAGGTTCGAATAATACCAGGGCTTCAATTAGTTTAACAAAACAGGCTGAAGCAACTGGTGTTGATGGAATTATGCTCGTGGCTCCATACTACAACAAGCCATCTCAAGAAGGTATGTATCAGCACTTCAAAACCATTGCTGAATCAACATCTCTACCAGTTATGCTTTATAATATTCCTGGACGCAGCGTGGTAAATATGTCCGTTGAGACAATTGTTCGCCTATCCCAGATTCCAAATATTGTAGCAATAAAAGAAGCAAACGGCAATTTAGATGCTATGGCAGAAGTGATCAGCCAAACACCAAATGATTTCACATTATATAGCGGTGATGACGGTTTAACATTGCCTGTCTTAGGCATTGGCGGTGCAGGGATTGTTTCCGTTGCCTCCCATATCATTGGAAATGAGATGCAGGAAATGATCAACCTTTTTAAAAACGGAAAGATCGAAGCGGCAGCTGCAGCCCATCGCAAACTGCTTCCAATTATGAATGCACTATTTGCTGCCCCAAGCCCATCACCGGTGAAAGCAGCGCTAAATTTGAAAGGAATCAACGTCGGCGGCGTCCGCCTTCCAATGGTTCCACTAACCGCTGAAGAAACAAACACATTACAAAGCGTACTGCAACAGCTTGAATAATTGTTTCACAAAGAGAGCCCTCACCAAGCATACCATTTACGGTTATTCATTTCGTTCGTAGAGCAGCCTTTTGAACATTTGCACCCCCAAACGGGGGAGGAAATAGACCGCATACGAAAATTTTACGCATAACTCTAATTCAGCGAATAAGTAGCTATCCATTATCATTGTTATCGGGTCCAGCCTGGCCAAATTACAATACTAAGAAAGCTCTAATTAATCAGCCCGATAATGTTTATTATCGGGTATTTTGACATTCCTACTAATTTGGAAAACGCATAACGAATGGCAACCAAACTACCATAATGCTGCGCAAGTCATGGAGCGGATCGATCTTTTAGTAGATTTCTGCAAGGAAAAAGGTCGGGATCAACACTAGGATCAGAAACAAGCTTAGATTAACATAGGGTCTATTTAAAGTTTTGTATAACCAATAGTATTAAAAACATAATTCCACCAATGAGTAAGCATGAAAAAACAAAATAACCAAACCAACGAATAGGTTTTGGCAACTTTTTGATATCAGCTGGTCGGGTGGGCATGCCAACTATCTTTTGATAATGATCAGTCACGCTGTTGAAAGGCTGAATTTCTGGAGTTTCATCACGTTGATCGTGATAAGAATTATCTTTCATAAAGGGACCCTCCAACCTGGATATTACCATAATTTTGGGGAGTGAGAGTGTTTTCTTAGTTTGAAAAATGGAGTGGTGCGGCATGAAAAAGGAAGTTGTATATAATATTCTTGTGCATTTGTGGGGGAACATAGTTCAAGCGGGTTTGACATCCAAATTAAAGATTCTTTCTATGCCAAAGGTTTAGTTGTACCAAAAGGTCTGTTTCCATAAGTGTACCTCTATTCGTTAGCAGGATTCGATCCTATCATACTGCATCGTTGGGAAATAATAGGTCGTCAAGTTGATATTTTTGTCAATAAGGGTTGACAGTAAAAAATACCCAATAGTACTATAGGTACCAAGAAACAAAAGGAGGAGGAGACGAACATGTTCGCTTACGAGACGAAGCACTGGATGCTAATACAGGAAAACCTGCATGTACTACCGGAACGATTCCGCAATCGGGTGACTGAGCGACTGTTCGGTAAACTCCAACTCCATAATGATACCTTTTACGTGATGTTTCAACGGATAAATGTGTTGTTTATAGGTGTAGACGTCTCTGCCCCCGCATCTTTTTAGGTTGCGGATAATGCCCTGTGATAACACGATAGTTCCAAGCGTAAAGGCTGCTATCAAGGCGGCCTTTCTTCATGTCTGAATGAAGAAAGGAGCGTTGAAGCGGCTTTTTATATTCATAAACAAAGAACATATGTCGCTAAACCAAACAAAGGTGGTTTTATATTGAGAGAAACTCCGATTAAATATTTTATTAATCCGGAAGTGAAGGTAGAAAACACTGCTGTAGAGGAGCTTCATCGGCTTTTGGAGGTGAATGAAACGATTGATACGCTGCAAAAGCATTCGCCGGGTTATTTTGATGATTCCGATGCCGGGGTTCTTGAAGTTGCCATTACGCCCGATTTTCATAAAGGGAGCGGCATTCCCGTCGGAACAACGTTGTTTACGCGCGGGTTTGTACTGCCGCAGGCGATTGGCAATGATATTAACTGCGGTATGCGTCTCTATGTCACCGATCTGAGCGAGGAACAGATTCGAACAAATTTGGATTCCATAGAGCGTAATGTTCGTCATGTATTTTTCGAAGGGGCACGCAATATTCCAATGACACGCCGTATGCGCGAAAAAATGTTCAAAGAAGGCTTGATCGGTATATTAGACAGTCATAAAGAAGCCCGTGGCGAGGGGATTTGGCATTATTACAACGAGAAGCAGCAAGAACTGGATCTGAATCATGTCAATAAAATGGGTTCATTTATTGCGGAATCCACGATCGGGCTCGATGATTTTCTCGGTCCTGCCGAGCTCTCCAGAGATGCGCAAATCGGCTCGCTTGGCGGAGGCAACCATTTTTTCGAAATCCAAGTGGTTCAAAACGTGCATCAAGGTTCGATCGCCGGTCAGTGGGGGTTGAAGGAGGGGCAAGTCGTCCTCATGATTCACACCGGCTCGGTTTCGCTCGGCTACCACAGCGGTGCATGGATTAAAGAGATGCTGAAACAGATGTACCCTGCTTCATTGAAACATCCGGATAATGGGATGTACCCGCTCCCCCTTTCGGAGCGTTTTGAACCGCAATGGAACATGTTTTGGAATCTCCTTCACAATGCGGCGAACTTTGCATTTGCCAATCGATTGATGTTGGGGCTGATGATGTACAAGTCGATTTCGGATGTGCTGGGCGATTTTGAACACAAGCTGTTGTACGATGCCCCCCATAACTATTTATGGGAAGAACGGTTGGAGCAAGTGGGCGGATTTCTGCATCGCAAAGGATCGTGTACGGCAAAATCGGCCGAGCAAATGATGGACACGCCGTTTCAATATACGGGCGAACCTGTGTTCATCCCTGGCTCCATGGGTCTCACAGCTTTATTTTGGCGGGACTCGGTAATCGGGAAAGCTTATTTAGTGCCAGCCATGGCGCAGGTCGTGCACTTTCGCGCGGCGACGCGGTTAAAGTGGACGATGCCAAGTTTCGCGAGTTTCTGGCCCAATTCAGAGTCATTAATCCGATTGATCCCAAGCGGGCGGACTTGCGTGGTCGGAGCGATATTTTGAAAAAGTGGGAAGAAGAATTGAAGAAAGAAGCGCCTTACGCCTACAAAGATATTACACCGGTTATTCAGTCGCATGTGGATCATGGCATGGCTACGATTGTGGCCGAAGTGGCGCCCATTGCAACCGTGAAAGGGTAAGTAGCAGATTGGTGTGCTACGTGGTGCACATGCCATAATACTAAGCAGTAACCCTAATTACTAATAACGGATGAAGTTCCTTTATCGATCCATCTAATCAACAAATACAGGTATTTTTTTGGAATACAAACTATTCTGGTGGGCAAAATATGTCATGGGACTGTCGCTTGAAAGGTAGCTTCCCAATCACAAAACGTGGGAGTGAGTAGCATGGCTGAAAACAACGAGCGCAATCAGAACAATGCTGAAGAACTTAACACTACCAATACGGTCGGCAGAGACACAGGTGAAACTGTAGGAACCATTGGCGGTACTGCTGTAGGAGCTGCATTGGGTTCTGTTTTTGGACCACTTGGCACCATTGCAGGTGCCGTTGCTGGTGGTGCATTGGGTAACAAGATGGGTGAGGGTGCAGGGAGTGGCAACAACGATACCAAAAACTTGCGGGATGCTGATGGTAACGGCGCTGACACGAACCGAACAGAATAAGTAAAGCAATAAAATCTATAAGTGATGAATAGTGGGGTGCAGGGGAGAACCTGCACCTCATTAACTTGTGAAGGAAGAAACTTCATTGAGGAACAGTGTTAAGTTCCTTATTCCATTACTAGGTTGGACACCTGGATATACGTTTATGCAAAGTTTAATTCTCGTTCTCACTGTGTTCACAATACTAATTATATTTAGTTTTGTTTGGATGTAGAAATTGCTTCTAGTAAACAGTTAAACAGTTACTGAGAGGAACAATTCCGTTTATTTCGATTGAAGGAGAGGAGCGCAAGAATGACCCTTTTTTGTTGAAGGGGACTGTTTCCGAGGAGGTGCCACAGCTCACGGCAGAAGGGAAGAACCTAGTCGTTAACGGCGGTCCCGGCCTCGGTTCCACCCTGGCACAACTAGGCTTGGTGGATGAGTATCACTTTCTGGTACAGCCAATCGTTGCCGGACGTGCCCCCAATTATTGGGGGGAGATCGTGATCGACTGAATCTGAAGCTGACCGAGACCAAACCCTTCGGCTCGGGCGTCGTCGTACTCCGCTACACGCCGGTTCGTTAATTGCTTGGCTGATCACCGAAGCTTTTGCCCTGCATGCATGACTAACGGGGAACATTAGTTCAACAAGACAGCGGCAGTCTAAGACTTTATTTTCTCTGAATGACCAAATCTATTTCGAGATGGAAGGCCTAAGATTAATTATCTCTTTCTGATTTCTTATAGATGCGATATTCCAATGTTAGAAATTTCATACCAAAAAGCCACATGTGATGTTTCGCTTCTATGTTCCCTTCAAGTGATTCAGGGTCCTTCCATACGGCAATGGTTTCATTAATGGGAAGACGAATTGCCTTTTGATTTATTACTAAGTAAACACCTTGATCTCCTGATGTAACTTCAGATGGCCATGAGGTTAATACAAGAGTACCTTCCGAGTCATTCTGCAAACTCAGAATACTTGTCATCTGGGAGTAAGGGAGTGGGAAAGCAATGTTCATATAACGCGTGCATTCTGACAAATGAGTGGAATACAATGCTGCATAAATAGCTGTTTTTGATTTCGTATAGGTCCGTACCCAGGCACGGACATTATCCCTGCCATCCTTAACGTCTTGTATCGGTAAGATAACACTCTTCACCTTAAGTTCACTCGTTTCTGCTTCAAGGGGGAAGTTCATTTGCTCTAGCCATTGGCTCAATCGCTTATAGAGCTTAGCGGGCAGTTGAAAAGTTCTACTCCAGTAAGGTGTCAATTGCAACTCGTATTCATCTGTGTGCTCATAGAATCTGATGATATCATCGTCAAGAGACTTGGGATTAAAGATTTTGCTATGGTAAGCTTGCATATCGTCGATTAACCCTGTTGGCTTCTTGTTCGGTGTTTGATCGAGAACAGCCAAATTTGCGAAGACGTTGGCACCGATTTTGCCCTTTCCATGAATGCGACTAAATGGGATTCCAGCCGTTGCTTTATCCATCAGGGTTGCGTGCCAAGCTAATAACCCTATAAAGGAAAAGAAAACGGCATTCCCCCAACCGTGGAATAAAATCATGGTTGATATGGAGATAGTTGATTGTCCAATCCATTCTCCGAACCCATAGGTAATGGCAAGGGCCATCGTAATCCAAATGACGCCACTTGAGAGCGCATGATATCCCTTAGTCCAACCCGTTGCTTTTGGAATTACGTACGTAAAGACGAGGACGCTATACAGGAGAAGTGACAAGGCGAAAACAACAACGGACAGCCACTCCAGAATTGCGGAGTATGTAATACCAAGTGCAATTAGGATTGGGGCAATCCCTCCAAGCACAACAATTATGCTTGAGAGGGACCTTTTATGTTGAGCGTCATGTAAAAAACCAAATAACACTGGTGTGACAAAACCTGCATAGTGAAAATGATTAACCGTGAGCAACATAATTTGTCCCTGAAATCCTAACAAGGTAAACCCATATTGATGAGCAACCAACCAAATACCACCTATACTTATGTACATGAAGCCAATCGCTTTGGATACATCAGCTAAATTTTTTGAACTCTTAACGAAAAGGATTACACTCAAGGCAGAAATCAATATTGTTACCAAACCCCAGGGAATCGAGAGTAAACCTGAAAAGGTACCTGATGAAAGAAGAAACGACCCTGCCAATGCTACCGCACCTATTGGAATCAGATAGACGAGGATATTCAAAAAGAAAACAGGTTTATAATTCGCTGACTCAAATACTGTATACAGGGCTAGAGGCACCACAACAAAAGCAGCAAATAAGATGATTCGTTCTGTTTGGTTGTAATAGGGAATGAACCAACTAAGTAACCATACCAACATGCCAATTGGTACGTAGGAATGAATCTTTTGGATTATTCGATTTGGCAAATTTCCCCACCCCTAATTATCGATAGGATCTATTTATACTAGTCTACTAACACTAGTTCTATAATTTTCGTTCTAATACTTTATTTTACAGTCTTCAAGTTTATTTTCATAGTTACATAATGCAGATATGACGTAGTGCGACAAATCGGAATTTAGGGAGACAACATGGAATATATAAAAGAGGTATTTGCACAATATGATAGACAATGTATTCGGGTTTATCAGGCTTATAATCCAGTAATTGCAAAAGAAGCAGTTGCCTTCCAAACTTTTGGGGAAAACTTTATTCTCAATCGCATGACATGGATAAAGCCTTCCTTTTTGTGGATGATGTATCGGTCTAATTGGGGAACAAAGAAAAATCAGGAATGTATTTTAGCTTTGGATGTGTATATGGACAAATTTAATGGATTGTTAAAGAAAGCGGTGTTAACTTCACCAGACTCAATGATTTACAATGATTCAATTCAATGGGAAAAAGCATTTGAGGAAACAACAGTTTATTGTCAATAGGATCCTGTTAGAAATGTGAATGGTAATTCCATAAATCGTGCAGCAATTCAAATCGGTCTAAAAGGAACCACTTTAAAAGAATTTCTGGCCGATGGAATTTACCGCATTGAGGATTTGACACCGCTTGTGAAGAAATGGATTGTACAGCGAAAGCAGGGAAAACTAAACTCTAAAAATTTACCAATAGAAAGAATTTACCCTATTAAAAACAACGAAATTAGAAAAAGGCTGGATATGTGATATTCCCGGAAAGTCCTGGAAGAAATCCGATAATGGCCGATCTTGGGAATGGTGAAGTATCAGGGCTTAGCGATAATCCTCCAAAAAGGATTGGTTAAATTGTAGGGAAGGGTAGCCATGTGATAAAAAATCATCATTGCATTTTTAAGGGAGAAAGGGGGATTCAAAACAAAAAGAATCGGCGTCGATGTATGCATTTAATTCACGAAAACGGCAACCTTG
The DNA here is from genome assembly GCF_046535075.1 of Brevibacillus sp. SIMBA_040. NCBI lineage: Bacteria > Bacillati > Bacillota > Bacilli > Caryophanales > Paenibacillaceae > Brevibacillus > Brevibacillus sp. SIMBA_040. The sequence goes on from NZ_JAWRXI010000008.1 coordinate 255,045, forward strand.
CAGAAAATCAGATGCCGAGCCTTCTTTATATTAAGAATGAGGATTTTACTAATGTTAATCGTAATTAACGAATACCTTATTAGTAATGGAAATGAAATGGATCACTGAACCCACAACAGCCCAAGAAATAGTTTCACGTGATGAAGATTTGGCCAAAGGACTCCATCAACAATTGCCTGGCTACAAAGCTGGGATAACATGTGAATGAGCTATGTTAATCCTTCTTATCGATTAACTTGGTAAGCAAGTCTTCAATTCTCTGTAAATGTTGATTGGTTTGCTTCAACAGATAATACAAATTCACAATTGAGATCATTACGACAACCCCAAAAACTAACTCCATTTTAATATCGCTCCGTATTGGTAATAGTTGGATATTACGATGATAGCATGAAAGTAAAGAAATCGCGATATTTAATAATATATTTCAGGAGTTAATCTGTTGATTTTTAGAAAGTATCTTTGTACGAATGTTCAAGTAGAAATCTATTCTTTGACTCAAAGAGATTATTAACGGATCTGTTAGGCTGCAAATTTGCGCAAACGAGTTAAGTTCGTTCCGGAGAGCTTCCATCTTTAGGTCTAGACATTCTACATCATGAGGCCCCATCTCTCTTCACCCTATCGATTGAGATTTAGCCAAATTATAACAATCCGAGTGTTGAAAGACTACAGGCTATCTGTGAATAACTGTAATTGATTATAAATGCATAAAAATAGCCTCCAACAGGGAGAGCGTATATATGTTCGTGAAAACATTATACACAGGAGTTACAAGAGAAGAGCATTGGTCAGTTATTCCCCAGGCTTCAGTCAACAGCGAGCTGAAGGCGAAACAAATTGAACGGGCATTACAATATTCCTAAGAGCAGATTAAACGAAGACTCTTTGAAGAAAAGTATCTCAGCACTTCAAGGGTTAAAGACATCAACGTCAACGTTTACTTAGAACTTGGGCTGACAAAGGACCAGTATTACGAAAGTAAAAAAGATGCAATTACTCAATTTGCCAAGGCACTCGATATGAACTGAGTACCTTTCTATTTTTCATTAAACAAGACGATGTCGACAGTTAACCGATTGTTTCCTTGATTAAGCACCAAATCTTGTCTCCCCTGCAAAATTGAGATATAAGATGGATAGGCGAGGGATAAGCAATCTGTACAATGGAAAGAAATTACACATATCTAAATACGGGAGGAATTCAAATGAGCTATGATTTAATGGCTTTTGAGCCGTCCAAAGCGCCGAAGGAAAGGAAGGCGTTTATGGATTGGTATGAGCAGCAAGTGCAATGGTCGGAAGATCATGAATATCATAATTCGTCGGTCTGTTCGGAGGCGCTGCAGCGCTTTTACAGTGAGTTGGCGGAGCATTTTCCCAATATGAATGTAGATGATGAAATTTTTGAAGCTATGGAGGAAGCAGGAACTGATAATCGCTTGACCGACTATTCGCTTGGGTCTTCCGTAATCTATGCGGCTTTTGCTTATTCTGTAGCTGAGGAAGCCTATACGACGATGCGGGAATTAGCTTTAAAACACAAGGTAGGATTTTTTGATGTCAGCACTGACGACGGCGAAATATATTTCCCTTGAAGCGAAGGTAAAAGACTAACGGGTATCGATAGTTGAATACAGCATTTGTTCAGTGAAAATAAAGTATTAGATTTGATGAAAATGGTTTAAATCCGTGGGTAATCAATATAAGTGCAACCATTTTGTTAATATGATTGAAGAATTCAAGTTGAAAGTTTAATTTGGATGGAATGGAAATCAACAAAAAGGCAACCGCATAGAACAAGTTCACATGTTCTACACCACGGCTGCCTTATCTGTTTTTGGTCAGTTCCAACTGATTAAGCTTGATATGCTTTTTTCAATGCTTCCAGACCATCTGTATAGATTCCGTGGAACAGCTTGATAACCTCGTCCTCGCTAACCCCTACCGGTGTAAATTTACCAGACAGCACTGAACCACGGCAAACATAAGCTCGGGAGGTCTTCGGGTCCGGGCGCGTTCCGGGAATAGAATACGAAAGCAGGGTAGGCCAACAAAGACCAAGCGATTTCACTGAATTGTGGTCTTTTCTTTTGCCTAAAACTTTGTTAGCTCTATACAGCATTGCCAGGAACCACCTCAAAGGTGGTTTTTTTGTTGAGAGTTGGCTACGGGCAGATATTAAAGAAGTCCCCGGCAAAATTCGGGACAAAAACCCAGACAAAATCAGGGATATTTTGCTGGTCGTTATTACCAACGTAGATCGGTAATTTTGAGTCAAGGACAACCCAGCTGGCGCTCCCGCTTCTAGCAAGTAGACTATACAATTGTGTTGCATTGGAATACGGCGTCTTGAGGATAATTTGTGTTGCGTTAAGCCCTGAATATAGCAAGATTCGCCATCATTGATAGAACACAATTACACTAGTGCTGCATGTCTTACCGTGGTAAAAATCCTCGTATTTAGCTGCCCGCATCCCTTAACGTTGGAAATCCGCGTATTGTTGGTGGTATCCAGTATAAAAAGTAAAGAATTCAAAAATTTAGGTAAATATATTTAAAACTTCGAGAGATGTCACTCGTTATACTTTAATTGTCTGTATTATTAGAAAATACAAAAAGGATGGGTGTTGTATGAATTCTTCCTACTGGCTAACAAATATTAAGTTGGAAAGCGGCTATCAATTCGAAAATGGAAACATGATCGGAACGAAAACAGAGCTTCATCACTTACGTATTGAAGACGGCAAGATAGCGCAGATTTTGTCAGCTGATCAACCTCTATTAACGGAACTGCCGCTAGTGGATGGAAAAAACATGTTACTGCTTCCCTCTTTTCAGGAAATGCATATTCACTTAGATAAAACCTATTACGGAGGTCCGTGGAAATGCTGTATGCCCGTTTCAAATCTGTTTGAGCGTCATGAGGAAGATAAGGGATTGCTTCCAATGTTTCTTTCTAAATCACAGGAAAGGGCAGAACTCATCTTGGAACTCATGCTTCAAAACGGGATTACTCGTGTCCGTGACCACTGTCATGTTGATCCACAGGTTGGGCTGAAGTTTTTAGAGGCTCTCCAACGGGCATATGAACCATTTTCAGGAAAAATCTCCCGTGAAATCGTTGCCTTTCCGCATTATGGCCTACTGCGGACGAATGCAAAGGAGAGTGTTAGAGAAGCCCTACGCCAAGGAGCAACTCATGTTGGTGGTGTAGACCCAGCGGGAGTAGATGGCGACGTCGAAAAATCATTGCAAACAATGATGGAGCTAGCGGTAGAAAACAATGCTGATGTAGATTTGCATTTACATGATCCCGGACATCTAACGATTTTTACCATAAAGAGACTCGCTGCCATGACGGAAGAAGCAGGATGGCAGGGAAGGGTAACTATTAGCCATGCCCTTGGTTTAGGTGACGTGTCATTGTCGGAAGTAAGTGAAGTCGCTGAGATGCTTGCCCAATTACGTATTGATGTTACTTCAACAGTTCCGATCAATAGGCTAACGATACCCATCCCTTTGTTACATGAAAAAGGTGTCTTGGTATCGTTAGGGAATGACGGCGTGATGGGGAACTGGTCGCCTTTTGGCAGTGCAGACATATTAGAAAAAGCAAACCGCTTTGCTGAAAGGTTCCGCTGGAGTGATGAGCGATCATTGAGTAAGGCGCTTGGATTTATAACAGGTGGAAAGATCCCCTTGAATGAATCGGGTACTCGTATCTGGCCAGTTGTTGGTGATGAAGCAAGCGGTGTTTTAGTTGATTCGAGCTGCTCAGCAGAAACCATCGCTAGAAGAACCAAGCCACAAGTCGTTATCGCAAAGGGAAACGTTATGGGGACTATCGCACCTTAATATAGAAAGGACGAGTTGCCATGAATGCGAAGTACTTTTTCAATATTCTTGTTGCCTTATCTTTGAGTTTTACCGCTATCGTCACTGGATGTTCGTCCAGTGAAAAACAAGCGACTACTGTCACTGAACAACAGGTGAAGACAAATGAAAATGGGGGAACATTGGTTGTCGTTAGGTCTGCAGATGCGAACAATCTAGATCCTCACTTTTTAACGACGATCGTGTCTGGTTCTATTGTGAATAACAAAATCTACGAAGGCTTAGTCAGACTCTCTAAAGATATGACCTATCAACCTGCACTGGCAACAGAATGGGAGCAGGTAAACGACGTAACCTGGGAATTCAAGCTTCGACAAGGAGTAACATTTCACGATGGCTCTCCATTCAACGCTTACGCAGTTAAAAAAACATTTGAGAGAATATTGGATAAAAATATTGGTGCAACACGAGCTCAGGCATTTGAAATGGTTAAAGAAGTAAAGTCCATTGATGAATTTACCACTCAAATTATTCTGAAAAGACCTTTTGCTCCCTTTTTTACTGTTCTTGCAGGCAGCGAAGGAAGTATTATAAGCCCGAAAGCAATTGAGCAATATGGCAAAGAATTGACTAAGCACCCAACAGGCACAGGACCGTTTACGTTTTACTCATGGCAACCTGGACAAGAAATCGTAATGGTAAGAAATGAGAAATACTGGGGAGAACAAGCAAAGGTAGATAAGGTGGTTTTCAAAGTTATACCTGAGGATGCCACCCGCATTGCCATGGTAGAATCTGGGGAAGCGCATGTTGCAGAGCAGCTACCTGTAACGGAGATCAACCGTGTACAGTCTTCCAAAGTGATGGGTCTTGGCAGCTACGATTCATTTGGAGTTGACTACATTGGATTCAATTTTAGAAAAAAGCCGTTTGATGATGTGCGTGTTCGTCAGGCGATCAGTCACGCCGTTGATTCTGGGGCAATCATCCAAGGAATATTTAACAATATCGGAACTGCGGCAAACACTTCATTGGCACCAACTGTATTTGGGCATGATCCTCATGCAAAACCTTACTTATATGACCTGAACAAAGCGAGGGTTTTGCTAAAAGATGCTGGCTATCCGGATGGATTTAAGGCCTCGATCTATACAAGTGATAATAAATTACGTATCAGTATGGCTGAAGTTATCCAATCCCAGTTGAAAGGAATTGGAATTGATCTACAAGTTCATGTGATGGAAATCGGTGCCTATGTTGCGGCAGCATCAACAGGGGAGACTGAGATGTTCATCAGTAATTGGGGAGCAAGCGCAGATGGGGACTACACACAATATAATATAATCTATTCCATAGCCGTTCTCAAGGTAGCCCTGGGAATCACTTCTTCTATGGTAACCCCCAAGTGGATGAATTGATCGATGCGGCTCGTTCAGAAGTTGATTCAGAGAAACGGAAGCAAATATACGCAAAGGCGCAACAGCTTGAAATGGAAGATGCTGTGATGATTCCGATACGAAATTCTGTGAACCTCGCAGCGATCAGCAATAAAGTAAAAGGGCTATGGATAAGTCCGAACGGACATATTCAGGTGAGTGAAGCTGTTCTCACTCCTTGAACATGGTAAAGAGACAACAGCTTGAGCGGCATGCCAAAATTCATCATAATCCTTATGTTGCATACTTCCCACAACGGAATTATGAAAGTAACCAAAGCCCAATTTCTCGCTTACAACAACGAGAAATTGGGCTTTTTTATATTTGAAGAGTCTTAACGTTGCAAACTGCCGCAATCCAATTAACGAAAGATCAGGCATGAATAAATCTCCTAGAGTGAAAAAATTTTTTCGTGATAGTTGGGGTTGTTCACAGAATTGTAAGGTAATTACTGTTATTCCTTTACTGTAATACAGTGAACAAAATAATTCAAATCGATTTGTTGAAAAGTAGATTCAATTTAAAATGTTCAGAAAAATATTTTTCATATAATTTTTTTCGGCGAAAAATTTCTGTCGCAATACGAGCGTCTAAATTGCTGGTTTTACGAGAAAACAACGATGGCATAATTGTTGCAGATCTTTTCTTGCGAGTTCGAAAAAAAGGAGGAAGACAACAGTGACAGTTGATTTGCGCGATATGACCGCTTCCACCAATGGTGTGGTCGGCCACCCGTATTACGCCGATTATAATGCGTCCAAGGCGGGCGTCAACCTGCTCGCCTGCACGATGGCGCTGGAAGTGGCTCCAACCATTCGTGTGAACACCATTTGCCCCGGATATGTGCTCACGCCGATGCAACTGGCGGAACATACTCCCGCGAAGCTTGACAAGGTAAACGAGAATATTCCGCTGAAGCGACACGCATTACCTGAAGAGCTGGCAGGGTTATTCGCGTTCCTTGCGTCCGATGAGGCGGCTTATATCACAGGACAGCAGATTCCGATTGATGGTGGCGAACTGGCTTAATTTGAAAAAGGGAGGAATCAATATGGCGGCAAAAGATTGGAAAGGAATCGTACAGGAATGGGTCGAGCGCAATCAGCAGCATATCGTCGAGCTGTTGCAAGAACTGGTTCGCTTCAAAAGTGTGAATCCGAATTTTTTGGAACGACCTGAAGCGAGTGAAAGTGACAAACTACAGGAGTTCCTGAAGGATTACTTGCTTTCGATGGGACTTACCGTAGATAAGTGGGATGTATATGAGGGACAACCCAACGTAGTGGCGTCCATAAAAGGAAAATCTCGAGACAATACGCTTATCCTGAATGGCCATGTCGATGTCGTCCCGGAAGGGGACATGAGCCGCTGGAGCGTCGATCCCTGGAAGGCTGAGATTCATGGAGGCAGGCTGTATGGGAGAGGCTCCATGGACATGAAGGCGGGTGTGGTGAGCAATATCATGGTGGCCAAGTTTCTTGTGGATTTGGGCGTGGAATTGAATTCTGATCTGGATCTCCATATCGTCATTGATGAAGAGAACGGCGGAGCTGGCACTCGCGCTGTGCTGGACCGCGGGTATCGCGGTGCCGGCGTAATCGTCACGGAACCGACCGACGGCACCGTCAATCCGGTAGAAGGCGGGCTTCATTGGGCGCGGGTTTCGGTAAAAGGAGTCGCTGCACACTCGGCTTGGCGCTATCGTCACATTTATCCCGGTTATGAGCGAACCGGCGTGAATGCGATTGAGAAGGCAATGAAAATCATTCAGGCAACCTCTGAGCTGGAACGAGACTGGGGTTTGAATCGACGTCACCCGCTGCTGCCTCCAGGGGCAAACGCGATCAACGCCGGCGTTATGCTGGCGGGAGCGGGTGTCAAAAACGGGATTCCTGAAACGATAACGAATCCAGCGATTATTCCGGATTATTGCGTCATTGAGTACGACATCAAGTATTTGCCGACGGAGAACTCGGAAGCCATCAAGCGAGAATTTGAAGCGGCAGTTAGTGCAGCGGCCATTACCGACAGCTGGCTGCGCGAAAATCCGCCTATAGTGGAATGGGGGCTGCGAGGTGTCGACTTCCCGCCAGTCAATACGCCATTGGATCATGATATCGTCAAAATCATTGCCGACGGTCAAGCGGCATTTGGGATCTCACCAGTGTATCAAGGATTTGTAGCTGTGTGCGATGTGGCCTGGTATGCAGGTCGCAACATTCCGGGCGTGATTTACGGGCCAGTCGGTGCGCAACCGCACGGGCCGGACGAGTACGTGGAGCTGGACTCGCTGTTTGAGGTGACGAAGGTGCTGATTTTGTCAGCGTTGAAATGGTATGGAATCTTAGGCGATGACGAAAAAGAAAAGGAGTGTTAAAGCGCGTGGAAATAAATCAGAGTCCTCATGCTGATAATGATGTGTTCAAAAAATATCGCCAACCGAAAAACGTAGAGCAGTATGGAATCGAACAAGTCCCTGAAGAAAAGAGAACAGTGAAATGGTATGACATTTTTTTCATGGTTATCAATTTTTTAATGAATCCTGGCATGATTCTGATTGGCGGCGTTGCGGTTGCGTCTGGCTTATCATTCTGGGCGGCGATTACCTCCGTTATCCTGGGGATCGCGGTCGCGTTTGGCGCTTATCTCGTCATGGCTACGATCGGCGTTGATCACGGCGTATCAGGTGCGGTTGCAACGCGGATGGTCTATGGCGTCAGAGGATCAAAATACACAGTGTCGCTTTTTCGTGCGATCACAGCCATCTATTGGTTTTCCATTCAAACCATCGTGGGAGCGGCCGCTATCGTAGTGGTCATCAACAAGCTGTTTCAGACGGAAGTGAGCGTTGTCGCTGTCAGCTTAACTTTTGCAATATTCCAAATTGTCATTGCCACTTTCGGTTACAACTGGCTTAAGTTTCTATCTCGCGTGGCACTGCCAATCAAACTTATCGCGCTAATTTTCGTCTGTTATCTGTTCATGACCCATGATGATCCGAACTATGCGATACCCAAAGTGTTCGGATATGAAGGAACAATCGGTTGGGGGTGGGGCGCATTCATCGTTTCCTTGAACTCATTGACAGCGATTTGGCTGTCGATGACCACAGATGCGGCGGACTTTTGCCGCTACTCGCGAACCCGCGTTGACATGTGGATCGGCACCATGGCAGCAGCGTGCATCGGTACATTTACCTCAGCGTTTGTCGGCGCTTATTCTGCGGCTGCAACACTCGGAAAAGTGCCAAATGGGCTGGAGGGAGCAGCTTCTATTGCGAGCAGCAGCATAGCCCTATTCATCATCCTGCTTCTGGTCGTGCTGGATAACTGGACGATCAACGTCTTGAACATCTATACCGGATCGCTCTCGGTTGTAAATATGATTCCAAAGCTCGGCCGCTTTTGGGCCACTCTGATCGTTTCCGTTATTGGCGTCGGCTTGTCCATTTTCCCAACGATGTTAGATAAAATGCAAGCGACGATGACGGTCTCCGGAATTTTCTACGCGCCATTGGCTGCCATTTTGATAACTGATTATGTGTTGGTGAAAAAAGGAAGGCTGGTGGTCGATCAGCTCTTTGATGATCATGGCATCTACCGCTACACAAACGGCTGGAATGTACCGGCACTCATTTGGACAGTGATCGGATTCTTTATCTATCAAGTAACGCCGCCAGAATACTTCCAATCAGCAATTTGCCTGATCCTCACGGGGCTGAGCTATTATTTGCATCAAAGGCTAACTGGACAAGTCCGTAAACAACAGGAGAAACTGACAAGGATCAGTGCGTAAAGAGGAGAGAAACTTATAAGGAGATACTTTCAAGCTAAAGGGTTTGAGAGTAAGATAATGACAGCAAAAAACCGGCCGTCTTGGACTTTATTTTCCCGCCTGTTATGGTGGGCGTAACAACAAAAAGCGGTTCAGACTATGTTGTTCACAGTCTTTTGCCGCTTTTTCTTTTATTCAACTACCGTATTCCGTAAGTGAATCTTTCAGTGTTGATAAATGTAAGCCTTTGTTATAGTAGCCTTCCATTATTTCTCTTGGAACCAAGCTTCCGCCAGTTGCCCAAACAATATGTGTACCATTTTCCAACCTTCCTTCTAGTGCATTTGCAGATAAATACTCCTGACCGACTCTTGTATGATGCAGTTTGACGGTTCCTAGCATTCCAGCTAATGCAGAGGGTTCAAGGTCAATATTTTCGCTGTTACTTAGAGCATGTAGTAAAATATATAATTCTTCATCATCAATTGTAAAAACTCCACTCAATAAGCTTTCGATTACTTTACCTACAAATCGAGAAGGCCTCCCTACTGCAAGACCGTCTGCATCAGTCTTGTTATCTATCCCAAAATCCTGAACAGATACTTGATCATGTAATTCTGTTAACAACCCAAGCAGCATGCATGGAGAGTGGGTTGGTTCAGCAAAGAAGCAGTGCACATGTTCCCTGTAAATCAATTTTAAACCAAAAGCAACGCCTCCCGGACCACCACCAACACCGCATGGAAGATATACAAATAAAGGGTGGTCTTTATCGACAATAACGCCTGCTGCATCTAATTGATTTTTTAAACGAATAGCTGCTACAGCGTACCCTAAAAATAAGTGCTTTGAATTTTCATCATCAATAAAGTAGCAATCTGGATCTGTTTCTGCTTGTTTTCTTCCTTCTTCAACTGCTTTGCTATAGTCTGAACGATGTTCAATTACAGTAACGCCTTTTTCTCTGAGCAAGTCCTTTTTCCATTGTTTTGCGTCTTCTGACATATGAACAGTCACGTTAAAACCCATTTTTGCACTCATTACTCCAATACTCAGACCCAGGTTACCGGTAGATCCTACAGCGATCGAATATTGCGAAAAAAAATCTTTGAACTTCTTAGTATCTAAAATGGAGTAATCATCCTGAGCTGTTAACAGTTTATGCTTAAACAAAAGATCCTCTGCATGCTTGAGAACCTCATAGATCCCACCTCTCGCTTTAATCGATCCCGAAATTGGGAGGTGGCTATCGCATTTTAACCATAGTTTCCCAGGAAGTGCCTGCTGATACTTTTTTTCAAGATAGCGATGCATATGGGGAATAGGTACCAAAGGAGATTCGATGATGCCGTTCATGCTTTGGGTTTCTTCAAATACCTTAGCAAGATAAGGTGCAAATCGTTTCCATCTTTCCTCAGCATCATTCACATCTTTTTCATCAATGGTAAGAGTATCAATGCTTGATGCCTTATACTTGGCATTTATCCAAAAAACTTCTTTTAATGACACTACATCTTGTAATATCGGATATTCTAGTTGCCATTGCAAAATCGATTTCCCTGCTACTGTCTGATCCGTTGGCATCGGTAACTCCCTCTCTTCATAAAATGTTTTCTGGAGTACGATTACATATAAAAAGGTATTACATGATTCTCTTTATGTTAAAATGTATTTAATAAAAGTCAATACAATTTATTTTATTTGCAACTGAAATTAAACGCGAGGAGCAGCGTATTTATTATGAATGACTTTCATGTAGGGCAAAAAATACAAGAATACAGGAAAAAGAAGGGATTAAACATTCGCCAACTAGCAGATCTGGTAGAAGTGACACCTTCGTTGCTAAGCCAAATTGAACGAGGGATAGCAAACCCTTCTATTCATACACTAAAATTAATTGCTAAAGTATTAGAGGTTCCGGTTTTTAACTTCTTTCTGGAGCAGGAAAATACAAAAAATTTGATTGTGCGATCCAATCATCGAAAAAAAATGATTCTTCCCGAATGTAAACATATTTCATATGAGCTATTATCCCCTGATTTAAACGGGGCTATCGAGTATGCTTTAATGAAATTGACACCCGGAACTCAATCTTCTGAGGCATTGATGGAACACGTAGGAGAGGAAGCAGCTTTTGTTCTAGAAGGGGAAGTAAAGTTGTATCTAAATGACGAAGTTCATATTTTGAGTAAGGGGGATAGTGTAAGAATACCGCCGCACATGAAACATAAGTGGAAAAATACGTTTGATCAGAACGTAGTTGTTATATTCGCAGTTACACCACCCTCATTCTAACTAAATATAATTTGGAAAAGGTGCTTGAAAGACAGAAGCACCTTTTTGTTTTTTAAAGAGCCCGATCATATCAACTTGATTCTAGTTACTGGTCTAAATTGCATGAGAAGATTCCAGGACTCTTTAATTCTGTAATTAGTACGTAAGTCTAAAGAAGAAAAGATTGGTTATTCTATGAAGAATCTAGATGATTGGCATAATGTTAGAGTCTATAAAAAATGAATGAAAAACACTTGATCTTTTATCCTACTTTATTTAGAATAGCAAAAAGAAGCAAAACTTCAAAAAGAAATAAAAAAAGAACCAAAACTTCCTCGGGAGGATTTAGACGAATAATGGTTACGATACGAGAAAAAATTCGAACACACTATGCTCAGTTAACTAAGCAACAAAAAAAGGTGGCAGAACATCTTCTGGAAAACCCAGAACTGTTTATTAATAATACTGCATCGAGTGTAGGGGAACAGATCGGTGTTAGCGAGACCACTATTATACGGTTCTGCTACGCATTAAAGTATAGCGGTTTCAGTCAATTACAAAAAGAAGTGTTTGCCGAGCAGCTACGAAATGAAAAGAATGCGCTTACGCATCATCAGGAAACCACCAAACGTTTTAAAAATGATCAGCATTTTTTTACCGAAGTGGTAAAAGAAAGTTTGGACCGAATCGAGGGGATGCTTGGAACTATTTCAGAAACAGCATTTGAGAAAGTATTGCAAAGCATTAGCAAATCAAAAAAAGTCCTTACAGTAGGCTTGCGGTCATCATATGCACCGGCACATTGGCTGGCATTCAGCTTACGTATGCTCTGTGAAGATGCCCAGGTGTATAACCAGAATACGGATGATATTGTCCAATTATCATCACGAATGGATAAACAATGGGTACTGATCGCCTTTTCATTCAAAAGATATAGCAAAGAAACACTGGATATTGTAAGGATAGCTAAAAACAAGGGAGCATATATCGTTGCTATTACCGATGATGTTCTAGCACCAGTCAGCCAAAACGCTGATATCGTGCTGCAGGTTCCAAGTACGGATTCCTCTACACTCGATGTTACTCCGCCACTTTTTGTGTTGCTTCATGCAATTGTTGCTGGTATGTCTGTGATTGATTCAGAGCAAGTTAGGCAAAGAATATTGGAATATGAACACAATTTCGAGATTTACAGAACGATAATCGAAGAATAAATTTCTGGATGAAAGGGGCTATTAGTGATGCAAATAAAGAGAGTTATCTTACACTACATGAAATTGCAATTGAAACAACCTTTTACAGCAAGCTTTGGAACGGTAAAAGATAAGGAATTTATTTTAGTCAAAATAATGGACGAGAATGGAGTAATAGGGTGGGGGGAATCGGTGGCGATGGTCCTTCCTTGGTACAGTGAAGAGACAGTAAAAGGAAACTGGCAAATGCTGAAAGAACACCTCATTCCCATGCTGATAGGGAAACACCTGGAAGACCCATCCGATGTGTCCACTATTTTTCAAAAAGTACGACGGAATAACATGGCAAAATCCGCATTGGAAGGGGCTGTTTGGGACTTATTTGCCAAGCGCAAAGGAGTCAGTTTGGCACAAGCCCTTGGTGGGACGAAGAAGGAAGTAGAGGTGGGGGTAAGTATTGGGATCCAAGCTTCCATTCCTAAACTTTTGGAGGTCATTCACAAAAACCTCGATTTGGGCTACAAGAGAATAAAAGTGAAGATAAAACCTGGATGGGATATTGCAGTAATGGATGCTATTCGAAATAAATTTCCCAATATTCAGCTAATGGCAGATGCAAACTCCGCTTATACACTGGCACATAGCGACCTACTGCAAGAATTGGATCAATTTGACTTGACGATGATTGAGCAACCACTCGCACATGATGATATCATCGATCATTCTACTCTTCAAAAAAGACTAAAAACACCTATTTGTCTCGACGAAAGTATTCATTCTGTAGAAGATGCCCGAAAAGCGATTGAGTTGGGAAGTTGCAAGATCATCAACATCAAAATCGGTCGTGTTGGAGGATTGACCGAAGTTAAGAGAATTCACGACCTTTGCAAGCAACAGAATGTTCCAGTCTGGTGTGGCGGTATGATGGAGTCGGGAATCGGACGAGCACATAACATTGCCATTACTACTTTGGACAATTTTATCTTCCCTGGTGATACTGCTGGATCAAAAAACTATTGGGAGGAAGACATTATAGACCCGGAGGTAACACCTCACAATGGAGTTATTACATTACTTGATAAACCGGGGATTGGATACGAGCCTAACTATGAAAAAATCGAGAAAAATTCGCTCTATTCAGAGGTTTTTTACCCATAACGAAGCTTCCCAGCCATTATCCAGACTGAGAGGATGAGTTAAACATGGACTTGCAAAAAAAAATCGAAGAATTAGTTGGACAAGCAACAGCAACATTCGGGATTGTCATCAAACATTTGGAGACAAATGAAGAGGTGAAGATTAATGAAGGGCATCTCTTTCAGATGGCAAGCTGTTATAAAGTACCGATTCTAGCGACTTTATTTCGTGAAGTGGAAGCAGGGACAATCGATTTAAATACGAGAGTCCGTCTTTCATTGACAGATCGAGTCCCGGGCTCAGGAGTATTAAAAGAATTCGATCCCGGATCTGAGGTTTCGCTGAAGGATTTGGCAACTCTGATGATTATTGTTAGCGATAACGTCGGAACAGACAAAATACTTGAGCTGGTAGGTGTGAACCGTACTGACCAATATATGAAAAGTATCGGATTACAGGATACCTATGTGAATCTGACATGCTGGCAGTTATTAAGTTTGGTTGTAAACCTAGACCCTGAATTGCATAGCAACGAGCAGTATGAAGAAGTGTCGCTTCGTCTGTTCCAGGCAAAGCATGATAAAAGAAGCATCGTGTTTACCAAGAGTATAGAGAATAATGTGTCAACCCCAGCTGATATGGCATTATTGTTGGAGAAAATAGCCAGAAAAGAGTTGATTTCAAAGAAAGCGTGCGAGCAGATGATTGACATTATGAAAAGACAGCATTTCCGCGATCGGATTCCAAATTTATTGCCTGCCGGAACCCCAGTAGCTTGTAAATCGGGTTCAGTCGGTGCTGTTCATAATGATATTGGCATCATTTATTTACCTGAAGAAAAAGGTATCGTCATTGTTTCAGCTTTCTCTGAAAATAACAGCTCACAACTGGAAGCAGCACAAATGATCGCGATAGTAGCAAAATCCACTTACGACTATTTTGTTACCAGGTAATCAGACACAAACGGAAGAGGGGAAATGTATCAGATGCAACCAGAATTACTACATGTTGAAAATCTTACCATCGCGTTTCGCACGGACAATGCTTTGCTACCAGCCGTTCATAATATTCAAATTTCTATACGAGAACAGGAAACACTTGCTATTGTGTGTGAGTCAGGATCGGCTAAAGTATCACTTCTTTCTCTATTATGAATGTACTTCCCCCAGCTATTGCGAAAGTAACCGGAATGTTTTTTACCGTGGAAAACAAATTGGCGAAGTGTTGAAAAATCATACTAAGCTGCAATCTACTGAAAGAAAAGCAAAGACAATAGAGGTGCTAAAAAAAGTCGGAATTCCCAGAGCCGAAAAATTCATGCATGAATACTCACCAGTTGTCAGGAGGTATGAGGCAGCGAGTGACGATTGCAATGGTTATCGCTTGCCAGCCAGACTTGCTGATTGCGGATGAACCGACTACTGCCCTTGATGTGACCATTCAGGCACAAATTCTCTACCTGATGAATGAACTAAAATAACAAATAGGTCACATAGTAAGCTTGTCATCTATATTTGTAAGAGTAATAGTGATTGATGAAAGGAGAAAACATGGGCGACTTATTGAAATATTTGAAAACTCAGCAAAATGAAATGCTAAAAATGTTACAAACACTGGTGGAAATAGAATCTCCTTCTCTCGAAAAAGAAATGAATGATTTATTAGGTAAAAAGATAATGGAGATTTTTCTTTCTTTCACTGGTGGAACGATGGAGATCATTCCTGATCAAACGTATGGGAACCATCTTCGTGGAAGATGGGGAAAGGGAGATCATCAGATTCTTTTACTCGCACATCGAGACACTGTATGGCAAAGCGGCGATTTGCAAAGAAACCCTTTTCGTATTGAAGGTGATAAAGCCTATGGACCGGGAATTTTCGATATGAAGGGCGGAATCGTTCAAGGAATATATGCGTTACACTCATTACGGCACCTCCAAATTAATCCAAATTGTCAAGTTGTTTTTTTAATCACTTCAGATGAAGAAATAGGAAGTCCATCATCTCGGCAAATCATTGAGGAAGAAGCTAAGAAAAGTGATTACGTCCTCGTCCTTGAGCCCCCTATGTTCGATTACGGTGCTTTAAAAACGGCCCGTAAAGGAGTTGGGATGTACAAACTAAAAGTAACAGGGCAAGCTGCACATTCAGGAATTGATCATCAAAAAGGGAAAAGCGCCATTGAAGAATTAGCCCATCAAACCATATACCTTCATAAACTGACTGATTACTCAATCGGTACAACTGTAAATGTCGGAACTGTTAAAGGAGGAACGAGGGGGAATGTAGTAGCTGCGGAAGCAGAGGCGGAAGTGGATTTACGAGTGAGGACACAAGCTGAATTTGATCGGATTATTCCCCTAATTGAAAATATCGTTCCTGCAATTGAAGGAACTAGGATAGAGGTAGAAGGTGGAATAAATCGTCCGCCACTGGAACGTACCAAGGAAGTTGGTAAAATGTTTGAACTGGCCAGGAATATAGGGAAGGAAAAATTGGGGATTGACTTGGTCGAAGTTGAGACTGGAGGGGCTAGTGATGGAAATTTTACAGCTCCTCTCGCGCCTACGCTTGATGGACTTGGTCCTGTTGGAGATGGAGCGCACGCAGTACACGAGCATGTTTTGATTCAGGACATCCCCGTAAGAAGTGCGTTGCTTGGATACCTGATTGAGGAGTTGGGAAGACAAAAAAGACATTCATAAGGGGCGATGATTGTAATGCTTTTAAACGCCTTCTTACAGAAGCTGAAGCTTTATTGGTTGGAAAACTGTATATGGCATTTTGAGCAGGAAGCCTATTTATTGAAAGAAGAGGATGGAACTATTTTGACTGCATACAACAGCCATTGTTTTTCCACCGTAGGGGTAGATATTCAGGAGGAATTTGTTCAAAATTTTGTTTATTCATTGGAAAAAATGGGAGTAGAGACAGAACAAATCTCCAGTGAATATGGACCAGGACAGCTAGAAATAAACTTGAAGTATGCTCCAGCTTTAAAAGCCGCTGATGATCAAGTAACATTTATGCACTTATTTAAACAGATTGCTAGAGTTAAAGGAATGATTGGGACATTAAACTTCACGGTATTACAAAACGTATAGATCCAGGAGAACCTGTTGATATCGATGTTGATAAGATGAATAAAGTAGAATTACAGGAGCGGGGCATTTCTTGGATTCCTAGAAATCTTAATGAAGCAATCAATTATTTAGCTGAAGATACGAATTTAGCGAAATCAATTGGCAGTAGCATATGGGAAGAGTTCAAAATTGAAACGAACGTCTACTCCGAAATGTATTAACAAGTGTTCAGTGATAATAAAGTTTTAGACCAGAACCCCTTATAGTACAAGGAGTCCCGGTCTTCAAAATCACCAGGTATTTGAAAATTAGTTTTAGACTCAACGTTAGAATTAAGCAACCCATGGCTCTAAACTGAATAATAAAGTTTTAGACTGGCTCATTGAACTATAGAACCCGTTAGCGGAACTTTCTCCGCAATACTTTAGGTCTTAAATTACCTATTTGACGGAATCAGCGCTACTCGTGAGTGCGGGGTGTTGCCATTAAAAGAGTCCTGGTAACAATTGACGACATTGGACACGCTCCATATAATGGAAGATAACGACAGTGACAGGAGGACAGCGAATGGGAGCATGGGGAATCAAAGCATTGGAAAGTGATGAAGGGCTGGATTTAGTGGCAGCGATCGAGGATTTGCTTCCTCGTGACACGTTGGATTTGGGTGAATTGATGGCGAAGTTTGGTGAGGATGATTTCCTTTATGACGGAACAGTGCTCGCCCTCGCGGAGCTGTATATCGAGTTTCTGGAGAATGGCAGTTTGGATTACGATCATGAGAAGGAAGAACGCTCGTTGACGCAAGTACGGGCGTTCACGGCCGATCGTGCCGCACTTGGGGCTTTGCTGGAGCATTTGAACGTGATTTGGACTGACATTGAGGGGGACTGCGAGGGGGATTTGGCGGAGCTGTGGCGGGAATCGTCGAGCTGGGACGAATGGCGGGCACATGTGCAGCAGCTGATTGCCAAGTTGAAAGCACGGCTTGCCAAAGAACGGTAGAAGGATGATTGAACGAGAACAAAAACGCCGCAATCCAATGACAGGGTTGCGGCGTTTTTGTTTAGCGGATTTTCCGCTATTTTCTGCTGTTGCTGTCCACGAACTGGTATGATCTGACCCGACTGGTTGGTGGCGAGGTTATGCGATCGAGAGGGGGCGTGCGGATGAAACGTGTGTCACGTCTTGCGCATAACTGCCCGTTCGTATTATGTGATCAACCAGTTCTTTCTGGTTGATCCTTTTTGCATTTGCTCTGAGGATTAGGGTAGCCGAGTCGAACGCAACTGCCCGTGGGACTTGATCCCGAGCGCTATAATGTTCACCTCTACTTGTCATGACCATGATTGAGGCTGGTTGGGACAAAGATCCCGTATCACATGCGATGCTGTGGAGCGACAAGAAGATTCATAGAGGCTACCGGTAAATTTACATCAAGGAGCGATTGGATGAATCCAGTTATCGGGTTAGATATCTCTAAAGAAGAAAGTCATGGTCAAGCTTTTTTAGACCGAGGAAAACCGTACAAAAGGACTTTTCACTTTGCACATACGCAGGAAGGTCTCGAGAAACTGCTTCAAGCGATTCGTGACGTTGAGCTTGTATCTGGAAAGCGCCCTACACTGATTCTTGAAGCGACTGGGCATTACCAAAGCCCAGTGGTTCAGTTCTTAGAAGAGCATCACTATTTATTCATTGTTATCAATCCGCTCATTTCAAACCGCCTTAGAAAATCTAATCTTCGTAAGGTGAAAACGGATGCTGCTGATGCTTATCTTTTGGGCGAATTACACTATAGGGAAGAATTCGAACCTTTCAAAAAAAGGGGCGTTCAGTTGCTTAATCTGCGCTATCTAACGCGGCAATACGAGGCCTTTTCTAAGATGTGTGTGCAAACAAAGTTGCAATTCCAAGCCGTTTTGGATCAAGTTTTCCCTGCTTATAAAGGCGTCTTCGGTGCTATGTATTCAAGTGTTTCATTACGGTTTTTATACGAGTTTCCAACATCATATTCAGTGATTCAAACCGATTCAACAACGCTAAAATCCAAGATCAGTCTTCTACTTTCTTCAAAACGTGGTCGATCAGAAGATTGGATTAACGAGCGAGTTCAAAGGTTGCTGGATGCGGCAAAACAAAATCCATTCCAGCAAACGATGTACTCAAGCCACTTAATTAATCTAAAAATCCTTATCACCCTTATTCTTCAATACCAGGAGCATCTTGCTGAATTGGAACAGAACATAGATGCCCTGGCTAAAGAGATTGAAGAGTATGATTTAATCCAGTCGATTCCCGGTATTGGCCATAAAATTGCGGCAACAATTTTATCGGAAATTGGTGAAATCGACCGATTTGATCACCCAAAGAAGCTGGTCGCCTTCGCTGGCATAGACCCGAGTGTTTTTGCTTCAGGAAAGTTCACCGCAACTCGAAATCGAATCACAAAACGTGGTTCTCGGCAGCTTCGGTACGCGCTAGTAATGGCTGTCCAATGTGGGCTTATCCGCTCTCGCAATACTCGGATAAAGGAGTTTTACGACCACAAAAGAGCTGAAGGAAAGCCTCATAAAGTGGCACTAGTAGCATGCGCGAATAAGCTAGTTCATTGGCTTTATGCCATTTTAAAAAGTAAGAAGTCATTCCGTCCGGATTAACAAAAAGTTAATGGTATAACCTCCCAACAGATCTTTAATTTGGAGGGTATTTGGCATGCTTATTTTTCACTATACCACATGATTTATAATTACTAAGCTGGGAATGTTGACAAGCTATTAGCTGGTATAGTTTAACGCCCCAAGTCTAAAACTTTATTATCCAGTCTAGTACTTTATTAATCAGTCTAAAACTTTGTTATCTCTATACAACAAGGGCAAAAAGTTAAGATAGCGTAGACAGTCTTCCGTACCGAAATTTGTATATTGAGCAATCAGTAAAAATGAAGATTTAACTAACAACAATAAAAGAACCCTAAAAAACTGGGTTCTTTTATTGTTTTTTCAGTACATGAAATGGCTGTTTTATGAACTAAAATTTAACAAAGATAAAATATGACATAAAAGCGGATACACCTCATTCAGTATATTCAATTTACAGCATTTAGCTAAACCTACGTTAAGGAGTATCTTTGTGTCTTCATCACTTTAGTAATAAAACGTTTATACAGCTGCAACCTGTTGTTCATAGATACCAACTGACGTGACAGAAATTTGTGGACTTTATTAAAATAAGCGGACTTAAATTTGTGTCATTAAGGTTAATCCAGTTGAAAGTACACACATTCGTGTCATTTTGGTACACAGATTTGTGTCATTTTGGTACACAGATTTGTGTCATTAGACAGACATTTGTATGACGACACTAAAGTACTAACTATTCAGAGTGCTGGAAACCTTGATTTTAAGGCATTCTCGTAGGAATAGTTAGTATTTTTATGTCGTGTTTTATTGACACAAAAGTACTTACCCAATTGGAGAGCGACACAATTTTACTAATCTAATTAGAGAAGCAGTATCCGCTACTCAGGAGAGGTAGTTAAAAAATTTAGAAACACCATCTTAATAGGAAAAATTTACTTGTAACCTAAAGATATCACATTTTTGTATAATATCTAAAAAAACTGTCAATACTCAAAATGCATACTAGTATAAACTTTTTATATCGTATTAGAGGTGATACGTTGTATAAGCCTTTAAAGATTGGCCGTCGCCATTTCGGGACCAACCTTTGGGATGCCTACAGTCCAAAATTAAAGCGCTATGTTCAATTACATGGAGATCTTGAACATGATCATTGGGCACTTGTAGAGATAAATCCAAATGTTAAAGCATTCTGCGAGCATCCTTCAGAAATGTTTGATATGTGGATATTATGGCAAGATGGAACCGAAAGTTTTGTTGAAGTAAGTTACTCAGATTCTCCCAATTTAGATGCTGTTCAAATGAAAGAAGGCAAATTTCAAATTCAAAAAGCTTGGTGTTTGGAGAAAGGTTACAAATATGAGTTTATGACAGAGGCAATAATTCGTAAGAACCCTCTGTATCTTGATAATGTGAAACAAATAGTTAAATTCGTAAGTAATCGTCCTCAACCGGTGGAAACAGATTATTTCCAGCTTCGTAAGGTATTAGCTGAAAATACAAGAGTGAGGATAGATCAGCTACAAACGCTGATAGATATACCTCGTTCACGAATATTTGAGGCACTCAGTTGGATGTATTACCGTGGAGAGATCATCGCTGATCTTTACAAAAAACCATTAAAGGAGATTGAGGTGGTCTTAAATGGTGAGAAAAAGCCTAATTGAACGGGAAAATCTCGAAGTACACATCTCGAACTGGCCACAAGTTAACTTTGAAAACTTACCGGAAATGCACAGAGACATCTTTGCAAAACGAAAGCAAGCTGTAGACCTATACATGACTGACAGAGCAACAATCTTAGACATAACAAAACAGACTGGCGTGAATAGGGTAGATTTGTTCCGGTTAATCAAAAGGTGTCTTGATTATGATGAGGATGGGAAAGTTTATGGCTACCGTGCACTAATACCATATAAACGTATGAAATCATATGAAAGAAGTAAACCCATCAATGTAAAGGATAAACTTGAAAAGGTGAGCTTTAATGGATCATTCAGTAAGTTTTTAGACGAGCATCCATCAATTGCAAAATTAGTTTTAAATTTATACCTTAATAAATCTCAAGGTGGTGTAAAACGCCCACGTATGCGTATCATTGATATTCATGATAAATTCGTTCGGGCATGTAAAAATGAAGGTATCATTGAAAATGAATATCCATTAAACACATACAATAAAGGCCTTAGATCCTTAGAGCGTTTTTTTAGAAAATTACAAAATGATCACTTTACCGAAATTGTATCTGCTAGGTTTGGTGTTGACGCCGGGCGTAGGGCAAAAAGAGTACCTTCGACATATCATTCAAAAAATATTATTACTCGCCCTTATCAACAAGTTCAGTTTGATGGTCACAAAATTGATGCCATATTTACAATTACATACACAACTCCACTGGGTCATCGAGTACAAGAAACTATTGATCGTCCCTGGTTACTCTTACTTATAGATGTGGCAACTAGAACTGTCCTTGGTTACCACATCTGCTTAGAAAAAGAGTATTCAAGTACTGATGTGCTCCAGTGTATAAAAAGAGCAACAATGCCTTGGCGAGAAAAAACATTAAGTATTCACGGGCTCCGTTATCCAGATCAAATCGGTTATGCCTCTGCACTTATTTCGGAAACTAGTTGGGCTGTTTGGGATGAGTTGTTATTTGATAATGCAAAAGCTAACTTAGCGAACATTGTTAAAGACAGACTAAGAAGAGTTATCGGTTGTGATGTCAATGCCGGGCCAGTCAACATGCCCGAATATCGAGGCATCATTGAAAGACTGTTCGGTCTCCTCGAAGAAAACGGTTATCATAGACTTCCAAGTACTACCGGAAGTAATTCAAAAGATCCTCGAAGACAGGACCCGGAAGACAAAGCACGTAAGTACAATATTTCAATTGAGCACTTGGAAGAATTGACTGAGATATTGATTGCAAACTATAATTTGAGACCCCATTCGGGTATCGAGAACTTCTCTCCTCTTGGGTCCATGAAACAAAAAATCGAGAATAACGAATTGGTTAGACAGCTTCCTGAAGAGAAGCGAAGTGAATTAATATTTCTTTCATTCCAAGCTAAACGAAGAGTAGCAGGAAGCGTAGAGTATGGTAAGAGACCTTTTATACAGTTTGAACATGTTACATATCATAATTCAATTCTTTCCACTTCTCCATGGTTAATAAATAAGGAATTAACACTATTGGTAAACGTTGATGATTTAAGAACGATCAGAGCTTTTCTTCCCGATGGTAGCGAATTAGGTATTTTGAAAGCACATGGTCACTGGGGAATCATAGCGCACTCACTAAGATTAAGAAAAGCAATTTACAAGCTTAAAAGAGATCAAAAGATTAACTTCTCAGCAGACGAAAATCCTTTTGAAATTTACATTGGATACCTCGAAAAAAACAATGATAAAACTTCAAGAGTTAAATTAGCGAAATTACAACATCAACAACCAGAAATATATCAGCAAGTCACCTACGAAAAAAACTCGGATCAAAATTTACCATCGCCGAAGGAAGGGACTCCAGATGTACATCAAATGCCTATCACTAAAAAATTAAAAAGGACTATTGTATTTTAGTTAGGAGGACTCTTGGATGACGAGACCCTATGTGCCGCCTGGTATGCATCCAATTGAAACCGGCAGATATCTTTTGGCTACACCCGTAGTCGATAGATTGTTTGAGGTTGTTTCAGATTGGTTTGAGGAAAGAGCAACTGGTGGAATTATTTACGGGCGACCACGTTTTGGGAAAACACGTGCCATAAAATACCTAATGAATGTATTCCCAATAAAATTCGGAGTGAACGTACCAGTCTACAATATTAAATGCAAGCAATATAAAAGGGTTAATGAAGGAACCTTCTTTGAAGATTTACTTAATGATATAGGACACGGCTTTCCTTTCAGTAATAAAACCAGTGTTAAACGAGATAGACTCCAGAAATATCTAATAGAAAAAGCAGATGCAAGTGGCCTGAAGAGAGTAGTCTTCTTTATGGATGATGCTCAGAGGCTTGTAGATATTCAATACGATTGGTTAATGGATATCTACAATGAAC
Organism: Brevibacillus sp. SIMBA_040; assembly: GCF_046535075.1. Lineage (NCBI taxonomy): Bacteria > Bacillati > Bacillota > Bacilli > Caryophanales > Paenibacillaceae > Brevibacillus > Brevibacillus sp. SIMBA_040. The sequence continues at coordinate 278,481 of NZ_JAWRXI010000008.1, forward strand.
TTGATGACCATGGCATCACTATGTCGGTCTTCTTGGTTGGGCAGCCGGAACTAGAAGCACAAAGGTCAAGTTTCATATCCGCACATAAATATCAGATAGTAGGTCGTTTTATGGTTCGCCAGGAAGAGTTTAAAGGATTAACTAATATTGAAGAGATTAGAAGTTGCTTGACTGGCTATGATGAAGATTGCGAGTACCCAGAAAACAGTGGATGGTCCTTTACCCGATATTTTTTCCCAGAAGCATACGAGGATGGAGAGAAGTTGGAGAACTGTGCTGGAGATTTAATTGTGGCATTTGATTTGGTTAGAAAAGAAGCCGGTATTTTTAATAGTTTCGAGCTGCCAATGAAATATTTAACCACTAGTATTGAATATTGTTTGAAGAAATTTGGAGCTAATGGACTGAATGAATACTGGCCAACACAATCTCATTGGAAGGAAGCTATAGAAAAATCAGGCTACAAGGAATCAGAGTTTTTCTTGTAAATGTAAAACAATTGAATTAATCAGGAGGCGGAATTGTGAACAGCTATTGTTGGAGACCTGAATGGATCCGCCCTTTTGAATCACCATGGTCAGTAATCGAGAAATTCAAGTATGCAAACAATGTCAACTCGCGCGAAGTACTTAAATTACTCGGGACAGAACATGTAAGAAAAATAAAAGCAACGATAGGACAGTGTCACCGAGATTTAGCTACACTCGCAGGATTTAATGAAGACTCGCTTCAACATATATTAAACTTCAATCTTTTTTCATTTAACGAAGAATTGTTACAAAGAATAACATCTCCCTTACCTGAGAGGTATAAATTGAACAAATGGATACGCAATTATTTAGCATACTGTGAAAAGTGTATAAACACAGGTTATCATAGTGTCTTGCATCAATTTAAACTATTAGACTATTGCCCCATCCATATGACCGCATTATTAAAGGCATGCATAAAATGTAACCAAATAATTCCATATCATTTAACTGATAAAGAATTATCAGGTGCTTACGAATGCATTTGTGGCCATAAATTTTTTCATCCGAACAATCACACATTTTTCTATTCTACATGGGGGCAACATGAACCTATTATATGTGAAAAAAGCATTCGGTGGTTAGGATTCAAGGACAATAAAAATATAAAATCAAAGCACGCACATTTATTTCTGGAAAAAGATTTAGAGAATTATCCAACTATGTTTAATCTACTTTCATGCCTTAATACTAAAATGGAGGTACTACCCTCAAGTCGTACTATTATTAGCACTTCAAACATACGACTTATCAAAGGAAAGCTTGAAAAGGAAGAAAATAAAAGGTATTCAAAAATGGAGTCTCTACGTGTTAATGAAATGCAACAACAAGAATATAGATTTATCTGTATGCAAAAGGACTTACAAAAATCATATCACTCAACAATTTCTGCAATTGCTAGATATTTACGGAAAACAATTTTGGCAAAACATAAAACTTGTATAAAAAGGTATTTTAAAGAAACTGATAATCTAGAAAAATGTCCTTTCGCATTTGCGTACCTTCATTGGAGATGCTTTGTTCAAGGCTATAATTCTGCCAGACATGTTGATGAGACCATGATTGGAATGGGTCATAAGTACCTGGAGCCAAAATATCTGCAATTTCCTAACTGGCAGGATTCTGAATACTTAACAGCTTTGTATGAAGAATGGAAGAAATGTAATGGAGATATCACTATAGAAAGTCGTGCATCTTTAAAATGGATATTCAATCGAGCAATATCTCATTTAGTTATGAACCGATTTTGGGGTTGGTTACAAGAAGCACCTAGCAAAATGGAAAAGTACATTTCTTTGGGTTTGCCCAAATTTAAATATGAGTATCTCAAGGTTTTTTTTTTCGTACTGCCAACGAATAATGGAGAGTCATTAGAATTTCATTGGGACATTGAAGAAGGTAAGGAGAGTATATTAAACCAATTGAATTGTCCATTTAAGACTGTAAAAAGCAAGCGGAAAAGATTGCAAGACAATGTGATTAACCAAATGGACCGATGGCTGCCAGTTTGAAGTTTACCGTATATTCAGAATGCCACGTGTACATAATTATTACAATGAGTCTCACTAACCTGGGGGAGGACCTGTTTATTATGTATACGTGGAATAAGAGTTGGTGTAATTTTTATGATTCACCATGGTCTACTTTAGAAAAATTTAAGTTTGCAAATATCTTAAGAAGTAATGACGTGCTAAAGCTTTTCTCAATAAATAACTTCAAAAGCATAAATGAAGAAAATTGGTGTATTAGTGACAGAGATCTATTATTTCTTGCAAATATTGATGAAGTAAAAAGTAGATCAATACTAGGCTTTTCAATCCACGATCAGAACAATCATTTAATTCACAACTTGTTAAAACCTTATTTTAATGTGCACACTGACAAAAGGCTTTATTTTCAAAAAAATTTAATTTTTTGTGTAGAATGTATGGCAATAGGTTTCCACAGTGTGTTTCACCAATTTAATATGGTTAATAAGTGTCCATTTCACCTTATCCAACTTCACCAAGCATGCCCACAGTGCAATAGAAAATTTCGATACTCAGTTACAGACAGTAATTGGTCACATGCATTTTGCTGTAAATGCGGCATGAAATTTTTGAATTTTGAGAAAGGATATGTCCAAAATTTATGGAAGCAAAACAATTTGAAAATCATTGACAAGGATCTAATTCACTGGATAAATTATCCAGATAGATCTGAATATATTGTTGACCTTAGATGGATATTCAGAGATAAATCTGTTAAACAAAACCTGGTAGATCAAACGTATAAGGTAACAAATAAATACGTTGTTTACAGATCTAAATTCTTAAAAGATTACAGGAAAATTGACGGAAGTATCGTTGAACAAGAACTTGTTAAATCAATGAGATCGGTCAAAAAAGCCATTTCAAGACATATTAGGAGACACGTCATTCGAAAGCATAGAAAATGTGTTGCTAAATTCGTAAGAGGATATCCAGACAATGCTGTTTGTCCTGTTGCTTATGCATACGTATTATGGAGACAAAAAATTGATAATTTCAAGCAATATTGGCAAGTCGATAATAGCAATTTGTACAATTACGATCTCGAGTCTTTCTCAATTGAAAACTGCTTCTTATCAAGGAGACTAGATTCACTTCAATCAAATCTTGGCTTCTCTTTTGATTCTTTTACAACAGAGTTTAAATTTTGGATCATAAACTGGTATTACGGCGAAAATTTGTTACAAAATTTTATTTACCAACTTTTAAAGGTTAAAACTTCCACGAACGTTTACTCACATACCAGTTGCCATACTGATTTTATAGGGGTTCTGCCGACTATAACAATAAAAGTATTAAATGAAAATCCCCACGCAAAAAAATTTGAAATCAGAAAATGGGCTAACAACGAGTCTAGAAATCTTAAATTAGGTAACCAGTTAAAATGCCCGCATAATGAAGTGTTTTGAAATGAAAAATTATGACCAAAACTGAAGTTGCCACGGATTCGACTCGTTGACTTAGTTAATTGAGATGGTTCATTTTTTGCTTTATGGCTAAACTTAATGCATTATAATAGTGTTTAATTTTGGATTAAGCTATCGTGATTGCCCCCTGGAGTATTTAACCATCGATGCCCTGCTGGAATCCCTTGTCAACGGTGAAGTTCTTGAGCCACATGAAGTGGAACGGATGGTCAAGACTCAGTTAAAACGCAAAGTTCCTCAATTGATCGATGCTTTGAATGGACGTATACGGTTCCATCATCGCAAGATGATACAAAAGCATCTCAAACACCTCGAATACTTGGAGAAAGAAAAGAGTTTGGAATACTGGGTTCAACGTATCAAAACTTTAGGTTATAACGTGGTGCAGCTTCAACCAGAAATCACCTAAAAATTTATTCCAATTATTGGATTTTCCCTCTCGAAGAAAGAGAGGTTCTTTGTCGTATCTTTTTCCGGATATTCATTTTCGTATAAATACTATATTATTTAGTCTAATCACCCATGATCTGATCGATCACAACCATTGATTAAAATGAATTCAGGCAGCCGTAAACTAAGGATACGTAGGTCTTAGGTCGAAAGTTTTTTGGTGGTTTTTCAACCCCGAAGTCTAATCTGAACCTATTGCACTTCGAGCACCGCCGAATGTTGCCATTGAGCACGTGTATAAAACTACACCGCTTAAAGTGCATGACTTACATATACTTTAGTAAAGAAGGGACTTACCATGGATGCCATTTTGGAACGTTGTGCCGGATTGGACGTACATCAGGAAACCATTGTAGCATGTGTGATGTATGGACCGTTGGATAAAAGGGCCAAAAAGGAAATTCGGACATTCGGTACAACAACAAAGGAACTTCTTCAATTGCAAGACTGGCTGACAGAATACAATTGCTCGGATGTCGCTATGGAAAGTACAGGAGTCTACTGGAAGCCGATATGGAATATCCTAGAGGGTTCTTTTCATCTTTGGCTTGCCAATCCTCAGCGCATCAAAAACGTTCCCGGTCGTAAGACAGACATGAAGGATGCCGTTTGGATTGCCCAGTTACTTCGTTGTGGATTAATAGAAGCTAGCTTCGTTCCACCAGAAGACATTCGGGATCTACGAGATCTTACTCGGTATCGACGTAAATTGTTAGGCGACGCCACTGCAGAGAAAAATCGGGTTCATCGCATCCTTCAGGATGCGAATATTAAGCTAACTACGTACGTTTCCGATGTTTTTGGTATATCTGGACGAGCCCTGCTCGACTCTCTCGTCAACGGAGAAGTACTTGATCCTCAGCAAGTTGAACAAATGGTAAAGACTAGTTTAAAAAAGAAAGTCCCCCAATTGATCGAAGCACTGAATGGTCGTATACGACTCCATCATCGCAAGATGATACAAAAACATCTCAATCACCTCGCATACTTGGAGAAAGAAATCGAAGTATTAGAGTCAGATATCGCACAACTTCTTTCTCCCTACCAAGAGGCAGTCGATCTATTAGTAACCATTCCCGGCATTCAAAAAGATGCAGCGGCGGCATCCTTGCTGAAATCGGTTGCGATATGTCAATATTTCCTTCAGAAGGGCATTTAGCTTCATGGGCAGGAGTGAGTCCTGGAAATAACGAAAGTGCGGGCAAAAAGAAAAGTACCCGCACACGAAGTGGGAACAAGGGGCTGAAGTCCATTCTTTGCCAAGCAGCGTGGGCTGCAGCAAAAGCAAAAGGCTCGCGACTCTCCTCCTTTTACCATCGCTTAGTCAAACGACGAGGCCCCAAGAAAGCCAACATGGCTGTATCCCATTTACTTTTAAGGATCATTTATCAAATGCTACTCCGTAACGAACCTTACAGTGAGTTGGGTTGGGATTACCTTCCGCAGAAAGAAAAGAGTGTGGACTACTGGGTTCAACGCATCAAAAATTTAGGTTATAGCGTGAATCTTCAAATCGATACTGATTAAAAAATGCCTAACGATTCGATTTTTCTCTCGAAATAGGAGAGCTTTTTTGCTGTGCCTATTTCCGGATATTCATTTTCGTATAAATACTTTATTTTCTCTGAACAACATTCTCATCTTAACATTTCTTACGGCTTCTTCAACACACTCCCTTAATTCGATAATTGTCCGACATGTTCTTGAAATACCGGGCTTTCCCAATTAAAATCCTCAACTGCCGCCAACCCCTATCATCAATAAGCTGCTTAACTACAATCCAGTCGGAATTGCGATAGAAGAAGTAACAGGAACGGGTTTGTCGATGCTGCATTGTTGTCCGGTCCGCCGAAAATTCCCGGCCATTGGCTGTCGTTCCAGCCGATGGCGGCGAAAATAAAGGATAATTGACAACATTTGCCTAATAGATTGTTTTGGCTTTACAAAGCCATTAAATACATCATCGGGAGAGGGTCCCGTTATGAAGAACGAGCATCGTTCTGGAGGAGGAGTAAAGAAATGTCGTTTCCGTTTACTGAGATGCCCACGATAACTACCGCCCGCTTCATGCTGCGGCCGATTGAGCGCCGCGACGCCGGCGACATGGCGGCGCTGTATGCGGACGAGGAGGTCGTGCGATATACGCCGCTCGAACCGTACGTTACCATCGAAGACGGCATGGAGGCTGTCGAATGGTGCACAAATATTTTCGCAGAAGGAACCGGAATCAGATGGGGCATCGAGGATCCGTCGTCCGGCACCGTTATCGGCACATGCGGATACTTGAACTACGAGCCGGGGCACCGGCGCATCGAGCTGGGGTACGATCTAGCAAAGCGTTATTGGGGGCAAGGCATTATGACCGAAGTCGCTGAAGCGGTGATGGATTTCGGCTTCCGCCATCTTAGCGTCAACCGGATCGAAGCCAAAATTATTCCGGACAACGAGGCCTCAGGCCATCTGCTCATCAAGCTTGGCTTCCAGTACGAAGGCAAGCTTCGGCAGCATGAATTCGAGAAAGGCCGGTTCATCGACATTGCCGTCTACTCTATTTTGCGGGAAGAACGGCAAAATGGCGGCGATCAATGATCGACGCTTATAAATACGGAAGGCCGTCCGGGGAACCGAACGGCCTCCTCTTCCGCCTCGCTAAAGCAATATTATTTTCGCAGTCGATTTCGGGCATAGAGCCGCATGCTGTTATAGACAACGCGGGGGCTATTTGACGCTTACGCCCTATCCAGGAGAAGTTCTTCCAGAAGTAACTCGAGTACCAGTAATCTATTTAAAAGTTCCTGTGGGAGCGACTCCAAAATCTGTTGCCTCGGCAATCTTATATTCACTGGGTGACCCGAATTACGATAAGGGGACTGAAACCCAATTAACTGGTAGGATTCATTTCTTCTTTGAGAAGTGCGGGGTTGAGTTTGTAGTCATTGATGAATTCCAACATCTTATTGATAAAGACACGCAGAATGTATTAAGAAAGGCTTCAGACTGGGTAAAACTTTTTGCTGAGCAATCTAATGCAGCTGTTTTATTATGTGGCTTACCGGAGTCAGAAAGAATATTTGTTCAAAATGAACAGTTTGACAGTAGATTTGAAAGAAAGGAAATACTTAAACCTTTTAATTATGATAACTATGAGGAACAAAAAGAGTTCCGCAGCTTCCTTAATTCTTTTGATAAAAGTTTACCTTTCCCAGATCGATCTTATATTGCTGGGGCAAGAATTGCAGAAAAGATTTTCTATATTTCAAACGGAATACCAAGATATATTAATAACCTACTAAGAGAAGCAACAAAAATAGCTTTAAAAAATGGATATGATCAATTGACTGAGGAGCTTTTAGGAAGTGCTTTTGAAAAACATAGTCGATCTACCAGGCCTTTTTTGACAAACCCCTTTAGGGATCCAGATTTTCATTTAGAAAAAGCTTTCGAGCTTGAGGAAAGACAGAAAAAGCGAAATAGCAGAAAGAGTATTCTGTAGTACATTATACACTCTTAGTAAGTCTCGTCATGAAATATGGCACCATAGCAATGTATCTGAGAGCAGAGAGATAGGCTTCCATCTTATTAAATCAAGAGTTGCGTAAGCACTACGAACGTTTTTCAGTTAATGATATGAACTACTCTCCAGTTGGAAAGAATAAGAAGGAGGTTTCCAATTAGGAGTGATATCATGTACTATAAAATCTCAAAAATTCTTACACCAAACTTTATTGAGAATATTGGTGATTATACAATTAAATATGATGATCTTAACTTTTTTTCTGTATGGTTTGAGGAACATTGCTTGTTTGAGAATACTACGTAAATAAATTCAAAAGAGTTCTGTAAGGCAAGAATTAATCGAGATCGAAGAATAGTATTTGTTTATAATACCTACTTTTTATATATTTGCGGAGAGACTTTTTCAAAATATGTTGATGAGATACCTTGGCAAAGAAGATATCACTTCCCTTGGATTGGGTTTTATCCAATACCTAAAAAAGTAGAGAAAAACTCTTCACTCTATGACAGTTTATTCAATGAGTTTATACAATCTGAGAAAAACAGAAGGATTCTGAACGGATACAAGCCATACTTCACACATAAGGTACGAGATAGACTAAACAGAATATAACAGTGTCCGTTAGAACTACCGCATCCGATTGTGACTCATTGCGGTATTAACTTCTCCACCTTGTCACACTAGTCGATTCCACAGTACTCCTCCTCACATCGAGATCGGGGAAGCAGAGATTATTGGAATGGTGGGCTGACACCTGAACAATTGGAGAAAATTCAGATTGAATATGAAAATGGCGGCGAATGTAGAAATATCAAGGAAGATAAGACACTCACACATGTTCGACTTTGCACCAGGAGAAAAGATATGTAAGAACTGCTGAAATCACGATCGTGGAGTTTACTTGGGAAGCTACGGAGAAGACAATGGAACGTTTGATGAGAAAGACGTTTTGTGTACAGTCAGTTCATTGAGGACTCGAAGATGCTTCTGGAGTGTGAAAATTGCGCCCAAGCAATGAGAGACATGGCACTTTGAGGAGGGGAACGGGATGCAAGCAGGACGTGAGTAGGATGCCTTGGTTGCTGAGGCATTGGGATACGAGCGGACTTGAATCTATCATCGTAGATCGCATCGACAGCCAGCACAATATTCGCGCCTATGATCAGCTCGGTTTGCGTATCCCACTTAACATCGGTGCTGCCAATAAAATGATTCTAGCGAATATGTCGACCAATGAGGCTGAGCAAATTCTGCAGCAATTGATTGAGTAGGAGCAGGTGCCGGCGTTTTTAGAAAAGCTGGCGGAGATCAAGCAACAAGGCTACGCGGTGAGCTTCGGAGAGAGAACAGAGAATACATCATCGGTGGCAGCTACAGTACACGATTACAATCAAAAAGTGAGTGGTGCTTTGAGTATCAGGATTTTGGCGTATGATTTAAAAGAAGAGTGCTTGCAATTTTTAATTCAGTAAAAGAAGTCGCCCATAATACATCGCAAAGATTAGGTAGTTACTAGACTTTCTTCTTTAGTTCGTATGTTGGAATTTGGAATCTGAAAAAGAGCGACAGCCTGTCCGCTCTTTTCTGTTTGCCTGCTGCTGAAATGGTATAGTAAAATAAAGAGAAGATGGAAGTGGGATAAAATGGAACGAATTGAGGGTACAGACCAAAAAATTTCGAAAATACTGAACATTCTGCTTGTTAAAAAGCAAATGGGGAAAATTATGGATAAAATACAACGGTGAAAGAGCTGGATCAGGCCATTCAGAAACTCATGAACAAAGGGGGAGAAAACAAATGATAATAACCATGGATTCAAAATTCATCAATCGCCGTCAAAGACTCGCGGAAAAATTGCCTGATCATAGCGCACTTGTGCTATTTTCAGGGGACGTCAAGACACGCAGCAATGACAATAAATATCCGTTTTCGCCGAATCGTAACTTTTATTATCTAACCGGTATTGCTCGCAGAAACCTCATTCTCATGATCACGAGACGCGCTGGCATTGTGACCGAAACGTTATTTCTTCAGCGTCCAAATGAACTGGAAGCGAAATGGACAGGAGCTGTTTTATCGGATCAAGAGGCTAAAGAGCAGTCTGGTATCGAACATTTCGGCTATCTTGATGAGTGGCTCCAGGCATTTGCAATCTTTATGAGGCGCAGCGAAGGAAAGGGCTCGCTCTATCTTGACCTGTATCGCTATCAGTGGAGCGATGAGCTGACCCCTGCAGAGACTTTTGCCGAAGACGCGCAGAAGAAATACCGGTCCGTGCAAATTCATGATGCAGGCCCATGGCTGAAAGAACTGCGTATGGTGAAGAGTCATGCAGAAATTGAAGAAATCAAACGTGCGATTGCGATCACGGATGAAGCAATCCGGCGCATGTGGTCGTATGCACGTCCTGGAATGATGGAATATGAGTTAGAAGCGCACTATGATTTCATATTGAAGTCGCATGGTGTTCGCGAGTTTCCTTATTTACCTCTTATTGCTAGCGGAATCAATGCGACGATCTTGCACTATGAAGAGAATAATCAGCGTACGGAAGACGGTGATTTGGTCCTCCTCGACCTTGGTGCAGCATCAAATTACTATGTGGCAGATATTTCGCGAACGTTTCCCGTGAATGGCCGCTTTACAGAACGTCAAAAAGAAATCTATCGACTCGTGCTCGAAGCAGAAATCAAGACCATCGCAGCAGTGAAGCCTGGTGTCACACTTCAACAACTCAATGAGGTCACGAAGCAAGTCTTAACAGATGGCCTGCTCCGTCTTGGTCTCATCCAAGAGAGCAGTGAGTTGTCCAAGTACTACTATCATTCTGTGGCTCATCATCTTGGACTGGATACGCACGATGTCTCCGATTACAGTGCTGCCTTAGAGCCTGGTATGGTAATCACGATTGAACCTGGTTTGTACATCGAGGAAGAAGCGATTGGGATTCGGATTGAAGATGATGTGTTAGTAACAGCAGACGGCTACGAGGTGCTCTCAGCGCAGATCCCGAAGGAAATCGAAGAAGTGGAATTATTGATTGGGAACAAGGAATAGCGAACGGTTAAACGCCGCCTTGGTGTGGGGCTAATGGGTATTGATAGCGGTACAAACACAAATAGAGGCTGCCAGTGTTAATACTGGCAGCCTTTGCTAAACTTACGGACATGATATTTCAGGATCATGTTCAGTGAACAGCCTCAGATAAGAAGAATATTTTTGGTCATGCGTCACGATTGCAAGCACCCCGATAGCACTTAAGCTGTTTTGGTCGTAGTAGCTTTCGCGCCTCGTGGAAGCAAGTAATCGAGGTAATCGCTTCTCGAAAGGAAGCCGGGGGGTTGTTTTTTCGTTTTCACAATGAGCGTTGCGTAAGATCCTATCATTCGATAACTATAGCTTCATTTTTGTTTGAGTGCTTAATTGAAACAACACTAAAAGTATAGAGCAGCCCACACTACGATTGATACTTCTTGATTCACTAAGTTAATTGCTCAACTCTTGTATATGCTTATAAACATCGAATTTATTACGATCAACGATACAACGAGGTCTTAAATCCTGAATGATTTCACCACACAGATCATCAATACGCTTCTCTAAACTATTCACTATCATGACATCCAACAATGTTTTCTTAATTGTAAGTTGTTTTGGAAAAGTATGCTGGGTTATCAAAATAGCGGACCTTTGAAGCCATTGAGCCGAGCAATGATTCCGATTTGACCTACATGATATACCTCATGGGTAAACACGTGGTGGAATAACCATTTCCAGGTTGGAGTTGATGGCGGGACCCAACCATCTGAAAATTCTGGTACAAGAAGAGTTGAATGTAGCTCTTCTTGCGAGATCGTACACAATATATCGTCAATTTGCTTACGAATGTCCACATACGCGCCCAGGATCTCATGAGGGAGAGAAGCAGGAGTAATAGTAAGAAGTGGACTATTTTTTAACCCGATTTGGTTTACCCAATAGTCTTCGCTTAAGGAGATGTGAGAAATGACCCAGGCAATATTATTTGGATATCCTTGATTTGTTGCAATCCACTGATCTTCATCAAGGTCTTCGAGATAAGGGATCAATACCTTTCTGACTTCATTTCTATAGGGAAATAATTCAACTCTAAGTATGATAATCTCCACCTAGTTAATGTGCTTTCTTTCAATTATAGTGCAAAAATGCACGAAATATTTAACAAAATAGTTAGGGAGGCAAATATGGAGAAGTTGAGCAATCGCAGCGTATTGAGATTGTAAATAAAATCATCAAGGATATCTCTCAAAGAGGACGCGGGTTCGTTTATTCCAAAACTAAGAATTGTTTGGTTACTTTGTCCAGGGCGAGGGGAGAAGTAAAAACAGAGCTTGCGTTCTGATAGGTGAACCAAGCAGAAGTTATCAATTCACACGATTTGTTAAACAAGAGGGACCGGATTGCAAGAAATTGAGGCGGGAAAAACCAACATTATCCACGGTGGAAATGGAAAGCTTCTTGAGCGTAAGGTTATCGGGATCGGCAAGACGCACCTGACGTAAATCCGGCAAGGAATACCAAATTGGGCATTTTATTTGGAGGGTCTTTAACGTTGCCAATCTGCGTTTTGCTGGAGGTACCCCAAACGACAGTATTTCAACCAATTGCGCGATTATATCCGTGAACACTAAATTTCTTCCATCTCCTTCTGTGCTTTGAAGAAGGCGTAGCGTTACTTCTTTGAGAAAATGAACTCATCCACAAGTTGAACGGATTCTTCCCTAGGTTCAACGTACTTTTAATCGTTCAACAATGCTTGATTCAACCGAACCAATCTTCGGATTCCTTCCTCCGCATTGGGATCTTGCATGAGTGATGCCACTTCGTGTATAGAGATATAAAAGTTTTAGACAGATTAATAAAGTACTAGACTCGAAAATATAGTTTTAGACTGGGGCCGTTAAAATAACGGGCAGTTTAACGGAAGAATTACCCTCTATTTCCCTCATGTTTCAAGGAGTTCTCCTGATATTAGTATAAGATCAAGCTCGGAGAGCCGTATCACAAATAGTGGTAAAGCAGAGAGTCGAGTTGAAGGTTGAAGCTTCGATGCTACATCTGCAGATTGGAGCTTTAATATACACATCCACTCATTTGTAGTGTTGTATGTCACTCTTTAGGAAATAGTATATCGGAATCATATGTGCCTAAAACTGTAAAATGGCTGCGCCGTTATTTTGCAGGCACTTGACCGGAGGATAATTTTGGATTATTATAATGTCAGTCAACACTGACAGACATATCGCATCCTACAGAAAGGGAGCTGATTATGAGTCATACTAAGCAAGGGAGTGCGGAGAAATTGTTGCGTGCTGCGATCGATCTGATTTCGGAAAAAGGATACAACGGGGTCACGACGCAGGAAATTGCCACAGCCGCCGAATTAAGTGAAAAAACGCTGTTTCGACATTTTGGAAGCAAGCAAAACCTACTTGAATCCGCACTTGAACGTTTTCAGTATGCTGAAGAGATGCAAATACTCTTTAGTGAGAAGCTCGTATGGGAGTTAGAAAGTGACCTCCTATCCATTAGTAAAAAATATCATGAGATCATGAACCGTGACCGAAAGCTGATACAGATAGCCATAAAGGATGAAGTTCATATTCCGGGCTTTAAAGAACGTCGATTGCAACATCCTCGCCAACTGTTGACGTCTCTGACAGATTACTTTAACAAGATGAACGAAAAAGGGAAAGTAGCTTGTTCGAACCCAACCATGCAGGCATTCACGTTCATGATGGCGCAATATGGTGCGTTCATTAACGATTTAGAAGCCGGGAACAACTATCCTGGTATCAGTCTTGATCAGTTCATACAAGAGAATGTCAAGATCTTCGCCAGGTCTCTAACTCTTCCCAAAGCACAATGTGAAAAGGAGCTGCAAAAGAAATGATGAACGAGGAAGTTTCCGTATTTATAGACAGCCTTAGTCATCCATGGCAAATTGAGGTCAGCAATCGACTGCGACAGATTGTTCATCAAGCAATTCCGGAAGCCGAAGAACGCATTCAATACAAAAAGCCCCATTTCCTGAAAGGTGGACATTATGCGGCGGTTATTTCACCATCGAAAGATGCCATTGCATTCATGATCATGAATGCATCCGGCCTAACGTTTCCGAAAGGTTTTGAAGGGCCCGATGAGAGGAAATGGCTAAAAATCCGCAAAGAGGATACACCGGATTACGATCTACTTACTAATTTGCTGGTTCAGGCTTCTAGCAAACTGTAGTATTGACTGATTTTTGGGACATTCACAATTATCTGGGGCATAAGCCCCCTTCCATAACAAGGAGGATTCTCATGAACAACAATCCGAATCAATCCTTTGAAGTTGTATTTACACGTGTATTCGATGCTCCTCGCGAACTCGTTTTTAAAGCCTGGACAGAGCCAGGGCATTTTGAGAAATGGTGGGGCCCAAAGGGATTCACCCTCGAAGTCGTCAAAATGGACGCTCGATCAGGTGGCGAATTTTTAGGTAATCAGACGTCTCCCGACGGGAGTCACATCATGTGGGGGAAATTTGCATACCAAGAGATTGTCGAACCCGAGAAAGTGGTTTTTATCCAATCCTTTTCCGATGAGCAAGGCAACACGATCCGAGCGCCATTTAGCCCGAATTGGCCTCTTGAAGTTATGAATATCATCACGTTCGAGGATAACGAAGGTAAAACGGCATTGACACTGAAAGGCGGACCTGTGAACGCATCCGCTAAGGAACATGAAGCCTACAACGGTATGGCTCCAATGCTTCAACAAGGCCTCGAAGGTACGTTTGATCAACTTGCCGACTACCTTACTAGCCAGAAGTAGAATATTATTAATGGAGACATGCAAAAAAACATAAAACCAAATATTACGAAACAATCCTCTCTCAAGGAAAATCAACGAACTTTACCTTTGGAGGGGATTTTTTATGCATCAACAGTGGTGTCCAGTCTTGCTTTACGCAGCATCACTTGGCTCGGGTCCTGGATGTTTTGTGTCGGTAAAAGCTGTAGCACTTGGTAACAGCATATGCCTTAAGAAGCCGAAATAGTGGCAGTTTCTTTAAGAAATTCCCCAAGTTTAGGAATACATGTATTTGCTAATCTAAAAGTGTACCACTTATACAGCATCTGCTAATGTAAAAGTTGACCACCCCGAGAGATATCCCTGTTATGCTGAATGAAGTTCAGCAGCCAGGGGGAAAGGATATGTATGACATGGTAGATAAAGAGTATGTCAGGAAGCGCCATTACGTCGACGGATGGTCAATTCGAAAGATTAGCAGACAATTGAAGATCGCTAGACAAACCGTCCGCAAACTGCTTGAGGACGCTGAAATTCCGATATACAATCGGCAAAAAGAACGTAACTGCCCAGTCATGGATCCATATCGATCCTTCATCGAGAACATTCTGCTGGAAGACAAGAACGCCCCGGTCAAGCAGCGTCATACCAACAAGAATATTTGAACGTCTTGTCGACGAATATGGCTTCACTGGTGGAGAATCAACTGTTCGCCATTACATAAGGAAATTGAAGGTGTCACAGTCAGAGTGTTTCCTCAAGCTTGAAGCAAATCCCGGGGAGCAGATGCAGATCGACTTCGGCCATGCAGAGGTAGACATCAACGGAAAACGCATTAAAGCATGTCTGTTCTGTATGCGGTTCAAATATAGTCTTGTTCCGTATGTTGTGGCTTTCCCAACAGAGCGTTTGGAAGCCTTTCTGGAGGGCCACGTCCGTGGTTTCCAGTACTTCGGAGGTGTCCCGCGAGAAGGGCTATATGACAACGCGAAGACTCAGGTCGTTAAAATCCTCTCCGGGCCGGATCGCGAAGAACATGAGTGGTTCTCTAGCTTGCGTGCTCATTACTTGTTTGACAGCCATTTTTGCCAGCCTGCTCATGGCAATGAGAAAGGCGTCGTAGAATCGTTGGTGAAATACGTACGCAGCCGAGCTCTTGTTCCGGTTCCTTCCTTTGCTTCATGGGAGGAATTCAACACTTATCTGCTGGGCTGGTGCGAGAAAGAGAAGGCAAAACATGCCGATCGCTGGAAAGAAGAACAAGCTTCCCTTCGTCCGCTTCCAGCCGCTTCATTCTCATCTGCACGCCCCATTCCGGTCAAAGTAAACACTTACGCTTTGGCCATGGTGGACCGGAATCAGTACTCCGTTCCCTGTCAATATACAGGCCAGATGATCATCGCCAAGGCGTATGTCGACCGCATCGACCTCATCGTCGGCAGCCACATCGTCGCGACACATGCGAGATGCTACCAGCGCGGGCAAGTATTCATGGAGATCGGTCATTATTTGACCGCGCTTGAGCGCAAGCCTCATGCAGTAACGCATGCTTCCGTTGTACGGCAACTGCCCGCTGTATTCGGCAAACTCCGGGAACATATGACCCAAGCGCACAGCCGCGGGTATAAAGATTTTCTCAGCATCCTGCTTCTCCTTCGCGAGTACTCTGTATCCGAAATTGCCGCGACTATTGAAAAGATGAATGTAGCCGATGTATCGGCGGCAGCGCTGCGACAGCGACTATCTCCGCCGAGTACGGATGCTGTTGCGGATACGTCGGACGTAGCAACCACAACCGCACATGCGGCACAATATGATCGACTCTTGCAGGAGGTGGGGTAAATGACAACTGATTTAATTGAAGCCCGAATTGAGATTGCTTGTGGCCAGCTCCGCATGCCTGGTTTGCTGAGGCAGTACCCGAGTCTGTTTCGTGAAGCAGTAGAGCAAAACGCCGATCACCTTCACTTTCTGGCTTCTTGCCTGGAACACGAAGTGTTAAAGAAGCAAGAGCAGAAGCAGTTACACCTTATGCGGCAGGCGAAGTTCCCTAAGCCAAAGACGCTGCAGGAATTTCAATTTGCGCATATTCCGAAGCTGCCCAAACTGAAAGTGGAGCAACTCGCTCAAGGCGGCTTTGTTACTAGAAAAGAGAACGTGATCTGCATCGGCAGACCCGGAACCGGCAAAAGCCACATTGCGACAGCGATCGGAATGGGCGCGATGCTCGAAGGTCACCGCGTCCGGTTCATTCCTGTCATGCAGCTCATTCAGGAATTGCAGCTAGCACAGTCGGAGTATCGCTTGCCTCGCTATCTCAAAAGCTGGAACAAGTATGATCTTGTCATCTTGGACGAGCTTGGTTATGTTCCGCTCGGCGAGGGCGGCAAGCTATTGTTTCAGTTCATATCCCAGCGTTATGAGCAAAGCAGTCTCATCATCACCTCCAACCTGGAGTTCTCTCGGTGGGTGGATATATTTGGCGATCCCGCTTTAACCACAGCATTGCTAGACCGATTGACACATCACTCTCACATTCTTCTCTTTGACGGAGAGTCTTACCGTTTTCGCCAAACCATAGAACGCAAAGGAAAGGAACATGCACATGAAGGAGCATAAGGTCACGGTTCAACAACTCCAAGATGGCATCGACGAGATGGAAGCAGCCGTCGAACGCCTGAAGGATGAAATCCAGCATCTCAAAGAGCAACGGGATGCGCTTGAACAGGGAAATCTAACGCTTTGCCGGAAACTCACTCAGCCTGATTTTTAACGAGTTCCCCCTCGGGGGAAGCCTCCCTCACACAGGCACCTACGGGTGTATAATGATAATAAAGTTATTGAATTTTGATTAATAAAAGCTAAGAGCCTTACTACATTCTACGTAGCAAGGCTCTTTAAAGTTGTTTCAAATTACATCCATCTGTTTATATAATACTTATAAAATGAATAATAAAGTTGTTTACTTCTTATTGAACTAACGCATCTGTTCGTTTAAGTGTAACTCTTCACAATTACTTGATATTATATAGGTGAATAGAAAGATAAATTAAAATTTAGTTTAGTAGTTGTAAAAGTAGGTTATTTATATTATTCTCTTATAATTTTTCAAAAAGGAGAGTTTATGAAAAAGATTATTGTTTTTGTATTAACGATATTTATATTATTCTCAGGATTCGCAACACAAAGTTATGCGTTGTCAGATTCGAAATCTGCGGCAATACAAGCGTTGCTAGATGATGCCTGTCGTATATCAGGTGTGCCGGGAATGTCAATCTCAATACTTGCTGATGATGAAGTATTCTACTTTTCTTCAGGGTATGCAGACCGTGAAAAGGGGTTGTCTGCAAGTGAAAATACACTCTATGAGTTAGCCTCGGTCAGTAAAGCTTTTACCGGTATGGGTATTATGCTGTTGGAAGAGCAAGGGCTGCTCTCAATGACTGACCCTGTCCAAAAATATTTACCTTGGTTTACGTTAAAGTATCAAGGGAAACCTGTTGATATGCAAAGCCTTACACTAAATAACTTTCTTCACCATACCAGTGGTCTAACAAATATTAGGCATACTCAAAATATTCCACAAGGCAATACACCGGATATGTTGCAAAAGACTGTGGAAATGCTCGTGGATGCTGAATTGGCGTTCCCTCCCGGTGAACAGTATAACTATGGAACCGTTAATTATGACGTATTGGGTTTGGTTATTGAGATTGTGTCGCGACAAAGCTATGAAGACTTTATGAGGGAACAGGTATTTCAGCCGTTAGGTCTTCACCAGACGTATGTTTATAAAGAAGATGCTCAAGCCACTGGACAGTTGGCACAGGGCTACCGTTCTTCCTTTTTTATGACAACTCCATTTAAAGCTCCGGATTATGCTGGGAATAAACCCGCAGGCTACATCATTTCTAATACAAAAGATATGGCGCGTTGGATGGGCATACAGATGGGTATTGTGCAGGACATACCCGAAATATTTCACACGGTTATCGAAAAATCACATAGGGGTGATATGTCTGTTTCGGCTGTCAACGATATGTATTATGCGGCAGGCTGGTCGGTAAACGCCGACCAAACGATTATAGAACACACTGGGGGCAATCCAAATTTCAGAACCGAAGTAGCCATACTGCTAAATGAACGAACAGCCGTCTGCTTGCTGAGCAACGGCGCAAATACCAATATAAACCTGGTACTAAAAGTTAAAGATATATTAGACGGCAATCTAACTCAGTCATATGAAATAAGCGGCACACAGCTTTTGGATATCATTTTGTCGTCTATCACAATTATTCTTTGCCTATTGGCCGTTTTGCTATTTCTCTTAGGATTACGCAGAAGGAAAACGAATGAGCGGCAGCCAATGACAAAAAAGAGAATAATCGTAACAGTTATTTTCCTGATCGCTACGATTGCCCTGGGTATACTGTGCTGTGCTTTCGATTGGTCAACGATACTTATTTGGCAAACATATAGTGTTCTTACAGCTTTGATTTCGTCAGCATTATTAACAGCAAGCATTACATGGTTTGTATACACTCACCGATAAAATACCTCGCTCCCAAGATAAGCATAATGTTAAGTAATTAAATTTCAATTTATCGGTATGCTTAATTTGAAAAACATAAGACACTTCGGTGTCTTTTTTAATAGTGCGCCCAGCATGGGCGATAGCTATAGGGTGAAAGTCCCGAACGGGGGTTGGCTGTACCAACCGTTAGCTCAAGGCAAGGGTGTCGATCGCGAGGTCGAATCTGAAGGAAGCCGGCGGCAAAATCCCGACCTGAGGTACACGAATCCAATTTGAGGCTGTTGTATTCGGGCGAGTCTGCTATACAAGACGAAGCCCCATACAGCCAAGGGATACAGCAGTAAACTTGGGCAGGTACATGGGATGAAAGCTATCGTTCTTACCTGGGGAGGTCTGCATGAAATGCCTTCAACTGTTGGTAACCGCCTCCGTTAGGAGGCGCTGAACATGCAGAAGTCAGCAGAAGCCATAGTACCTAAGTAGAGGACGCTCAAACAGGGAAGGGCTGAACATCAAGTAAGCACATTCGCTAATCACTTTCGTGATAATACTATGAAGCGGAATTCCGACAGGAACTACTTTTGGAGAGTAAGGGTGAAGCCCTGAGGGTACAAAAGAGGGCTGAGTATTATCCGGCAAGACTAGAAGGATGTGTGCGAAGGAAAGGGTATCGTCGTGGAACTGTTAGGAAAAGTCCTATCACGTGAAAATCAATTAATGGCACTCGAAAGAGTGGAAAGAAACAAAGGGTCAGCGGGAATCGACGGTGTTTCAACCGAACAACTGCGCGATTATATCCGTCAACACTGGGTAACCATTAAAAAGCAGATTATCAAAGGAACCTATAAACCTTCTCCTGTCCGCAGAGTCGAAATCCCGAAATCTGACGGAGGAGTAAGGTTATTAGGTATTCCTACCGTGATAGATCGCTTAATCCAGCAAGCCATCATTCAAGTTCTTACCCCATATTCGACCCTCATTTTTCAGAATCTAGTTTTGGATTCCGTCCCAACCGAGGAGCACATGATGCGATGAGACAAGCACAATCTTACATTTTAGAAGGATATCGTTTTGTAGTTGATATGGACTTAGAGAAATTCTTCGATAGAGTGAACCATGATATTTTAATGAGTCGGGTCGCTCGAAAAGTAGAAGATAAAGGCTTGTTGAAGCTCATTCGCGCATATTTACAAGCAGGCATAATGGTCAACGGCATCTGCCTCTCGGCGGTTGAAGGGACACCGCAAGGTGGTCCACTTAGCCCATTATTGGCAAACATTCTGCTTGACGATTTGGACAAAGAACTAGAGAAGAGAGGTCATCGCTTTTGTCGATATGCAGATGATAGTAACATCTACGTGAAAACAAAACGAGCAGGAGAACGGGTAAGGAGGAGTATTCAAAACTACTTGGAGAAGGTACTTAGGCTAAAAGTAAATGAGCAGAAAAGTGCAGTAGACCGACCCTGGAAACGAAAGTTTCTTGGCTTCAGTTTCACTTTTCTAAAGCAAGCAAGGATTCGTATTCATCCAAAATCAATCCAGAAGTTAAAAGAGAAGATCCGCTCCATTACGAATCCGCTATGGAGTGTTTCTATGGATGAACGGATTAAAAAGTTAAACCAGTACCTTATGGGATGGATCGGATATTTCGCCCTTGCAGACGCAAAGGGCATCCTAAAGTCCATCGAAGAATGGATACGGCGTAGGCTTCGTCTTTGCTTGTGGTCGCAGTGGAAGCGAGTAAGAACCCGATATAGAGAACTCCGTTCTCTGGGTCTATCGCACACCAAAGCAATAGAAATTGCAAACACCCGAAAGGGTGCATGGCGTACCACCAAGACTCCTCAAATACACAAAGCCCTCGGTATTGCCTTTTGGCAACAACAAGGGCTGAAAAGCTTAGTACAACGATATTCTGCGACAATTTTCCCAGTCAAACCTAATTACTATTGCTTCCACTAACCTGCTCCGTTCGTGGAATAAGGATTTTTAAACAACTATATTATTTTTTAAATGACTTTATTGTAAATTAAACAACTTTATTATTTCTGCACAACGGGTGCCCATTTTTACCGCTAAGGTGGTCAACTTTTAGGTTAGCAGGGTGGTAAACTTTTTGATTGACATTTACAATACATGAAGATCTTCTGATCAACAGCATTTTTTTCAACTAACGGGCTCGATAGTTCAATGAGTCAGTCTAAAACTTTATTATTCAGTTTAGAACCATGGATTGCTTAATTCTAAAGCTGAGTCTAAAACTAATTTTCAAATACCTGGTGATTTTGAAGACCGGGACTCCTTGTACTATAAGGGGTTCTGGTCTAAAACTTTATTATCACTGAACACTTCGATGGATAATTCCTCTTGGTCACATTCTGTATCCGTACCTTGTTCGGTCGCGTAGAGAATGCAAATGTGTAGGGGAAGTTAAGACGGTCACCAACCGAGGCTGCAAAGGTTGGCCTATTCATTACACTAGAATAAAAGGGAATTGTACAGAAGATCCGTACAATTCCCTTTTGCCTTATTTCAATTGGTTGTTATCTACCTGTTTTGCTTTCATCAATTCAGCAACAATCTCTTGTTGCTGCGGAATTTCTTCTAAAAATGTTACCTCGTAGCCCATATCGTTCTCTACCCAAAAATAACTGATCTGGTCAACCTCATCTGCCGAGCTATATCGTCCATCTTGTTTATATTTTTCTGTTTTGAATACTTCTTTCCCCACTATTTGCAAAGGAGTCATTTTCACGTTGTTATATTCGGGTCTGAGGACCTCGTAACTATATGTTCCTGTCTTCTTCATCTTTTGAAAGATGCTGGTGTCTTTCATTTGATCAAAATAGAAGCTTTCTTTCCGTTTTCCTGGATTATTGGTTCTTTCATATGTTAGTAAGAACGATTTAGATATACGTTCTGTATCCCTGTAGTAAAACTCGGCTTTTGACGATTTAAATGTCCCAAGCAGTTCCATGGGAAGCTTTGGAGCAAATCCGAGCTTATCTTGAACAGCGCGCAAGTCTTCTGTGTCATAGACGGATGATTTGCCATGTGCTTTGGCAACATCGGATTTGTATCGCTTCAACATGTCCTTGTCAGGGAATTTCATAGAGGAAATCACATCTATCGCTTCTTGAGAATTATCCAAATCCCCGAGCTTATAACGAAGGCCTTGTTCCTCCCAGTAATAGTTAGTCAGCGAGTCTGATACCCGGGTTAGCTTTAAGATGTTCCTTCCCATTAGATTCAAGGTTTCTTTCTGGATTCCCGAGGTCTGTTGATTATCCCACAATGCGTCGTCAAAATCAGCTTCAACAGGAGTAATCACTAGATCATATAAGTTGTGGTTATTTCCTATATATCTATTGAATTTGATATCCGCCTTGGATAACTTTTTAGCTTCTAGATATAGAGTAACAGAATCAAAACGTAACTCTGAAAAGTTAGGTACTTTAAAGGGAATAGGCGATACCTTTACCGCTTTTTCCAAATCCCCATAGGTACGATAGGAAGAATCGAAGAGAATGTGTTCGTCTCCTGTCTGGACAACGTTTGCGGAACTGTTTGTCGGAACCGGTGTGGCCGCATTCGTTAACGTCGCGACTCCTAGACTGGCCACACAGACAACCGCCAGTGCCGAAAATTTATACGATCCTTTTCTAAATGCTTTAATCATAGTAATTCTCCTCGTCATTTCATTTTTGTTCGTCGTTCCCCAAAAATACAGCAGCTGGGGCTGATCCGATTTGGTCGCAAACCGCTTCAGGAAATCGATCATTGTCAAGCCATAAGGAGTCGCTTCATGCTCTCCGAGAATCTCCAGGACGTAGGCATCACATGCGATCTCCCTGGACGCTTTCATTCTTTTCATACATATCCACACGATCGGGTTCATCCAGTGTATCATCAAGACAAAACTGCTGAGCGTATTCCACCACATGTCTTTTCTTTTATAATGGGCCAGTTCATGTGACAAAATATGCAGCAGCTGAGAAGCGGGCAACTCTTTCGCGACCGCTACCGGTATAAAGATCCATGGATGAATCAATCCAGAAATAAACGGGCTCTTTGCATAGTCGCCTGTGTAAAGCGAGATTGGTTTTTTTATACCGAATTTCCTTTGGCACTCATCCATGACAGACAAAATCCGCGGGTCGGTTACCAGAGTGAGCGTTCTGCGTCGCTTTCTCAGCCTAAATAGGTAGGAAAACAAGTAGGTAATGAACGCTACCACCCCGGCTAACCAGATCGCAGATACGATTTGTACACCGAGCGCATATCGAGCTTCCGAGGAATGGAGTGTTTGTTTCTCGTCTCGCAGCGCGGTTGTTTCAGGTTGCGCATGATTTTTTTCAGGCGCCATGCTATGATCATTTTGTGGTATTTTATTCTCTTGGCTGTTTCGAGAGATATCATGTGAAGGGTTGTTTCCTTCAACATGAATCATCGAAACAGCATTTTTTATATGTGTGGCAACATTAAATATACTTGCGGGGCTGCTCGGGAAATCAGGCAAAAGCAGCCTGACTAACACAATCAGCCACAACGCATGTTGAAGGCGGGCACTCAGATGACGGTGAAACAATCTTTGAATAACCATCACAAGCAGGGCAACTGCACTCGCCGCTAACGTAGAATAGAAAAACCATAAAAAAATGTTACACAGGATCTCCATGTTTTTCCCTCACCGATGGACTTTGGCAATTTGTAGCCTCTGTCGTTATCGTTTATTTCCCTTTTTATCTTCCAGTACCTTCTGTAGCTGCTCAATCTCCTTTTCGGACCAATCGCCATCTTCCAAGAAGTTGGTTACCATTAGCTTTGCTGCTCCGCCAAATACCCTGTTTACAAAGGATTTACTTTCCGCTTTGACACAATCTTTTTCGGAAACGGTCGGGAAGTACAGATAGCTTCGACCCGCCCTCTCGAATTTGATTGCCTTCTTTTTCACAAGCCTATTCAGAAAGGTGCGCACCGTCTGATCGCTCCACTCGATTTCAGCCGGTAGCTGAGCTGCGATTTCCTCAGCGGTTTTCGGGTATTGCTTCCAAATGACCTTCATTATTTCCCACTCGGATTCGGATATTCTCGGAATAGTGGACATATTCTTCACCTCCTTTTGCAATAAAATTTAAATTTACAAATGTAAATTCAATATGCAAGTTGTATTTTACAAGTGTAATATTAATTTGTCAAGGAGATCAGCGTCCGTTATTTTCGCCGATCATACTAAAATGGAACACTTCAAACAGAATGTTCAGGATACCGAAAAAGGATGGGAATACTTTGGCCTGAATAATCGCGATGCCAAGAATGAGCGACCAAGAGGACTCGATGATACAACTTGAAAGAAGTATTTGTCATTTCAGACAACAACTAAACAATAGGAGTTAGATAGTAAAGGATCATTTAAAATGTTGAATAGATTTTCACATAATAAAGGTAATTTTATCGATCGTTCAGTAAAAAATAAATATTGTGAATTTATCGAACGTTTGATAAAATGATTTTGAACTTCCAAACATGTATTTTCTGAAAGGTGATTTGCGTGGAGATAACAGAGGATATTATTATTAAAGTCGCACTGCGTCAATTTTCAAAAAAAGGTTATGCTGCTACAAGTATCCGTGATATTGCGTCTGAAACTAATTTGACTTCATCCGCTTTGTATTACTATGTCGAAAGTAAAAAACACCTATTGCTTCGAATAATTGAAAAAGGTTTAAAAAAACTTATTATGGATGCGAAAGAAGGAGTGACCAAATTTAGTGATCCAAAAGACCAATTAAAGGAACTAATACGGGTTCATGTAATAAACCATGGCAAAGAACAGCTTGCTGCATTAGTTATTGATACAGAATATCGATCGCTGGATGGTGATGATCGTCAACAAATCCGAGTTTTGAGAAGAGAATATGAAGAGATTTGGCAGGAGGTATTAAGACAAGGGAAGAAGGAGGGGGTTTTTAACTGCCAAGATGTGAAGTTAACTTCCTTTGCTCTTTTGGAAATGTGTACAGGTGTTGCACATTGGTATATCGAAGGTGGCCGATTTACTATTGAAGAAATTGCCAATCAATTTAAGGAGCTAGGTTTTCAAATGGTAAAATCAGAGAGCGCCTAGCAGAATCAAACTGTGACTCCTTAAATGTGAGGGCCCGCATGTTAAAGACAGAGGAACATATCTAAATTAATGTAAGTGATAATGCATCTTTAATCATGAAATGAACGTGGGGAGATAAAAAGTGGGAATTATTGATGTACGTGTCCGATTACCTGAAGAATTACGTCCAAAGAAATTATCGTCCTACCAAGAAGTTTATGGAAGATATGATGAGGTGTTAAACGTAATCAGTAGAGGGTCAAAGACTTTAGACGAATTATTGATTGAGATGAAGGACAATTCAGTAGAATTTGCTGTAATTCATGCCGAATACGAATATGGTGAAATGGCAGATGCCTTGAATGAAGCTGTATATGAGGTTATATCAACTCATCCTCAGACATTTACTGGATTCGGAACAACTTCTATGAATGATTTAAGACCAATGAAACTAGTAAAACAAGTTGAAACAATTCATCAATTTAATTTGAAAGGAGTTAATTTACAGCCCGTATTTTTTGATGTAGATCCACTTGATTCAAAGTTATATCCTCTTTATGCAACTGCCTCACAACTAGGATTGATTGTATCGTTTCATACTGGAATACACTATTCGAAAAAACACCCCATAATCAAGAATTCACCGTTGTTTATTGATAAAATTGCTTGCGATTTCCCTGATCTAAAAATTATTGCGTGCCATGGAGGGTGGCCTTGGATAAATGAAATGGTAGCCGTAGCTAGAAGGCACTCAAATGTTTTTATAGAATTTGGCGGTATTGCTCCTAAATATATAGGGCGTGCCGGGAGTGGTTGGGACCCATTATATCAATTAATGAATAATTTACTTGCAGATCAAATTTTATTTGGTACTGATTGGCCAGTGATGTCTTATGAAAGGGCTTTAATTGAATGGAATGAAATCGGTTTAAAGAAAGAGGTGCTTGCAAAATTCACATCATTAAATGCCAGAAACCTGCTGGGTATAGAATAATGACTAGTACTGTCTTGGTCAAAAGATATTCTATATGGTTGATAGAGAAAAAGAAGATAAAGAGATCTGAAATTTTGAAAGAAATTTAATTGAAGGGGATGGTGAAAAACATGGGAGTATCACAGGATTTATCAGCAATGAATTTTCGTGCGATGATGGAGAATGCTGCTCAAAAGTGGGGAGATCGTTACGGTCTAATTTTTGATAAAACAGGTGAAAAAATTACTTTCAAAGAAATGTATGAAAGGACAGAGAAGATTTCCTCTGTTTTGTATTATCTGGGAATTCAAAAAGGCGAAAAAGTGGGATTAATGCTCCCTAATATCCCAGAGTTCCCCTTAACTTGGTTATCCATTGGATCAATAGGGGCTGTAATGGTTCCAATTAATTATCAATACCAATCGTATGATACTACCTATATATTGGATCACTCTGAGGTCAGATTGGTTGTAACGACTTCGGAAAAAGTTGATATGCTATTCAACATTCGTCAGGAAAATCGGCTTTCGTACAAAATCATAACAGTTGATTCACCAAATGATCTAGGAGACTTTTATTTTCCAGATATAATTAAATCCATTTCACATTACGAATTTCCAGATATATCTGTCTTTTCCGATTCGTTAGTTAACATTCAGTATACTTCTGGAACAACAGGCCGTCCAAAGGGGTGCATGCTTTCTCAATATTATTGGATTAATATTGGGTTAAAAGTATCTCAAGAGTCATTTTCTAGAATGGACCAAAACGATATATTATTAACGGCCCAACCTTTTTACTATATTGATCCTCAGTGGAATACAATTGTGTCGCTTTTTACCGGAGCCACTTTGGTTGTTTTAGAAAGATTTCGACCATCGTTGTTTTGGGAAAAAATCCGTGATTATAATGTAACATTTTTCTATTGCCTCGGTAGTATGCCCGCCTTGTTACTTAAAATGCCTGAAACAAAACTTGAGCGTAATCACAATGTCAGGTTTGTTGGTTGTTCAGCAATTCCACCAAAACTCCACCATAAATTGGAAATGAGATGGGGTGTAAAATGGCTAGAAATATTCGGAATGACCGAAACAGGCTATGATCTAACTATGACATTAGAAGAGCATGCCCTTTATATTGGGACAGGGGCACTCGGAAAGCCCACATTTGGCCGTGAAGCGCGGGTGGTTGACGATAATGATCTTTCAGTAGAAAGAGGAGAAGTTGGTGAGCTCATTATTAGAGGTACCGGAATGATGGATAGTTATTATAAAAATGAGGAAGCAACGAAGGAGGTGTTTCGAAACGGATGGTTCCATACTGGAGATCTTGTTAGGATGGACGAAAACAGTATGTTCTATTACGTGGGACGGAAAAAAGACATGATCCGTCGTAGTGGTGAGAATATTTCCGCCGTTGAGGTTGAAGAAGCTATTATGACTCACGAATGTGTGAATCATGCAGCATGTATTTCCGTTGAAGACGAATTAAGAGGGGAAGAGGTTAAAGTATATATAGTTTCCTCTAGACCTGTAACTAATATAGATGAGTATGTACAAAATTTAATTCAGTATTGTGAACTGAGATTAGCAGCGTTCAAAATCCCAAGATACTGGGAGATTAGAGATTCATTACCATTCACTCCTTCTGAAAGAATTGCCAAACATATTCTAAAACAAGAAAAAGTAAACTTGCGAATAGATTCCTATGATCGTATAGATCAATTGTGGCGTTAATACAGATCAAAGATTGAGGGATTATAAACTAAGCTAACTAAATTATCTTAGCTACAGTCAATTGAGTAAGCTTACAGCTTCAAAAAAGAATTTACGAATATCATAGGTGTTGATAGTTGTTTAATATTTTCTTAAGTATGCTTCCTTCCATATGAGTTTTGACAGAATATACAGGTGATTATAGGGTTTTAGTCCATAGATACTGTGTTCTCTTCCAGCTGTTCATTATTCCAAGTAAACAATAAGAAGACATTTGATGTTTAACGATTAAATAATTATTTCTTGAAAAAATCTAATTCTCACGCATTTATATGAAACTACTTTTGTCTGGATATCCACACTGAAAGAGCTATCCAATCAGTAATTCGAGAATGCCACGGTTGGCAGAATTTCTAATTGCTTACAAGTTGGGAACGATGTAATATCGATGACTTGATAATGAACTGTAAGAAGATAGTTTAGTAGGAGGGTTGTATATTGAAAACTCACTCATGGCGAGCTGGCTTAATAATTTTGGTTTGGTTATTAATAGGAAACGATACCATAGCAATGGGTAAAACTCAGCAAGAATTAGAAGTCTTAACTTTAGATCAATCAATTATGTATGCATTAGAAACTGGTCGAGATGTTAAACGAGCCAGTCTAATAAAAGAAAACGCTACTTATTCCCTGGTATCTGCCAATATTGATGTACGAAAATATAATGAAGATGACATTAAATCGTTGGAACTACAATACGAGAAACACAAAGCAAATAAGGGCTTGGAAAAAAGTTGTATCTTACAACAACAATCTGTGAATGAAACCATTAAACTGATAACAACCAAATTCTACAATTTGGTTCATGCTGAATTAGAACTGGATCTCGTAAACCGACGTTTAAATAGAACTGGAGAACTGTTAGTGTGGCCAGAAAGGTTGAACACACAAGATTCAAAGCTGATCAATGGTAATATAACTTTCATTAAAGAAGTTCAATTAAAGGCACAAGAAGCTGTCGATAGCGAGAGAAAGATTCTAAACGAAGTGTTAAGAGTAGATCCCCTTAAGAATTGGCTTGTCCTAAATGAGGGGAAAAGTATAGATATTGTTAAAATTACAGAAGAAGAAGCATTTGAAAAAAATATAAAGTTGAATATAGATGTAATGCAAAAGGAGTTGGATCTTAAATACCTGTATCTCGATCGAGATCTATATGATGCTTACTTCAGGTTGCATACTTTTGATGGAAAGATTCTAAAAAATAACATCAAAATAGCACTACTTGATCTGGAAGATGCGAAAGAGAAAGTAAAGAAAAGGATTGTTCCATTATATCAGGAGTATAAGAATGTATCAGAAAAGCTGGAAAATGGCGAGAAAGCAAAAGTGAAAGCAGATGAAATATTTCGATTAAAGCGCCAAAATTTTTTAGACGGAATAGTAACTTTAGCCGAGGTACTTAAGGCGGAAGAAGAACTAGCAAATCGAGAAAAAGAGTATAATAGTTTGCTTCATAAGTACAGGGAATGTCTATTTGAATTGCTGCCAGAGCGAATGAATACTTGTGATTTCAAATAAACCGGTTATCGAGAAAGCTTAATGTGCAGAAAACAACGAAAATTAGGTTCGCTGAAAAAGATGTTGAGCAACGTAAAAATGAACTTATTCTAAATAAATTGTAACATACGAGTAATGACAGATAAAGTCCTAAATAAATTGTTGGGAGGATAAGTTGTGGAGAAAAAGATCGATGAACTTTTTACACGATGGAAAGGAGATACAGCAGGGGGATATGTGTCTATACGGTCAAAGGGAGAATTGGTGTACGAAAAGGCATACGGATTAGCAGACATGGAGAACAACATTTCCGTTAATAAATCGACACGCTTTAATATTGCCTCATCATCAAAGCAGTTCACATGTTTTTGCATCCTTCTACTGGAAGAAAGAGGTCTTATTGATATCGATGATGACGTAAAAAAATATATCCCTTGGCTAATACCCTATGATGAATCTATAACTATCCGGCAGCTTATGAACCACACCTCAGGTATTCGTGAATTGTACAACTTATACTCTTTTGGTGGGTTGCTTTTTGATGATATTTCCACTAATGAGCACATTCGAAATTACGCAAAACGCCTAAGGACATTAAACTTTAAACCGGGTAGCGACTTCTCCTATTGTAACACAGGGTATTTTTTGCTTAGTGAGATAGTTACAGTCGTAACTAAAGAGAGTATTCGAGAGTTCGCACGGAAGAATATCTTTGATCCACTTGATATGAAAGACACCTTTTGGCTTGATGACTATACCGAAATCGTCCCGAATATGTCTCAATGCTATTATGACAATGGCCAGGGGAAGTGGAAAAAGGCATTTGTTAGCAGTGACGTAGTGGGCAGTAGCGGAATAATCAGTAACCCTATGGACTTACTCAAATGGACAGCCCATTATCTTTCTCCTGTTCTATGCCAGCCGGAAACGCTAAGTAAAATGCAGGAAAGTGCAGTACTCGATAACGGTACTGAGACCGGTTACGGGATGGGGCTTTATGTTGGAAAAACACAAAGTGGGCTCCGATATTTTGAACATGGCGGATCTACCGGAGCTTTCCGGACGGCATTAATGGTATTCCTCGATGCAGAACTTGAGCTTATTATCATGGCAAATAATGCTGCGGTTGACCTAAACCAGGCCTGCTTTACAATTGCCAGCATCATTTTGGGACAAAACTGTACTCCAGCAAATTATGGAGGTAACATCCCATCCCTGCCCGAGCCGGAATTATTGGATTGTTCAGGTAATAGCGAGGGACGATATGTATTAATGGACAGCTATGTCGTCGAGATTAAAAAACAGGGTGACAGTTACCGGTTAATAACGCCAAGAGAGACCTTCCCAATGGAACATGTTGAGAAAAACAAATACTTCGTTCCACAAATGGGATACAACTTCTTTCTTTATGAAGGATATATTCTAGTCAACTCCTTAGGTATAACGATACGCAGTGATAAATTGAATAATAAAATTCTTGAACCTGAACGAATCAATGAACTTTGCGGCATTTACTATTGTTATGAAACAAACGGTGTATTCGAAGTCACTGCTACAATGGGTGGAATCCTTTTGCATAACGCTAGATTAGGGGTTTTTGAATGTATAGCCAAATCAGACAGAGAGTTCATCTGCCTATATGATTCTCTTTGCACTCTATCCTTTGGTATAAATAGCTTTGAACTTAGTGCTACTCGGACAAGAGGGTTGATATTCAGAAAAGTAAGTGAGCACTCCTAATGATGAAAGCGGCAAACTACACCGTCTGACTAGATCAATGCAACTCCGTCTTGAGCACGATTACGAGAAGTATTTTAGGTGTAGAACAAACAGGAAATAAGCGGATTCCCACGTTCCATTTCCTGAAGGAAGTTTGTTCTTATTAATCCCATCAAGTAAAAGAGTTAAGGGAGGGATGGAAACTCGCAGTTTTCGATTATTAACAGATTTATTAGAACATATTTATGAGGATTTAAGTCGCATAAAATAAGGCAGAACTTAACTGGTTGGATTGCTTCGTTCATAAAGAATGGGAAGGAGAGTCTCTATTACTCACACTTCAGCTCTTCACCTTACCTAAGATAACTTATTACCGAAGAAGCAATTACTCTAAACATCTAGAAGGAAGAGATTAAATGAGGGGTTCAAAGCTGGGCGAAATGAAAGGAATGGTTAAAAAAGTGAATACCGCGAGTGTAATCAATGAAGCCCCAAAGGAGTCTACCTCCAGCCTGAAAAGTAAAATATCCTTTTCACTTTACGGTTTAGGTAATAACGCCGTCACGGTCATGCAGGGATCCTATTTCTATTTCTTTTATGAAACGGAGCTAGGACTCAGATCAGGATGGATATCTCTATCTATGACGCTTTTCGGCATAATCATGATATTTGGGAATTTACTGATCGGTTATATTATCAATAGATTCCGAAGGGGCTCAAAATATGGGTGGGGAGCACCATTTTTGTTTGGAGGAATGATTGTTTTTATCGTTTCTTACATCCTGATGTTCACAGACTCCTTTGGACTAAGCCAGCCCATGCTTTTTGCGAAACTTTTGATAGTTTCTACCCTATATCACGTTGCTATTAGTTTTATGAACATGACTATGTCATCCATGTTTGTAGATATTTTTCGAGGTGATAGAGACCGCAGGGCTTGTCAGCTATTAAAGGTACTGATTGGCTCTGTCGGGGTACTGATAAGCGTTGTTTTGCCTCCCCTGATTATTAAAACAGGGCAGGTGGGAACATACACAGAAGCGGCTATTCTAATGGCACTTATCGGGTTACTTGCCATTTTGGCTACTTTTCCATCCCTAAGGGAATCACCTGAAAAACTTGAACGTGACAAGAGACTCAAAGAATTCTACCGTCCATATAGTATTTTCGAGTCAATACGCTTTATCGTGAAACAGAAGGACCTGATGTTTTATGGATTCGCATCAATTGGACGAGCTGTCGGTGATAATATCGTACCTGCTTCCATAGTGTATATAATAATTTACGTATTAAAGTCTGATATGGCTCTAAACTCTATTGTCGGAACGGTCTTCTTCTTAGCCACGATTGCATTCACTCCTCTGTTCACATGGCTGGGAAACAAAATAGGTGATAACTATAAAATTACTGTCCTTTCAGTTTCAGGATTGGCTTTAAGTACTTTGTCGCTATTCTTTGTTACCAATATCACTTCCCTTTTCGTTCTACTCATTGTTTATTCGGCTGCTCAGGCTTTTTATGACGCTAACTCGAGTAACTTCCAATCTGATGTATATGAGCAAATAATAGCGCGTACAGGTAGGCGGGACGAGCCGCTTTATAGTGCGGCACTTTTTACTATAGTCGGTGCTGTACGTATTTTTGAGGCTCTTATATTCTTTGTGGTGCACACGGCATTTGGTTTTGTGGCGGGCTCAGCTGAGCAATCATCCACCGCAATATTGGGGATTCGTTTGCAAATTAGCGTTTTCCCGGCCATTTTTGTGATAGCTTCTGTCTTAATTATAGTATGGAAGTTGAGGATAACCCATGAGAAAGCAGAACAAAACCGCATGAAGATTCGAGAATTAAAACTATAATTGGCTAATCAGCAAAAGCAGGGCACTAAAACATCTATGGGGGATTTTTGTCCCCCGCTCCCAACGCAGAAAAGAGGAAAAGAACAGTATTACAAGGCGACATATTGAACCTGGATGAGGAGGAATAAACATGGATGATCTGCGTTATAGCGATCAATTTGCCAATGTTTTGGTAAATGCAGCATTAAAAATCGAAAAAAGTGATGAACTGGTAATTTTAATGCCTAAAGAGTATAAAAACTTTGGGGAGTATTTACGTCAGATTGCCCAAGATGCGGGGGCAAGAGTAGTCGATATTTTTTACGAGGATCCAGAAAAAGAAAGAGACCATTATCTTTCTGGAAGAACCGACAAGTATGTATGGTTATCTGACGAGCAGTTCGATGAAATCGAAAAAAAAATTCAAAACGATGCTAGACTTTTAGTCTTGCGATCTACCCGATTCGGGATATTCTCCCAGCTCTCACCCAAACAGTTAAAGCTTCGCAACCAGTATTACCGGCAGGATTTTGGAAGGATATTTAATTATGTGCAGGGGAATAAGGTTGCCTATTGTTTAGGAGCATTGCCTAATTTCGAATGGGCTAGTCTTGTTTTTCCTGATGAAAAAGAGGAAACGCGCATTGAACGATTGTGGGATAAAATGAGCCGTGCTTTGTATATTAACCGGGAAAACCCCGTTCAGTTCTGGAACAGAAGAATGTCGATACTGAATAAACGTAAACAGGCTCTTAACAAAGCAGGTTTTGAGAAGATCCTGGTCAGCGGTCCAGATACTTCGTTGGAGCTTGAGTTGCCAGTCAATCACCTTTGGCAGGGCGGTACGCTTTCCCGTTCAAACGGGCGCGAGTTTATCCCCAATATTCCCACAGAAGAGGTTTACACAATACCAAAACGGGATGGGGTCAACGGTCGGTTAACCAATCGACACCGGATTTATTTCAATAACCGAGCAGTGGATGAGTATACTCTATTTTTTAATAAAGGGGAGTTGATCAAGGTCGAAAGCCCCGATGAGGACTTTGCTGTCGAATTTATAAATTGGCTGAGTTCAATGCAGAATGCCAAATATCTCGGGGAATTGGCGTTAGTTTCCAACTCAGGAGTGAAGGACCAAGGAATATATTTTTATGATCCTGTTTATGACGAAAATGCTTCCTGCCATTTTGCCTTCGGCTCTGGCTATCGAAGCAATATAAAAGGCGGTGAGGAAATGACCGACGAGGAGTTTTTGGCACATGGCGGCAATCTTTCCCCCCTACATATGGATTTCATGTACGATTCAAGCAATATGGTGATATCGGGAGTCAAAAAAGGAGAGCATACACTCATAATCGATAAAGGAGAATGGGTTTTAGAAACTACCTATAAGTAGTTAATAAGTAAGATTACTGAAAACTGAATTAACAAAGGTATAACATTTAATATAAAAAGTCGAAATTGTCAATCTGAAAAATATCGTAATGACAAGAGGGGAGTATAAAATGAAGAATAAACTATATGAGCATGTACTCAATATCCAGGGAGTCAGGCACCCAATAACGAATTACGATGGACTTAATCGTGCAATGGACTATATCCTTGCCCAGCTTGACAACCTTTGTGATGAGGTGCGCTGCGAGGAGTTTTATATTGACGGCTTTGACAAGCCTTTCTACAATATCGACGCCCGGATAGGTACTGATGAAAATGGCCCATTACTTTTGCTCGGCAGCCATTATGACACTGTCTACAACTCGCCGGGAGCTAATGACAATGGCTCAGCAGTAGCAGCGTTGCTTTGCCTTGGAGAGATTTTTTCGAAACATCGGGATAAGGTTAACCTTCGATTGCTTTTTTTCTCACTAGAAGAAGGTAACCCTGTTTATGATGATATCCATATAAATACGTCCCAGATGATGGGCATAAAGGACGATAAAGGGTTTTATAATACTTTAACCTATCAAAAAGACAGCAGACTTTTTCAGGAGGCTTTTGCCAATGCAAGGAAGAAGGCCTTTTCCTTCGGTGAAAAGTATAAGTTAGCTTACGATTCTGTCAAGGAGCAAATTTCACCACAGATGCGTAGCTTTTATGAGGTTTGCCTTTCAGAATGCATAAAATACAAAGACCCCATGGGTTATGGAGAACGTGCCCTCAACGGCTCATCTAGATGGGTGGATAGGCATCGTAACGAGCTTAAAAAATGCCTGGGGATAATTAACTTCGACCCCGTAGCTTATGCTTCAAGCAGGACACACTCACACCTTATGACTCCTGAAATAAAGTCCGGAGTCGAGACTTTTAACACGGACCTGGAAAACGAGGTCGGTAACTTTATTGTGGCTATTGGTAGTCCCGGCTCGGACCCACTTTCTCAGTCTTATCTAAATGGAGCTAAAAAGTATGAGTTGCCTTATGCTTTTGTTAATGCTCCTTTCAACTATGAGGAAACAGCCTATGCAGCACCATACCTTTTACTATCTGACCACGCTGCTTTCTGGAAGCAGGGCATACCAGCATTATTTTTAACCGACACAGGCGCTGAAATGCGTTACTTTTTTGAACATACACCCGCGGACACAATCGACAAGCTCGATTTTGATTTTTTTGAAAGGGTTGTTTTGTCTGCGGAGTTTGCTATTTCACAATTATTCGGTTTGAAATGATCATATTGTTTATAGTAACCGGAAAGATAGAGCAGAAATATTTACAAACATAAAACAGTGAAAGGGAAATCTATAATGGATAGCTGCCTAAGAGGAATAGAACAATTAATTAATAAAAAGCTTACTGAATATAATGTGCCAAGTTTAAGTATAGCTGTGGTCAAAGAAGAAGACATCATCTACCAAGAATGCTTCGGCTTCAGGGATCTACATCACAGTTTATCTCCAAACCCTCAGACACGCTATGCAATTGCATCTCTTTCAAAATCGATGACGGCTCTATGCCTTGGTATATTAAAAGATGAGGGTAAAATTGATTGGGATATACCGGTAGTAAATTACGTCCCCGAGTTTAAAATGTATGATCAATATGCAAACTTGAATGTAACGTTAGAAGATATTTTATCTCACAAAACAGGGGTTGCACGCCATGATGCTGCTCTGATTGAGAGGCCTATAATACGAAAGTCAACAAAAGAGCTTGTTGAATGTATCGCACATCTAAAACCGAATAAAGGGTTTAGAACAGGGTATGAATACAATAATTTTATGTATATTGCAGCAAGTTATATAATCGAACGTTTAGCAGGAATGCCTTGGGCAAACTTTATTAAAGAGAGGGTATTTAAGCCTTTAGGAATGGATCACACATCAGCTATTTTGGCGGATCTTACTCAGGCTGAAAATAGGGCTCTACCCTATAAAGAAATAGAGGGTAAAATAGTACAGATTAGCTATGCAAATAATGATAATGCAGCTGGCGCCGGATCAGTTAATTCATCGATTCAAGATATGGTAAAATGGCTTTCTTTTAATATTGGAAAAGGGGAATACAGGGGAAGAAGGTTAGTTTCCGATAAAACTATGAAAGAGATTCATACACCCCGGACAATTATCCCTACTCCTCTAGAAAACACATTTAGAGAAATGCCCTTGTCTGCATACTGCTTCGGTTGGATACTACAACCTTACCGAGGGCACCTTTGTTTTCAACACTCTGGGGGTATTGATGGCTTTTCCTCATTCCAGACTATTTTGCCAAATGAAAAACTTGGTATAGTTCTCTTATCAAATCTAGAAAACACATCACTTCATATAGCCGTAGCGGCTATGATTTATGATAGGATTCTTGGATACCCTGAAACTGACTGGCCAGCCCGATATATGGCAAAAAATAAATTAATGCATGCTAATAAGGTTAATCATAAGAAGTCTAAAGAAGAAAGACGAGAGCGTGAAACTAATTCATCACAGTATCTAGAGGACTATGTAGGAGTCTATGAAAATAAGGGCTATGGTGAATTGGAGATTGAAACCTGTAAGGATAGGCTAATAATGAGTTTTAAAGGTGTAAGGTCAGAACTAAAGTGTGATGGTTATGAAAATTTCGAAATAATCTATTCTGGTAATCCGATAACAGTATTTTTTAAGACAACTATTAAAGGCGAAATATCTGCTGTTTGTGTTGACTTTGAGCCTTCTGGCGAGGCTATTGAATTTATTAGAAGAGAGATTAGTTAGTATGAAAGAAGATGAAATGAAAATAGCCAGCGTGATTTTTAGCTAAATAAATTTGAAAAATATTGTCTCTTATGGTGATAAAGATAGGTTCTGCATATTGATCCTGTTTCCATTCTTCCCAAAACGCTGTGTCAATATAGCAGAAAACAGTAACTCAAAAATAAAATATGGAGGTTTATAGAGTGAAGATATTTATTTCAGCTGATATTGAGGGTATTAGTGGGGGCGTTCATAGGGATCATGTCATTAGGAAAATGAAACGATTATGAGTTTTATCTCATAATCGTTTTTTCTTGTGCGCCCAGCATGGGCGTTATCTCTAGGGTTAAAGTCCCGAATGGTGAAGGCAGTAGTAGCCATTAGCCTAAGAC
>NZ_JAWRXI010000141.1:0-279 GCF_046535075.1 Brevibacillus sp. SIMBA_040
GCTGTATAGTTAATATTGTTTATTCCTGTTGTATAAGGTATAACAGCATTCCCATTAGAATCCATGGTTATGGGACCATTTTGCGTACTGATTGGATATCTGCTTAAACCACTATTTTGATTAAGTCCAGCTCCAAAATTATAGTTCGCGCCTGGGTTAAACATAACCGGAATAGGGTCTTTTCTTCCCCACTGATAATGTAACCCTCCTGTATTAGCAATATTAACAACGCTACTATAGCTTCCCGAGCCACCCATAGTATTAGATGGGAACATTTTT
>NZ_JAWRXI010000057.1:0-500 GCF_046535075.1 Brevibacillus sp. SIMBA_040
AATAGCTCACTGGTCGAGTGACTCTGCGCGGAAGATGTAACGGGGCTAAGCTATATACCGAAGCTGCGGATGCGTGCTTTGCACGCATGGTAGGAGAGCGTTCCGTAAGCCTGCGAAGGTGCGTTGAAAAGCGTGCTGGAGGTATCGGAAGTGCGAATGCTGACATGAGTAACGACAATGGGTGTGAAAAACACCCACGCCGAAAGACCAAGGTTTCCTGCGCAACGTTAATCGACGCAGGGTTAGTCGGTCCCTAAGGCGAGGCTGAAAAGCGTAGTCGATGGAAAACAGGTTAATATTCCTGTACTTCTGGTTATTGCGATGGAGGGACGGAGAAGGCTAGGCCAGCTTGGCGTTGGTTGTCCAAGTTTAAGGTGGTAGGCTGGAATCTTAGGTAAATCCGGGGTTCTAAGGCCGAGAGCTGATGACGAGTTGCCTTTAGGCGACGAAGTGGTTGATACCATGCTTCCAAGAAAAGCTCCTAAGCTTCAGATAACTGG
>NZ_JAWRXI010000142.1:0-279 GCF_046535075.1 Brevibacillus sp. SIMBA_040
AGACCCAAATATGGTAAAATGGTTAAGCGAGCGTAAAATAACCAGATAAAAATTTAATATGAATATGTATTTCAATAAAGTTTTAACCATTTCAGCATTCTTTGCAATTTCGTTGCTATCGTTAAATGCACAAACTTTAAAAAAGCAGAATCCTTTAATTATAGAATCCCAAGGAAGTTTTGCCATTGGCGGAACGGTTGTTACAACACCCGGAATCTTTGATCCAATACAACAAGGCGCTTATAATCCGGCAGGAACAGACCCAACAGGACAGACATT
>NZ_JAWRXI010000143.1:0-279 GCF_046535075.1 Brevibacillus sp. SIMBA_040
GGGTTTCATGAAACCTCCTTTAAAAAAATCATCAAACATAATGAAGAATGTACTTCCGCTTTTCGACGTCATACCCCTCGATAACTGCCAACTCCCGCACCTTTCTGCCAGCGTCGATACCCGTCTCCTTCTCAATGAAAATGCACAAGTCAATCGCATTCGCGATGACCTGCGGATTAGCCTTGATACCTTCGTTCTCCTCCATCAGTTGGCCGACACGAACCAACCCGTCCTCGCAGTCGTTGGCGTGAATCGTCGCAAGCCCGCCAGGGTGTCCCG
>NZ_JAWRXI010000144.1:0-279 GCF_046535075.1 Brevibacillus sp. SIMBA_040
CCACCATCCATAAACACTCCATCCAAAAAAGAGATTAATAAGTAAGACCGTAATAAATCTAAACTTTATAAGCGGTATTCTAATTAAAGCAATCATTGAGGGAATAAAATATATAAATAAAATTATCTTGAAGAACAATGAACCATCAGTTTTTGTAGCTGCAGTAGAAAGTAATAATAACATATTAAAGCATTTGATTTGTTACAAAATAATATCCTACTCAAGGATCTTTAATTAAAATATATCTCAAATATAAAAATTAAAATTAAAAAAGCCACT
>NZ_JAWRXI010000145.1:0-278 GCF_046535075.1 Brevibacillus sp. SIMBA_040
CGGAGCTGAATTACATTCCCAACCGCGTGGCACAACAACTGGCGGGCAAACAGTCGTTGCTGATTGGCGTTGCCACCTCCAGTCTGGCCCTGCACGCGCCGTCGCAAATTGTCGCGGCGATTAAATCTCGCGCCGATCAACTGGGTGCCAGCGTGGTGGTGTCGATGGTAGAACGAAGCGGCGTCGAAGCCTGTAAAGCGGCGGTGCACAATCTTCTCGCGCAACGCGTCAGTGGGCTGATCATTAACTATCCGCTGGATGACCAGGATGCCATTGCT
>NZ_JAWRXI010000146.1:0-278 GCF_046535075.1 Brevibacillus sp. SIMBA_040
CCTGGCTCATCGCGAGCGTCCGGCATCACCGACACAAACTCGAACCGGCGACGCAGCGCGGTATCCAGCAACGCAAGGGATCGGTCTGCCGTGTTCATTGTGCCGATAATATCGACATTGGCTGGCACCGAAAAACTTTCGCCGGAATACGGCAAAGCTACAGAAACGGCGTTCACAGCTCCTTCGCGTTTATCAGATTCGATCAAGGTGATCAGCTCGCCAAAGATTTTGCTGATGTTTCCCCGGTTGATCTCGTCAATCACCATCGCGAATTTCTG
>NZ_JAWRXI010000147.1:0-278 GCF_046535075.1 Brevibacillus sp. SIMBA_040
ACCCTCGCGGGCTAGCGTCCCGTTGTACCAACCATTGTAGCACGGGTGTAGCCCAGGTCATAAGGGGCATGATGATTTGACGTCATCCCCGCCTTCCTCCATCTTGTCGACGGCAGTCTCTCTAGAGTGCCCAACTGAATGCTGGCAACTAAAGATAAGGGTTGCGCTCGTTGCGCGACTTACCCCAACCTCTCCCGACACGAGCGGACGCCAACCATGCACCACCTCTCACCGCTGCCCCGACGGGAAGCTCTGTCTCCAGAGCGGTCAGCGGGATG
>NZ_JAWRXI010000058.1:0-489 GCF_046535075.1 Brevibacillus sp. SIMBA_040
GAGAAGGGTATCTGTGGCTAAGTCCATCGTGATACGGTCTGACACATGGTAAGCTAAGATCTCATTAGTTGACCCATCTTTTATTGTGGACAAATAGGCTTTCTGACCTTTATCGTACGTTAAATAGGTGATATCCGTCAGCAGTACTTTTCCTGGAACATCTTGTTTAAATTGTCGGTTTAACAGGTTTGATACAACTCGGTGTTCCTGTGTGGCTTTCATGATTCGTCTATACGGATTTGCCTTTCTAATTGGACAGATAATGGCGTATTTCTTCATAATTCTCCGAATACGCTTCAAATTGTAGACAACCTGAAACTGACCCGCCAAAGTCATTTTAATTTGACGAGCTCCTTTCTTACGGCCTCTAAAGAGGAAGGCTTTTAAGATGATTTCTTTCACAATTTCATCCTTTTCGTCTTTTTGCTTTCTTTGTTCCTGAGACTTGACCGAGAAATAATTATAATATCCACTCCGTGAAACACCCGC
>NZ_JAWRXI010000148.1:0-278 GCF_046535075.1 Brevibacillus sp. SIMBA_040
TTTGCAGGTACAGTTTCAGCTCAGATTGCAGGAAAAGCATTACCGAAATATAAAGTTGGAGATGTTACTTCTTTCAACTACAATCCGGGAGTTAGTTTTACAGCAATTACTCAGACATTGGGTAATAATACTACGCAAACAATCACCAATACGAGCAATGATGTATTTACACTTACTAAGAGCGGAATAACATCTCCTTCAAGTCCAAACCCTCACTTCTTCAGTATAACGGCAAATAATGCGACAACTGATGCTTCGTCTTGGGATTATTTAGGATT
>NZ_JAWRXI010000149.1:0-278 GCF_046535075.1 Brevibacillus sp. SIMBA_040
CTTCAGCCAGGGCGGCGATGCTCCATACCATTGCGGAGGCGACGGACCGCGCTGAAAACTTCCGCCGCCGCCACCAGGAATGGATGCAAGCCCGTGACCAAGCCACGCTGGAAATTGCCCAGATCGAGGCACAAATGCAGGTGCTTGAAGCACAGGCCCGCGCCACCACCCTGCAATTGAACCAGGCCCGCGTCGCCCAGGATCAGGCGTTGGCCAGCTATGATTTTCTGCGCACCCGTTTTAGCAATGCGCAACTCTATCAATGGCTCAACGGCCAG